>NZ_CP062260.1:6625000-6941504 GCF_014863545.1 Paenibacillus sp. JNUCC32 | reverse complement strand
GTTCACGCCCGTACTCCTCGCTTCCGTGCATACTCCGCAATCGCAATATACCCGCGGGACGCCCATCGCATCCCCGGTTCCCAGAAAAGTTAATGTATCTCCGCTCACACGCATCCCCCATTTTTATGTATTGATTCCTTCACGGTTAAGCAAACCTTGTCCCTTTTATTGTATTAGCGCACGAAGAAAAAAACAAAGACCGCCGGGCTCATCCCGGACGGTCTTTCGTCATTCCTGCCATACGATACGTTTATGATAGCAATTCATTAAGCAAACGAGGGCTTATTATCGTCAACAGCTCCGCTGATGACCTTGACGTACTTCTTATCCACACCTTCCACGGAAGGACCGACATATACACTGCTCTTGCTTGAGCGTCTGACCGAGCGCTTCCGGGATTTCAGCGTACTCATCATCGGTACGGGCCCCCGAACCACCCAGCTGCTGCCATTGGCGGACCCCTGCGGATGACCTGACGTTCTCTTCTTCTCATTCCTGCTCACGACGAATCCCCTCCAACTAAATGCCTGATGGTACGAAGCAGCTCACGATTCTGTTCCACAACCTCCGCGAGATCTTCATCCGTAAGAATCTCATGTCCCGTAAAATGCACGGACAATACATGATTTACACCTAAAGGATAGCAGAACACATACACCTGCGCAACTTCCTCTTCGTGATAAAATGCCCATTTTCCACTATTATAGACATCAATCACGTAAATCGACTGGTTGCTTGGCGAATGATCCTTTTTCCCATCGAACGGGAAATACCGTCCTTTACCTACATTACCCCCAATTTGGGCAATGCCTTCATCCCTTCGTCCCCAAAAGGCTGCGCCGGTCACCCGGAAATCCCCTGCAGCCGGCGGGAGCAAGGAGTTTCGGACGGCTTCACTCAGTGCATGATATTTTTCCGCTTCATCGCTCACATGCACGTTTCGGTTATATTCCCAGAAAAAATGCAGCACGCTTTGCTTGCGTCTCAGCTCCGCATCCTTCTGTTCAATCAATGTGCTCGGGTTGTTATAGAATCCTTCGGTTTCGATCGCGCTCAGAATATGTCCGCAGGCGACATCGACGGCAGATTTGTAATCATCGTCGCTTCGAAGCTCGTATTCGAGCAGCGTAATGCCCTGCAGGTCGGAGAGTAGGTGATAATCCTTAACGATCACGTCTTGAACGGAACTGCTGTCTGCCTCTACCTGATCCGGAATGATGCAGTATACCCTTCGCCGTCCGAGCCTTCCCCAGTACAGCCCCATCTCAAACAACGTGTTGTCGCGGGTAACAAATACATGTTTGCCTCGAATGAGCGCCACATCATCCGGAGAAAAGACGAACACACCAAAATCACTGGACGCCAGCTGCTTCTCCAAAGCTTCCATCGTATACATATTCGCTCCGAACGTACCTCCGTACCAAGGCGTCACTTGGGCGGAGCGTTTGATCTGTTCGTGGATCGCCCTTGCATACTTGATGGCCTCTCTGGAAGAACCTATGAATAAATTCGGCTTCGGTATGGTCATAGGCACATCCTATTCTCCCTTTGTTATACATTTTAGTCTTATTCGACCATTATAACAAAGTTGCCTATTTTTGGGTGAAAATTATGGCAGGCGAATGTTGGTATAGTATATGCTACGGTTTCAAAACAGACCCCATAAATAACCATGCACCCGTGTCCCGATCTTCAATGGCAAAGAAAAAAGGGCGGTTGATCTTCATGGCGATCGGCTCGGTAGGCTCGGCGCTTTCCGTTATTCCCACCGCTGTCACAGCTGCGGCCTTTGTCCCTTTTTCGCTGACATCGACTATCGTCTGGTGTGTGACATGATCGATCCAAAATCCATCTCCTTGTTCGGCCATTTTGCTAAAATCAGCCTCGGCGGCGTCGAATGCCTTGACCATGCCAAGGCTCTTAAGGGCATCCGGAAGCTCGAAGCTCTGCTCCGCCTTAAACTTGGGCAGACTGAGCTGAACCGTTTCGAACGAGTAATCGCCTTTCCAGACGGACGCATCCTTCCACAGCTGCCGATGCAGCTTATCGATCGTGGAGGATTCCTTCGGCAGGATGACCAGCATGTGCATGCGGCCATCTCCATATGGAATCCGGATGGCCTGCCAGGACTCTCCTTCTTTATAGCTGTATCTATCTTCCCTCTTCATCATCGGGACTTGTTGAGTGGTGCCGTCAGATAGCGTAAATTCTTCATCCACGGTATTTGCCGGATCAAATTCATCCGTCCACCCGCCGTTGAAATATATGGCATTGATCAGGACCGCAACGCCGCCTGGCGGCTCATGATATATCTTAGGGATCATGCCGCTGGTTTTGTCTTTCACCCATTGGTTAATTGCATGCATCGCGTCCTCCTGCTGAAGGTCCGTCTCCCTGACCTCCGCGCCGTAACTGTCCTTTACGGCTTCCACATAAGCCTCCTTCAGCTTAAGACCTGGCCGGTGCCAAACGGAATTGGCCACGTTCAGCACGACGCCGCCTCCGTTCTCCAGCAAGGAGCGCAGCTGGCGGTTGCCTTCATTGATGCCTGCATCATTCATGCCCCTCCAGCCCAGCATGTCGGCCATCTCGGCAGCCGTATCGCCCGCGGTCCCGTTATAAGCCAGTGCCAAGGCCTGCGTGATGCTGTATGGAGAAATAATCAGGTTATCGCTCGTGTACTCAGGGTTATCCGATAACGCCTGGTGCAACCGTAAACCAAAATCATTCTGCGCTTTCACCATGCCGGCATCCACCTTGCCTAATACCTCTTTGCGTTCCTGCGCCGACAATTCCTTCACTTTGGTCTGCTTATGCGCAATGCCCTGCGGTTCCCCCGGCTGGATCCCGCTGTCCTGAGCGCAGGCGGTAAGCCCAACAAGCAAGCATAGGCCTGTGAGTATCTTTTTTTTCCGCATCACCTTGTCCCCCTTCAATGCCAGATTTTTGATCTATCTGCTATTGACGGAATCGACACTCCTAATGTTTCATATAAAGGATCATTTATCCAAATTCAGTTGGCAATCCACTTCATCACCGCTACAATGAATAGATGAGTTCCAGCAACATACCTAAAAGACATGCAGAGCGAAAGGAATTTTCTACATATGCAAAAAATCCGTCTTGAAGGCAGCAAAGTGACGCTGCGATCCAGGAAACCTGAGGATACCCCTGTTCTATATAATCTGATCTATGGCACGAAGAACCCGGAATGGAAAAAATACGACGCCCCTTATTTCCCGCTCAAGCAGATTTCCTACGAAATTTTTGAAACGCAGTGGAATGCCGACTTCGAAACCGATCAATTTCCGAGCGATCTGCTCATCGAAGCCGAGGGCACAACGATTGGCATCGTCACGTTCTATTGGGAGCATGAGGCCTCGCGCTGGCTGGAAGCCGGCATCCTGATTTATGACCCGGGCCGTTGGAGCGGCGGGTACGGTACGGAAGCACTGTCGTTGTGGGTGGATTGCCTGTTCCAAAACCTCACCATCGCCCGTGTCGGCATTACGACCTGGTCCGGCAATCCGCGAATGATGCGCTGTGCGGAAAAGGTGGGCATGCAGCTCGAAGGCCGTATGCGAAAGTGCCGGTATTACGACGGCGTCTATTACGACTCCATTCGCATGGGCATTCTGCGAGAAGAATGGGAAGCGCGCAAAGCAACCGTATAGAGCAAGATGGTACGGAATAATCCGTATACGTGGCATATTTGCAAAAATAGGAGGCGTCATTCAGACGAATGCTAATGTTCGTTCTGTACGTACAAATAAGCGAGCCGTTCAGGATATCCTGAACGGCTCGCTTTATCTTTTTTTGTCGCCGACGGGCCATGGATGATACGCAACTCAGCACGCGACGACCCCTCATGAACCTATCAATCGCTCCATATACCACCGAGCATCACAGCCCTGCCAGCACCTGATACCAAACCCCTCGCTTCGAATACAGCGTCTCGCGCACCTGGTCCCATCCGCCCAGATACTCGATGTCGAACAGCCCCGGCGGGTTGGCAAACCGCTCCTTCGTCTGTTCATGCACCGATTCCTCGACGGGACGGAAGCCATGCTTCACGAAGATGTTCTGCGCCTCCGGCGTACGCAAGTACTCCACAAAAGCCGCCGATACATCCTCAGTGCCGTGTTTCTTCGCAAACCGCTCCACGACTGCGGCTGGATTCTCGATCAGCATCGTATGCTGCGGTACAACAATGTCATACTGGACGCCTTGGGCAATCCGGGCTAGCAGCTCGTTCTCATACGTAACGATCACATCCCCGACCCCATATTCAAAAGCCGCCATCGAAGCCCGCCCGCTTTTATCGAGCGACTCCACATTGCGGTGAACCGCTTCAAGGAAGGCTTTCGCTTCGGCAGGATCACGCTTTCCATTCTCTTCCGATTGTTTCAGGCCGGCGCCGTAAATCGCGTTGATGTCCCACTGCGCCCCGCCCGAGGTCTTCGGATTCGGATACAGCACCTTGACGTCCGATCGGGTCAGATCGTCAAAATCCCGTATCCCTTTCGGGTTACCTGCGCGGGTACCGAGAACGACAATCGAGCGTGTCACCATGCCGTTATAAGGCTGGGATTTCCACGCCTTGTCGACGAGCCCTGCCCTGACGAGTTTATCGACATCCCCTTCCATGGCAAGCAGCGTGACGTCAGCCTCAAACCCGCCCGTAATGGCGCGCGCCTGTGTTCCGGAGGCCTCGTAGGATTCCTGAAAACGAATGGTTTCTCCCGTCTGTGCCTTCCACTCGGCTTGAAAAGCGGGGATAATCTCGGACAAGGCATCCCTGGCTACGCTGTACGCGCCCAGCACGATCGTTCGCTCGCCCGGCTGCGACATCGCATCTTCATTGACGGACTGATCATCGGCACATCCTGCGATAAGCAAACTGAAGAGAAGCGCCATGCCCACTTGCAGGAATGAGGTTCGTTTCATATTCAAGATCCGCATGAATCCACTTCCCTTCGTTATTTAGAATCATCAGATCATAATCGGCATCGGATCGACCTTCAGGCGATTTTCCTCGATCCAGCTGTGCTCGTCGTTAAAGAGGTATGCCCGGTGAACGAGGACGCGGACCTCTTGGCCCGGCTGCAGCGTTTCCTTCTCCAGCGACCGGTAGGTGATCAGTTTATGTCCCTTGACCTCCACCTCCACGAGCCACTCGCTGCCGCGGAAATGCAGATGGCGGACGATCCCCGTCTCCGTGGCGGACAGCACGCTGAAATCATGCTCGCTTCCAATCTCGATATATTCCGGGCGAATTAATGCGCGCGTCGCATTCTTGTTAGCCGCTGCCTCAAATCCCTTCAGTTCGGCAGCGCTTGAAATCACGGTGGACTCGCCTATGAAGGAAGCGACAAACGGCGTCTTCGGCTCCTTGTAAATATCCCACGGCGTTCCCTTCTGCTCGACGCGCCCCTGATTAATGATCATGATTTCGTCCGCGACTTCAATCGCCTCATCCTGGTCATGCGTAACAAAAATCGACGTGATGCCGACCCGCTCGATCAGCTCGCGAAGCCAGGAGCGCAGCTCTTGGCGGATCTTCGCATCGATGGCGGCGAACGGTTCATCCAATAAGAGCAGCTGCGGCTCGGGCGCAAGCGCTCTGGCAAAGGCTACGCGCTGGCGCTGTCCGCCCGATAACTGGTGCGGATAACGGCTCTCGAAGCCTTTCAAGCCCGTCAGTTCAACCAGCTCCATCACCCGGTCTTTGATTTTGGCCTTGGCGGCCTTCTTCACCTTCAAGCCGAAAGCGATGTTGTCAAACACGGTCATATGCTTAAACAAGGCATAGTTCTGGAACACAAAGCCGATGCCGCGCTCCTGCGGCGGCAGGTCATTGACCACTTGGCCATGAAAGGAGATTTGTCCGGAATCCGGATTCTCAAGCCCGGCCAGCATGCGCAGGATGGAGGTTTTACCGCCTCCGCTGGGCCCCAGAAGCCCGATCAGATGTCCCTTTTCAATCTCGAAGCTGACATTCTTGACGGCGTGAAACGTACCGAAATGCTTGTTCAGATCGCGAACTTCCACATGCATATCAATGCACATCCTTTCTTTTTTTGGCCCATTCCATCAGCAGCAAGAGACCTACGGAGAAGGCGGCCAGTACCAGCGCCACTCCATTCGCCGCAGCCACGTTGAAATTCTCCACGTCCTGATACACAAGCGTCGTGGCCGTCTGGGTTTTGTTCATGATGTTGCCGGAGACCACCAGCACGGCGCCGAACTCGCCCAATGAACGGGCTACCGTGAGCACCAGGCCGTATACGACGGCCCACCGGATGGAAGGCCACGTTACTTTCACGAACGTGGTCCACCCGTAAGCCCCAAGCGTCGCGGCCGCCTGCTCCTGATCGTTTCCGATCTCCTGCAGGACGGGCATGACCTCGCGAACCATCAGCGGGAACGTGACGAAGAGCGTCGCAATCACCATGCCGGGGAACGCATACACCACCTTAAACCCGATCCCTTCAAAAAAACCGCCGATGATGCTGTCGGGTCCCAGCAGCAGCACAATCATCAAACCGCCGATGACCGGCGAAACAGCGTAAGGCAGGTCGACAATGCTGTTCAGAATGCCCTTGAGCTTTCGGCTGAGCCAATTTGCCCGCACCAGATACAGCGCCATCATGATGCCAAACAACGCATTCAAAAAAGTAACGAATACCACAATCAGACCCGTCATCATCAGGGCATGCAGGGCTTCCGGCCTGAGCAGCCCCTCCGCAAACCCGTCCAGCCCCTTATCGAACGCACCGATCGCAATTCGGGACAGGGGAATGATCAGCAGGATGATAAATACGGCATACGTAAGTCCGATCCATAATCGTTTCAAGCTCGTCTCCCCCTCTGCTGCACGGCATTGATCACCCAGAGGATCATGAAGGAGAGCGTAAGAAGCAGAATCGATACGGCAGCCGCTCCGGCCGGATTATCGCTCTCCACCTCGCCAAAAATAAATACCGATGCGATCAGCGTCCTGCCCGGAATGTTGCCGGCCACCAGGACGACGGCGCCGAATTCAGCCAATGCCCTAGAGAAGGCCAGCATCCCTCCGCTGATGATTCCCGGCAGCATCGACGGCAGGATGACTTTAAAAAAGGTTCTCGTTCTGGAAGCGCCCATCGTATATGCGGCCTCTTCCTCCAGCGGATCCAGCTCTTCCAGCAGCGGCTGAACCGCCCGGATTACAAACGGGAACGTGACAAACAGCATGGCGACCACGATCGCCGGCTGATGGAACACGATTTCAAAGCCGAGCTTCTCCGCCAGGCCTCCAAGCAAGCTCCCCGGCCCAAGCAGCAGCAAAATCATCAAGCCGCCAACGGCCGTCGGCAGCGCAAAAGGCAGATCCACCAGACTGTTCAGCAGCGTCCTTCCCGGAAATCGATACCGTATGAGCACCCAAGCAATCATCGTTCCGATAAGCACGTTGATGAAAGTAGAGATTAGGCCCAGTTTAATGGTAAGCAGCACGGCCTTCCAGGCGATCGGATCCATTACGCTTTCCGCAAAATGGCCCCATCCCGCAGAGAATGATTGCACATACACCCCAAAGATCGGCAGTACGATCAAGGCAAGAAAATAAAGCAGTACGGTGCTTCGAAACCCCCAAGTCCAACCTTTATGACGAATCCATGTTGTCATCTCGTATCCCTCCCGCCTCCGGATGGCATTCCGGTCGACTCCTCCACAAACCATCTTTATATTTCCTATTTGTATACTTGGTTTTACTTTACACATACTTTACCAAAAGCTGAATCCGATCGTCAATCCATCTTTTGCACTTTATCGGGTAAAATAAAAGAAATGGAAAAAGTTGAGGAGGTTATTGAGATGCTGTATACCGGTGAATTGGCTACGCAAGGACGCGATGAGATGAGGGATATTACAAGGGAGATCCACTCTTTCGTGAAACAAAGCGGAGTCCAGCAAGGAACGGTCCTGATTTATTGTCCGCATACGACGGGGGGAATCGCCATCAACGAAAACGCCGATCCCGATGTGAAACGGGACGTGCTGATGTCTTTGGATGAGGTCTATCCATGGAATCATCCCAAGTATCGCCATGCGGAGGGCAACACGGCCTCCCACCTTAAATCAATCACCTGCGGCCCTTCGCAGACCGTGATCATTCAGAACGGGCACCTGCTTCTTGGACGTTGGCAGGGGATTTACTTCTGCGAATTCGACGGACCGAGGCAGCGACAATATCATGTGAAGATCATGGAAGGATAAAACCGGCAACGGATGCCGACAGTCAAGCGAATGAAATGAAAGCACAAAAAGCAGACAGGTGCATGCAAGGGAGCGCGGACCTGTCTGTTTTATGGTTCATTAGGTGATTGACGTTTCAACGCTAGGCCGTTGTAACGGATTGAAGTGCCAAGCTGCGCGTCTTGGCAGCATGTAAACATCAGACCCTGCTGTACAGACTCCGGCATAACACTTTGATATGGGTAAGAGCGGCTGGTTTAATCTCATCAAAACCGATTCTGTCCTGAATATAATACGATATAAATCCATGCAGCGACAAAAACAAAGTCAGCGGAACGGTTCGCCGTTCTTCCTCGCTGTAATTCTCCTCCAGCAAATACTGACGGACCAGCATAGCAAACATTTCAAAACAGCGTCCCTGCTCAGAGCGACAGTAGGACAGCAGCTCTTCGTCCCGAATCATGAACATGATTTCGTACTGGTAAGGATTATCCAGACCGAAACGAACGAATTCCAGCATCAGCTGCTCCAGCTTCGATACCCCGTCACAGGGAGGCTTTACCGAGACCTCCAACAGCAAATCATTTAGATCATTAAAGTCCTTCATGACAATGGCGTAGAATAGCTCCGCCTTTTCCTTAAAGTGATAATACAAGGAGCCGTGGCTATAACCCAAATGCTGCCCGATGCTTCGCATCGAAATGGCCCTGTATCCTTTGGTTATGAACAAATGCCTGGCTGCTTCCAGTATCCGCTCTCTCGACAACTCGCGTTCGACTGCTCTTCTTGCCATATTATTTTATTCCCCTTCAATAAAATAAAGCCGCTCTCCCTCCGTGATCAAGGACTGCCCCTGTGTCAAATCCACCATCCAAGTCATAAAGCTCTCCGCATCACCATCGAGCGGCAAGCAGGTCAAAGTCACCGTGTCGGCAAAGTTTGTCTCTCCCATGCGTACGTTCCGGTTACGAAGCTCGTTCTCCACCTTACCCAGCCAGGTATAATCCAGCTCCACGAAAATCTCCCGGTGAAGAACCCTTGTAATCGGTTCGCCTGATTCGATCGCAGCCACGGCTCCGTCGGTGTACGCCCGGATTAATCCGCCCGCACCCAGCATAATGCCGCCAAAATAACGCGTGACCACGATAGCTACATTCTTCCGCCCCTGATTGCGGATCACCTCGAGAATCGGCTTGCCGGCCGTTCCGCTCGGTTCCCCGTCATCCGATTGCTTCTGAATCTCATCCCGCTCGCCAATCATGTAAGCGGAACAATTGTGCGTAGCATTCCAATGTTTTTTCTTGATCTCTTCAATAAAAGCGACGGCTTCCTCTTCGGTCTCTACCGGCATCACATGCCCGATGAAACGCGATTTCTTGATGACGATCTCCTTGGAGCCCGCCTGACGTACCGTTTTGTAACGATCCAGCATGAAACAACAACCACCTCTATATTGCCAAGAAAGCAGTCCACGGCAATGATATGCCAGCGGACTGCTTCCTTCAGCGTCTTACGTCTAATCCAATGAAAGTGTCGGGTTATTCGGAAAGTCTAGCTTCCAATTCGGCCTTCTCTTTCTCGTACCCAGGTTTGCCGAGCAGCGCGAACATATTTTTCTTGTACGCCTCTACGCCCGGTTGGTCAAACGGGTTGACACCCAACAGATAGCCGCTGATACCGCAGGCCTTTTCGAAAAAGTATACCAGATATCCGAACGAATAGGGAGTGAAATCTGGAATTGTCACAATCAAATTCGGAACTTGTCCGTCTGTATGGGCCAGCATCGTGCCTTGGAACGCCTTTTTGTTGACAAAATCCAATGTTTTCCCGGTCAGGAAGTTCAATCCGTCCAGATCGTCCGGATCCGATTCGATCGTAATATGCTCGGATACGTTCTCCACCTGAATGACGGTTTCGAAGATGTTGCGGCTGCCTTCCTGGATGAACTGACCCATGGAGTGCAGATCGGTAGAGAAATCGACGGATGCCGGGTAGATCCCCTTGTAATCCTTCCCTTCGCTCTCGCCGTACAGCTGCTTCCACCACTCCGATACAAAATGCAGGGAAGGCTCGTAGTTCACCAGGATCTCGATGCCTTTGCCTTTACGGTAAAGCGCGTTGCGAACCGCTGCGTATTGGTAAGCTTCGTTCTCGGCAACGTTCGGGCTGCTGTACTCCTTGGAGGCGTCAGCCGCGCCCTGCATCATCTCTTCGATGTTGATGCCTGCCGTCGCGATCGGAAGCAGACCTACTGCGGTCAGCACGGAATAACGTCCGCCCACGTCGTCAGGAATGATAAAGGACTCGTAGCCTTCCTCGGTTGCCAGCTTCTTGAGGGCTCCCTTCGCTTGATCCGTCGTAGCGTAAATGCGTTTGCGCGCTTCTTCCTTGCCGTATTTCTTCTCCAGCTCCGCACGGAAAATACGGAAAGCGATAGCCGGCTCCGTCGTTGTGCCGGATTTGGAGATGACGTTGACGGAGAAGTCTTTGCCTTCGATCAATTGAAGCAGATGCGAGACATACGTGGAGCTGATGTTGTTGCCCGCAAAGTAAATTTCCGGCGTCTTGCGCTGGTCCTTCGACAGCTCGTTATAGAACGAATGCGACAGCATTTCGATGGCCGCGCGCGCTCCCAGGTAGGAGCCTCCGATTCCGATTACGATCAGAACGTCCGAGTCGCTTTGGATTTTGGCGGCCGCTTTCTGGATGCGGGAGAATTCCTCTTTATCGTACTGAGTCGGCAGGTCGATCCAGCCCAAATAATCGGAGCCGGCTCCCGTACCGTTATGTAACTGTTCATGAGCTGTGCGGATCGGCTCAGCGAAATAATCAACTTCGTGCTGATTGACAAAGGTCAGTGCTTTACTGTAATCAAACTTGATTTTTTTAGACATGCCTTAAACCTCCTGTGAATTTAGAAATAGGATACTTTAATTTAATAAAGACCGCAAGTTTCACGGGCCAACTGTCATCTATTCTTCATGCGCGGGACTCCTTCCCGCTTCCATTCCCTGCAAAGACTGGCTTCGTTTCGGGAACCCGTGCTAAGATAGAGTGGATCAGGAATCCATAATCGAAGGTGATATAGACTATGAAAAAAATCGGGTTTATCGGACTGGGCACCATGGGAGCTCCCATGGCCTCCAATCTGCTGAAGCAGGATTACGATGTGACGGTATATAACCGCACCCACGAGAAATGCCGTCCGCTCGCCGAACAGGGAGCCTCCATCGCGGAGACGCCTCGGGAAGCGGCCGAAGGGCAAGATCTTGTCATTACGATGGTAAGCAACGACCAATCCATCCGGGATGTATTCTACGGAGAGAACGGCCTGCTTGGCTCCCTGACGAGCGGGATGACCGTCATTGACTGCAGCACGATCTCCGAAAGCCTGGTTAAGGAAATTGCCTCCGCCGTTTCCGGCCTCGGCGCTTCCTTCCTGGATGCCCCGGTAACCGGCAGCAAGCCTGCAGCGATTGATGGCACCTTGGTCTTCATGGTTGGCGGTGATGCCGCCGTCATCGAAGCGCAAGCCGACGTTTTTGACACCTTGGGCAAAAAGGTCATTCACATGGGGCCTAACGGAAGCGGCGCCGTGGCCAAGCTCGCGCACAATACGATTGTGGGCATTAACAACCTGGCGCTGGCCGAAGGCTTCGCCATCGCCGCGAAATCAGGCATACCGGCAGACAACTTCCTGGAGCTCGTGCAGCTGGGATCGGCCGGCAGCAAAGCGGCGGAGCTGAAGGGACGCAAAATCATCGAAGGCGATTTCAGCAACCAGTTCTCGCTGGCGCTCATGCTCAAAGATCTGAAGTTGGCCTCTTCGCTCACCGATGGCATCGGGATGCCGTCGCCTATGCTGAACCTGGCCAAGAGCCTGTTTCAAGCCGGTGCCAGCGAAGGCTATGGCGATGAGGATCTCTCCGCCGTCGTGAAGTGCTATGAGGCTTGGATCGGCCAGAAGATCGGCGGCCAGCAGCCATAATACCAGACAAGCCATGCATCTATAACGGCTCCTTCTTTTTAGTTTTCGGTTCATCCGGACTAGGAGGAAGGAGCTATTTTTTTGGCCATTCCATCATTTTCCCCTCGGCAAGAAACTTTTTGCGTTTCACTTCCGTCTACTATGCAAAGGGAGGAATTACAACATGAAATGGACCAAACGATTAAGAGCAATGGCAGCCGCTGTCGTACTAACCGCTGTTCTGGCCCCTGCAATAGCCGTTTCGCCAGCTTCTGCAGCAGTTAAACCATCCGCGACCATTAACAACGTAACCGCAAGCGGCGACGTGCTGATCAGGCAGGGCACCACCTTTGTTACCCTTACCGATCTCAAGCCTCTGGGGAACTACGTCATGAAGTACGACAACCAGAAGAAACAGGTGACCATTCAAGGCGATAACCGAACGGTGATTCTCGCGGCCGGAAGCACCAGCATGGAAGTGAACGGCGTTATGAAGGCGCTCCCTGCAGCCCCGCTGCTGCATAACGGCAAGACCTTGATTCCCCTAAGGGCCGTAGCCCAAGCCTTCGATGCCAGCGTCTATTGGAACGGCTCTTTAAAAACAGCCCATATCAATAAGGCAGATCCCGATATCATCGCAGACTTAAAGAGCTCCGATCTGGCCACCGCCAGGAACGCTGCAGCCAAGCTTCCTTATACATCCGAATTGAAGAAACCTGAGCTGGACATGCTGCCCGTGGAAATGCAGGGCGTGGACTATTATTTTCCCAAAGGCCAATCCCAACGCTTTTTCCTGGTAGATAACGATATCGCCAGCTATTTCGAAATCCGCGGCGGCGTCAAATATTTGAAATGGCAGGGCAAGCTGGATTATTCCGCCAAGGCACCGGCAAACCAAAAGCTGTTCTTCCTGCCTGCGTTGAAAGCGGAGATCGGCGAACAGCCGGATACCGGCAATTGGACCCTTGCCAACTTCGTATTCCGCTACCCTTCCGGCGTCACCAGCTACCGCCTGCTCGATCGCGGCCAAGAATGGGGCGAAGGATACGTAGAGCTTGACAACCGGGCTCCCGGATATAAAGGCGAGATCGTGACGATCCCCGAGGAATAAGTCCATTATATCAACCGCCGTTAACGGCCTGCGTTGACATCCGGCATTGACAGTAAAGGCTCAGAGCCATCGGCTTTGAGCCTTTTTGGCATATTCACTGCTTTAGGCGCCGCTTGTCCTGCTACATCGTCGGATAAGAGCAGCAATAATCCGTCACGGTGCGGATTTCCAGCTTGAAGCTTGAATTGCCCGGCACGTTAAAGGTCGCGGGCTCTTGAATCTCCAACCACTCTTGCTCCCCGGGCAGCAGAACACGCAAATCGCCGGACAGGATTTCCATAATTTCAGGGCCATCCGTGCCGAATTCATAGCTTCCCGGCAGCATGATGCCGAGCGTGACCTTTTCCCCATTCTCCAGCAGCACCGTGCGGCTGGTTACCTTCCCCTCATAGTACACATTGGCTGCTTTCGTGACGGTCGCATTCTTGAATTGAGACATCGACAACTCTCCTCCTCCAAAATATGTATGGCGCTTGATATATGGACGGCACCCGCATGATGCGGGTGCCGGAAAATCAATATGGAGTTAAATCAGGGTGTTGTTACAGCAAGCCTTTTACGCGGCTAACCACGTTCTCAACGGTAAATCCGTACTCGGCAATGACGCGGTCGCCAGGAGCGGAAGCACCAAACGTGTTGATGCCGAGAATGTCGCCTTTGTCGCCCACGTAACGCTCCCATCCGAACGGATGAGCCATTTCAATGGCAAGACGGGCTTTAACGTCAGGAAGCAGCACGGAATCTTTGTAAGCCTGATCCTGGCTGTCGAACAGATCCCAGCTTGGCATGCTGATGACGCGTACGGCAATGCCTTCTTCGGCCAATGCCGCTTGTGCTTTAACGGCAAGCTGAACCTCGGAACCCGTTGCAATGATTTGAGCCTGCACGTTTCCATCTTTCGCGTCGGAAACAACATAAGCTCCGCGTTTGATGCCTTCACGCGCATGGTCCGCCGTGCCAGCGAGGATCGGCAGATTTTGACGAGTCAGCACCAAGGCTACCGGACGATCCGTGTTCTCAACCGCATAAGCCCATGCAGCGGAAGTCTCATTCGCATCTGCCGGACGGATAACGGTCACGCCTGGAATGATGCGCAGGGAAGCCAATTGCTCGATCGGCTCATGCGTAGGGCCGTCTTCGCCGACAGCGATGCTGTCGTGTGTCAGCACATACGTAACCGGCAGCTTCATGATCGCAGCCAGACGAATGGCCGGACGCAGATAATCGGTAAATACGAAGAACGTACCGCCGAAAATTTTCAATCCGCCATGGAGAGCGATACCGTTCATCGCGCCAGCCATCGCAAATTCGCGAACGCCATAATACACGTTGCGGCCTTCATAGCTCTCCGCGGTGAAAGATGCCAGGTCGTTCAAGTGAGTCATGGTGGAGCTTTCCAGGTCAGCCGATCCGCCAAGCAGCTGCGGTACGCCTGCCGTCAAACCGTTCAGCGCTTTACCGGAAGCCACGCGAGTGGAAACCGCTTTGTCGTCCGCGCTGTATTTCGGAAGGTCTTTGTCCCATCCTTCAGCCAATTCGCCGGATTCGCCGCGCTCGAATTGCGCAGCCAGCTCTGGGTAAGCCTCTTTGTATTTCGCGAACTGGTCCACCCACGCTTGATATGCAGCAATGCCGCGTTCTTTCACTTTGCCGAAATGCTCGCGCACTTCCTCCGGCACGTAGAAGTCCTCTTCATATACCCATTTATAGAATTCCTTGGTCAGCTTCGCTTCGTCGGCTCCGAGCGGAGAACCGTGCGTACCGCCATGGCCGCCTTTACCTTGTTTGTTCGGGCTGCCGTAACCGATGACCGTCTTCACTTCGATCAGCGTCGGGCGGTTCGAATCACCTTTCGCTTCCTCGATCGCTTTCTCGATCGCAGGCAGATCGTTGCCGTCTTCTACGCGCAGCACTTGCCAGCCATATGCTTCAAAACGCTTCGCCACGTTCTCGGAGAAGGCCAGGTTCAGCTCGCCGTCAAGGGAGATATCGTTGGAATCGTACAACATGATCAATTTGCCAAGCTTCAGGTGACCTGCCAGGGAAGCCGCCTCGGAAGCCACGCCCTCCATCATGTCGCCGTCGCCGCAAATCGCGTACGTATAGTGATCCACCACGTTGAAGCCGTCTTTATTGTAAGTCGCGCCCAAGTGAGCCTCGGCCATTGCCATACCTACAGCCATGGCCACGCCTTGTCCGAGCGGACCTGTCGTTGCATCAACGCCGGCCGTGTGGCCGAATTCCGGGTGCCCCGGGGTTTTGCTTCCCCATTGACGGAACTGTTTCAGGTCCTCAATGGACAAGTCATAGCCGCTCAGGTGGAGCAGACTGTAGAGCAGCATGGAGCCATGTCCTGCAGACAAGACGAAACGGTCGCGGTTAATCCACGCCGGCTGGTCCGGGTTATGATTCATCGTCTTCGCGAACAGCTGGTAGCCCATAGGCGCGGATCCCATCGGCATGCCCGGATGACCGGAGTTGGCTTTTTCGATCGCGTCGATCGCCAATGTCCGGATCGTTGCGATGGACAGGTTGTCGATCGTTTGGTTATGTTCAGTTGTCATGATTCGTCCTCCTCAAATCTTTTCCATAGTAAGCTTCGAAAATGAAGGCTTCTTACGTCCCTCCAGCCCCGATTCGCTTGGTATCAGAGCAGTTAGGAATGTTGAGAATATCATTTTGACTCTTATTGTATCACCACACGTCTTTCATTTCCATAACGTAATTGTCAATGTTGTGTAAAAGTCGTCAGGACTGCCGACATCCCTCTTGCATTATTTCCCTTATTAGTCCGGTTATAACCGGATTCGACATCCGTTAAACGATTTTGAGGACATCGGCGGCATGGAAAAAGTTACTGCATTCGGGCAAAGAAAAAGCTTCGGCCTAAGCTGCACATCGACAGCCGGACCGAAGCTTGCGGGGCACATCAGCGCGTGCCGCGTTTTTTGGCTTTGAGGAGGCGATCCATGGAGGAGCCTCCTTCCGGAGCCGGCCCGGTCTCCCCGGGCCGGCCGCTGCCGTCCCCCTGCGCCTTCGGCGGCGGGGGTGGCGGCGTGGGCGCGCTTCCCTTGCGCGCGCCCTGGCTTGCGGCCGGCTTCGCCTGCGCCGGCCGCTCCTCCCGCAGCGGGGCATTCGCCCGCTGCGTATCCCGCGCCTCCGGCGGGGCCTTGCGGCCCCCTGCCGGAGCTGCGCCGGGTGCCGGGGCAGGGCTTCCGCCCCCGGCACCGTGGCCCGCGCCGCTGCGCTCGCGCGCGGGCGGGGCCTGCGGCGGCGGCTTCGCGGAGCTGCCGCCGTAGAACTGAGCGGCGCGGGCTTTGCGCGCCGCCAGCCGCTCGAGGCCGGCGTCAGGCGCGGCCTCGCCGGCAGGGGCCGGCCGCCTGCGGAGCAGGGCGGCCATCCGTGCGCCGATGGCGCCCCATGGCAGAGCCAGGCGCCGCACGGCGATGTCGGCGACCCACAGCAGCAGGGCCGCCGCCAGCAGCGGGTAGCTCCAATCATGGAGCTGCATCCGCGAGGTCGCCTCCCGGTCGAACACTTCGGCCGGGTCATCCCAGGATAACACGCGGCCCCCGGTCGCTTCGGCCAGCCGTTTCATCGCTTCCTCGCCGCTGCCGGAAGATAGCCGGTATTCCGGCGAATACGGCACAACGAAGCCGGTGCCCGGCGCAGCTTGCAGCGGCTCTTCCCCGCTCGCGTCCTCAAGGGACATGAGGAAGGCTCCCGGCTTGGAGACGTTGACGAGTCCGGTATAACGGCCGGGCGCCTCCTGAATGAGCTCCACCGTCTGCTCGCCGGCCTCGTCATCCCCGATCACCGCATTCAGTTTCTCCGGCGGATTCTCCCCATTGGCGATGACCTGCAGCTTTACCTGGTTGCCGGCCGTCTCGGTAGTGACTTCATAGGGCGACGACGTAAACTGCGGGAACGTCCACTTCACGATTTCGGTCAACGTATCGGCGAACCCGGACCATGACACCCACTCCTTGGACCACTTCCCGCTTAAATCGCTCGTCCATGCCACCGTCCGGCCGGATCCGTACTGCCATCGCGACAGGATCGGGTCCGGCTCCGGACTGGACAGAACCGTCTGGGCGGAAGACTTCGGCGTTGCCGCGACATAACCATACAGCCCCGGAACGCCCTGCTGGAACAAACTCGCCCAATCGCCCGGGTTCTGAACGGCCGGGACAAAGGGTTTATCCACGATATAGGATTTGGCCAGCATCACGGCCTCCCGGCTGAATACCGCCGGCAGCGTGGTTTCATCCTCAACGAAATAATAACGGCCCTTGGCCGCATCCGCCAAGGATTGAAGCAGGTTGGTGTCCGCATCCATCCCGACCGCCACGGAAGACATCGTGATTTTGTTCTCCACCATCGTATCGGTCAGATCCTGATATCCGGAATTCATCGCGGACTGACCGTCGGTCATGAGAATGATATGCCTGCGCTGGGCGTCAATCTTCAGCATTTCCTCCAGCGCCGAGGAAACGGCAGGATAGATGTTGGTCCCTCCGGCACTCGGAATCGACTGGATGCTGCTTAGCACCTCTTCCTTATCGCCGAGCTTCTGCGGCGGTACGACCCACCACGGCTGATCGTCAAAGGCGACGACGCCGACCGTGTCCTTGGCTCTCATCAACTCCACCGTGCGCATGGCCGATTCTTTGGCCAATTCGATCTTGTTGCCGTCCATGCTGCCCGAACGGTCGATGACCAATATGAGGCCAAGCGATGGAATCTCCCGCTTGCCTTCCAGCTCCATCGAGACCGGCAGCGCCTTTTCGATCGGGGTTTTAAAATATCCGCCCATCCCGAAGCTGTCCTCGCCGCCCGCCATCATGAACCCGATGCCGAAGCTACGGACAGCCTGCTCGATCAGCTCCATCTGTTTGCCGCCGACGTCGCTGCCGGAAACGTTATTAAAGATGATGCTGTCGTACACGGCATACTTGGCCGCTTCCAGCGGGAGCAGCTCCGGCGGAATCACTTCGGTGCCGATCATGCCGGACTCGAGCGCTGCCGTGATATTGCCCGACGTGCCCGGAGTTCCCTCCACGATCAGCACGTTCGGCGGACCTTCCACCCGGGTAAAATCGAATGCCGCATTATTGGCCGAGGCTTCATCCCCGTCCATGAAGATTTCGGCACGGTAACGGTGGAGTCCCGGGTTCTTGGCCAGGCCCTTCACGGCGTACCGGTTCTCGCCTGGTGTTACATCCACGCGTTCCCGGCCGATCTCGCGGTTATCCTCGTAAATGCGCAGTTCGCCGGAGGTCTTGAACGTGCTGCGAACCATGACCTCCACATAGAACGACTCCGCCTGATACAGCTTGTCCGGAACCTTCAGCTCCTCCACGGCAGCATCCTGGACGGCCTGCTTCGGAGTCGGAAGCACGTCAACGGCTATCCCCCGATCCTTCAGAAGCCTTCCCGCCGCCGCCATGCTGCCCACATTCTCCTCCCCGTCGGAGATCAACACGATTCGGGAATCGCTCCTGCCCTCGAACAGGCTGCCGGCCAGCTGAAGACCGGATTCCAGCCCGGTAAACCGCTGCTCCAGGAGCGCGTTCAAGGAAGCGCCCGCATTGTCCGCAGGGGATAGACGCCGTTCCACGGCGCCTTCAAGACCCGTAGAAACAACGGCGGTGCCATCCTTTTCGCCTTTTGCCGCAAGGGAATCGTTGATCCAGCTCGTAATCCGGGCCGAATCCCCCATGCTGTCGGAACGGTCAGCCAGATACACGACCTGTTTATCCCTGAGAACGGTAAAGCCATGCAAACCCGAAATCATAAGGATTAATAACAGAATGACGCAGGTTCTAAAGAATAAGGCCAGTTTTTTGCGAAAACCGCTTAATCGGAAATCCGATTTGTAGGCATAGTAGAGAAATAAACCTGCCGGAATCAGCAGCAGCAACAGCCATGGTTGGCTAAATTGAACGCCCACGCTGGTACACCCCCCATTCCGCTGCGATCACAGCCAGTGCCAAAGCGGCCAGCCATGGCATTAACGAGCCGGCACGGTTCGTCGTTTCGTTACTCCCGGATGTGCCGGAATCAGCTCCCGCTTCAGGCTCACCCGCGTTCGTTGCCGCTTGACTTACCGCCGGGCCTTGATCGCTGCTCCAATCCGCCTCGTACGGGTCTGCAGTTACAGCAAGCCAATAATTAAGCTTCTCGCCCGCTTCATTCTGCTGTTCAAAAGCGTACAGCCCCGGATAATCCGGCACGAGCTGTACCGGCGATATCCCTTGCTCATTCCTCAGGACATCCGCAGCAGGGAGGCCGTCAGCCAGAGCAAGACCGCTCTTGGGGATCCATTTGGCCGCTACCGTATCCGCTGCAATCGGGATATCCGCTTGCGTGCCGGCCATATATCGGCCAAGCCCGCTTCCCTTGCCCGAGGTCATCCACTCCAGCGCATTGCTGACCATGACCGGAAATTCCGGCGATAACGGAAGGTCGCTATCCTGAAGCAGGAAATTGAAGGATAATCGAGGCCGCCCGTTTTCGCTTCCCGCATAGACGATCGGTTGATCCCCCAGCTTGATGACGGGTTCCCCCCAAGCAGGGGCCTGATCCACCAGCGTACCGAAATAGACCCCGGACAAGGTGACATAGGCAGTCACCGGATGCTTGGCAAGCACGGCGCGTCCTCCTTGGTTGCCGACTTTGTCACCTTCTCCGCCAATCGTCCATAACGGAGTCTTGGCCATCAGATCCGCCCACTTCCCTTGCCGGAACCCTTCCGGCACGTTCCCGTCGATGACAAGCAGATCAAATTCGCCTTCGGGCGCGGGCGGCACATCCGCAGCTGCGCTGCCCTTACCCGCCTCCTTATCCACACTGCCGTTGTCCTCGGCGGTCTTAGCTTTGGACTCGTCCAAAGCTACCCGGGTGACTTCGGCACCGCTCAGCTGAAGCGCCTTCTCCAAGAACAGATTGCCTGAAGTCAGCAGCAGGACGCGCGAAGATCCGTGCCCCAAACCGAACGCAAAGGAATGATTGTCTGCCGTATACCCGTCATCCTGAGATAACTCAAGTCGGTACACTTCAGCAAAAGGCAGATTTGTAAAGGATTCGGTTAATCTCTTCCCCGACTCCAATACAAGCATTCTGCTGGTCAGCAGCTCTTCATCTCCGTAAAGATTTACTTCGGCCGATACAGATGCCTCGGCATTCGTGCTGAGGACGGCGACTGCCGCATAAGATGAATCCGCATTATCTCTAGGTGAAATGCCGAATTGATCAATGGACACGTTATGCGGGAGCTCGCCCTGCACCTTCTCAACGGAAACCGGAACCTGAAACGCTATGGGGGCCGTGTCCGGCTTCCAGTAGCTGTCCGTAAAAATAACGACCTCTGCATCATGCTCTTCCCGCGTCAGCGCCGAAGCGAGCGATAAGGTTTCCCTGTAGGACGCCTGTCCGTAATAGGGACGTAAACCATCCACGGCCTTATCGATGGCGGCGCGGTCGCTTTCATGGGATACAAGCGTCATGGGACTTGCTCCTACGGACAGCAGGGTGATCTCGCTCCGTCGCCCTCGGTCCTTCACATATTCCTTAATCCGTTGCTGCATCCATTCCAGCCTGGTTGCGGCTCCGCCTTCAGCGGACGGCTGCATCTGCGCGCTCATGCTGCCCGAGGTATCGGCAACGATGACCACATGGGCGCTGCCTCCGCCGGACACCTGCATAAAGGGCTGCATCAGTGCGAAGACCATCAATGCCGCAGCAAGCAGCTGGAGCCACAGCAGAAGCCGATTCTGCAGCTTCTGCCACGGCCTGTTGGCCTCCAGGTTCCGGAGCACCCGCTCCCACAGCAAGTGGCTGGGAACGGTTGTATCCACATATTTCCGCTTGAACATATACATGAGCACGATGGCCGGCAGCGTTAAACCGAACCATAGACTCAGCCAAGATTGAATCCCCAACGTGTCCCCTCCTTACTCCCATGGACCCTGACTAACGAGACATGCCTGTACTTTCCCCGAGCATCGGATGAAGGCCTATCCATCTCTTCCTATTTTTCGAACAAGATTTCAACTTGTTCGTTTCTTGAGATCGCAGACAGGTCCTGGTGAAGCCTGTTAAGCAATCGCTTGTGTATCATCTCTGTTTCCTGTCGCCAAACCTCCGAAAGCATGAGGAATGCTGCAGATGCATGGACAGCACCTCTATAGGAGGTCCCGCTCTATCCAGTAACCAGACCAGCTCCCGCAAGCACCCCGAACATCGCGTCCGTAAGCGGCATATCCGCCGGAATGAGCACGTAAGACATGCCCCGTTCCGCGCAAACGCGGGACAGCATCGTCCGGTATCGCTCCAGCTCCTCTTTGTAAGCATCCAGCACTTTGCCCGTCAGCGCCACTTCCTTGCCGCTCATCGTTTCGCTGTCCACCAGCCGCAGATCGCCGGATAATTTAGGCTCCAGCTCCTCCCGCGACAACACATGCACCAGCACCACTTCCTGTCCGGTACCGGACAACAGGGAAAGCGACCTGAACAATTCCTCCTCGCCGCCCTCCAGCCAAAAATCGGAGAACACCCAGGTCATTCCCGGCTGCCGGGGTAGTGCGCCAGGAACCGCAAGCGCTGCGCCCAAGCTGCCCTCGCCTCCCGTTTCTGCCCCTTGCAGGAACGAAAACAGGCGATGAGCCGAGCCCTTTCCTCTCATGATCGGAAGACGGGCGTTAATCGAACGGCTGTAACAGGCAACCTGCAGCCTGTCGTAAGACGACAACGCCATGTAGCCGATGCTTGCGGCGAGTTGACGCGCTAGCAGCCATTTAGGGCTGCCCTTCGTTCCCTCCGGGTCGGCGGTGCTTGGTTCCGTAGGCGATGACATGACGGCCCCCATCGATGCGGAGCAATCCACGAATAGGCTCACGGTCAGCTCCTGCTCGTCCATGAATTGACGAACGAAAGCTTTTCCCGTACGGGAATAGACGCCCCAGTCAAACCTGCGGACATCATCCCCGGGCGAATACACGCGGTAATCGGCGAATTCGAGGGACGAGCCGAGCCGGCGGGATCGCCTCTTTCCCTGCAGCGTTCCGGCGACCCGGCGTTTGGCATCCAGGCTCAAGCGCTCCAGACGGGGAAGCCATTCCGGAGGAAGCAGGTGCGCGCCCCCGCTCACGCGGATGCCTCCAGCGCTTGCAGAACCTCCCGAATGACATGGTCCGTGGTAATGCCGAGCGCCTGCCCCTCGAAATTCAGGAACAAGCGGTGTCGCAGCGCTGATAAAGCCACGGCGCGAATATCGCCCGTGGATACATGCATCCGCCCGCTGCACAAGGCCCGGACTTTGCTTACCGAAATGATGGACTGAATGCCGCGCGGTCCGGAACCGAACTGGACGTATTTACGTACAGCCTCCGGTGCGGCCGCCTCCTCCGGATGCGTCATCATCAGCAGACGAACCGCATAATCCAGAATCTCTTCGGCAACCAACACTTCCTTCGCCCCGCGCTGGATTTCCAGCAGCTCGTCCCCGGTCATTTGCCGTTCCACCTGGAATTCGTGTGAGGACGTCGTCCGCTTTACGATTTCCTTCAATTCGTCCGCGCTGGGATACGATACTTCGATCTTCAGCAGAAAGCGGTCAAGCTGGGCCTCCGGCAATGGATACGTCCCCTCGTTCTCCAAGGGATTTTGCGTGGCCAGAACGAAAAAAGGTTTTGGCAGCTGATGGGTTACGCCCCCCACGGTGACGGTCTTCTCCTGCATCGCCTCGAGCAAGGCGCTCTGGGTTTTGGGCGTGGCGCGGTTAATCTCATCGGCCAGCACGATGCTGCTGAACAGCGGACCCTTTTGAAAGGTCATCCCGGTGTCCCCATGCTGCCCGAACGACAGGATATTGGTGCCCGTTATATCGCTCGGCATCAAATCCGGCGTAAACTGTATGCGAGAAAAGGACAGGTCCAACGCCTCCGACACGGTGCGGACGAGCATCGTTTTGCCGAGACCCGGAATCCCTTCCAGGAGGGCATGGCCCCCCGCAAAGATACACCAAAGCATCTGCTCCACAACATCCTGCTGTCCGACAATCACCTTGCCGATATGTTCGCGCAGGCCTGATATTTTCTCCATCCATTCCTGTGGTCTCACTGCAATATCCGACATGGACGAAACCTCCATCTTCTTGGTAAAGTTCAAGTTCTCATTCTAGCTTCGGCGCTCGGCTCTTCGATCCCTTACGGGTTCGGATTGATCTGTATGAAATATTCCTCAACCAACCCTTGCATCTGGTCCGGCAGCTGATTCCGGTCTAACGTTTTGCGCGCTTCGGTCTCATAATCGCGGTACACTTCCTCATAAGGCCTGGACATGCCCGGAACCGTCGGCGATACGCCGCCCTTCTGTATATCTCCGCCGCTGCCCTTGATCTCGCCGGAATCGTTCTGCACATTGCCGCTGCCCTTATAGTCCCTAGGGATGGTCACGAGCTCACGGCCGCCTGATCCAAGACCGGCTCCGCTGCCTGTGCCGCTTCCCGATCCGCCGCTGCCGCCCGAGCCGGAACCTGCTCCTGAGCCCGAGCCGCTTCCCGATCCGGAACCGCTGCCTGTGCCGGAGCCTTGACCTTGGCCTGTACCGGAGCCGCCTTCACCTGGGGCTCCCTCCGAGCCCTCTCCTTGTTCGCCCGAGCCTGCACCGGAGCCGGCCTGAGCCAAGGCCTCGGCACTGCCGCCGTTACTCCAGGCATCGGATACCGACATCCCTGCAGCCGCCATCTGATCGGCCAAGCTCAATCCTTGCGAAGCAAGGGAGGACGCCAGCGAGGACGCGGACTGCGACTGGCTGTCCGACGCGGCTTTGGCTTGCGCTGCTTTCGCCAGCTCCTCGGCCAGCTGCTGGAGCGCTTCTTCCAGCTCCTTCGGCAGCTTGCCCTCCTTCAGCGCATCGGCCGCTTTTTTGAGCTCCTGCTCCAGCTTCCCGTCTTCCATCTGCTTGGCAGCTTCCTCAGCCAGCTTTTTCAAAGCATCGGACAGCTCGTTCTTCTCTTCCTGGGACATCTTCTTCACCTGCTCGGTGAGTTTCTTCATTTCCTGCTTCAGCTCATCGGCCATGCCCTCGGCAAGCTTTTTCCCCACCTGGGACAGCGCCTTCTCCTGCTGCATTTGCTTAGCCAGCTCCGACAGCGCCTTCGCTTTTTCCTCCTGCTGTTTCGCCAGTTTCTCCAGCTCTTTCATGGCTTCTTCCAGCTTCTCCAGCGCTTGCTCAGGATGCTTCTCCTGCTCCAGCGCTTTTTTCAGGGCATCCAGCTTTTCCTGGAGCTTTTTTCGATCGGCAGGATCCAGCGTTTCCTTCTGGAGCTCCTCCGCCAGCTGTTCGGTTTTGGCTGCCTGCTCCTTCATCCAGCTCTGCGCCTCTTTGGCAGCCTCCACCTTCTTATCCATCGGGTTCGGAACGAACACCAGGATGAGTACGGCAGCAAGCGAGGCACCGCAGATTAGAAGCTGTTTTTTTCGGTTAGGGGAAGGCAGGCGCTCCGGTAACCGTTCCGCAAAACGCGCACCGTAACGCTCCGCCTGCTCGCGCTGCCATTTGGCGGCCAACGATTCTTCCTCCTTGAACGACAGCGCCGTCACCATCATATCGCTTCGTTCCGCTCCGTCCGGAACATGGTCCATCGCTGAAGCCGCTTCTTCGATCGGCACCCGATGCAGCCATCCCCATAACAAGCCTATGAAGCCCGCCCCCACGGGAACGGCCGCGGATGCGACTGGAAGCCAGGCTATAGGCACGAATCTCCCAAGGACCAGGAGCAGCAGCAGCACGGCCAATCCTGCCATATGCCCGTATAATGCATACGTGATGACGCGGAACCGCTGCAGCCGCCGTCTTGCGGCTTCGATAAAACGCATGATGTTGTCCATTGCTCTCCCTCCTTACCGTACTCCTTGCATGATGTTACGCTTCGTCCCCCGCCGTTTCCGGCTCCTTCGGCAGCTGGGTTTCGTTCTTATCCTTGCGTTTGCGCCTTGCGACAGGACGGATATTCCGTACGGCAACCCACAGGGCAAGAACGATCACCACCGAATAGACGATGAAAAATTCCAGCCACAATTCGATCGGGGCTTTGCTGTTCAGGCTTCCTCCGCGCAGCAAGAACGCGTCCTCCGAAAAAGACGGGTTGAACAAACTCATCATCGCCCCGGCCGGGTTCAGGCCCAGCACATAACCGACCCAAGAATAGCTGCCCGGTACGATCGGCTGCCCGCTTTGATACATATTCCGCTGTTCGATTCCCATGAAGAACAGGTACAGCAGGCCGGTAACAAGGAATATGATCAGTCCGGCCCCGTAAGTGACGATTATTGCAACGATGGTTCTTTTGAATAACGTGGAGAACATCACGCCGAGCGAACCGAGCAGCAGCATCACGAATAAATAAAAGGCAAACACGGAAACGAGCTGCTTCGGCGAAATCCCGCCGTACAGGAACACAATGCTGTAGATCGGCAGCGTAGCCAGCACGATCAGCGTCATGAAGCTGAGTGCCGATACCAGCTTGCTCAGCACGATCGTAGCCGAGCTCTGCTGCGTCGTCAGCAGCATGCTCAGCGTTTGCTTCTCCCGCTCGCTGCTGATGACGCCCGCCGTAAGCGCAGGGGCCATGAACGCGATAAGGACAAGCTGGGCAAAACTCAGGACATAGAACATCATCTGGCTCATCTGCGGATCGAATCGCTGAGGCCCCTGCTGTCCCAAATATAAGAAGAGATAAATGAAGCCCATGGCTATGGCGCCTAGCGCCAATACATAAAACAACACCGACAGCATGGAACGCGTAGAACGCATCCGCAGCCGGAATTCCTTGTCGATGACCGGATTGATCAGCTTTCTGCTCCAATTCATTCGCGGGGCCCTCCTTTGGTAATTTCGAGGAATACATCCTCCAGATTGCTCTGCGCTTCCTGAAACGAGACAATCGGAATTTCCCAGGAAACCACCTGCCGAAGCAGGGCGCTTTGCTGCGCGTCATCCCCGCCGTAATGAACATGGACGCCGGTGTTATCCGTTAATACCGACGTGACGAACGGTTCGTCCCGCAGTTTCTCGGCCAGCTCCTCTTCACGCTCCAGCGTGCGGATATGAATGACTTTTTTCACGCGAAGACGGCTCTGAATATCGGCCACCTTGCCTTGGGCAACCATCTCGCCGTGCTCGATTACCCCAATCTCATCCACCATCTCGGCCAGCTCAGGCAAAATATGCGATGAAATGATGATGGTCTTGCCCATGAGCTTCAGTTCCTTCAATATTTCGCGCATCTCGATCCGCGCCCGCGGATCCAGCCCCGACGCCGGCTCATCCAGGATCAATACCTCCGGATCATGCACCAGGCACCGGGCCAGGCATAAACGCTGCTTCATCCCCCGCGAGAGACTGTCAACGTACGTATCCGCCTTGTCGCTCAGGTTGACAAGCTCCAGCAGCTGCGGAATAAGCTGCTCCCGCTCGGCGCGCGGGATGCCGTAACTTGCCCCGTAGAAATGCAGATATTCTGTAGACTTCAGCTGATCGTACACGCCGAAGAAATCGGGCATATAACCGATCCGCTTGCGGACCTCCTTGGGATGCTGGGTCACGTCATAGCCGCCGACTTTGGCAACGCCCGAGGTAGGAAGCATCAGGGTAGCCAATATGGACATCGTCGTGGATTTGCCTGCTCCGTTCGGACCGACAAATCCGAATACCGTCCCTTTTTCGATATGAAGACTGATATCTTTCAGCGCATGGAACGCTCCGTATCTTTTGCTCAGATTTGTAATCTCGATCATTGAGTGGCCTCCCCTTTCACAGACAGCTCCGGCATCATAAAGTTGGTCTGATCCTTGGCGGTGATCATGAATCGGATGCGATTCCCCACGATATACTGCTCCGGATTCTGGTTAATGGTATGCACATTGTTCGCGTCTGTAACAGGCTCCCATTCGCTCTTCTTCGAGTTCCAGATCTCCATCGTGACGTTGTTGTTGAATTTGGTGCCTTTGATGGACAATTCGGAATACTTCACTTGGCCTTCGGATATGAGCGGGAATTCAGCGATCAGATTGCCTTGTCCCATTTCAACTCCGTGCGGATAAACCCCGAACATCGGCGAATTCACCTGCGATATCTCCGGAGACAGGAAGCCGTAAGGAATGTTGATTTCCCCGTTCAGTCCCCAATCCATTTCCACCGGCTGTATCCAGAAATTGAGCTGATCACTGTCCACCTCGGCGCCTTTCAGCGTATAATTCGTCAAATGGTCTTTGCTCCATCCCAGAATGTAAGCATCCTTGTTGACCATTCCCTTCGAGTATCCGTAGTTGGACAAAATGTCGCGCTCCCGCTGTTTCGGATCATTCTGCGAGTATGGGTACAGCATCCCGGACAAGTCACCGCCCGTAAATTTGATGATTTGTTTCGGATCCTGAGGAATGGCAGCCGCCTCGCCCTTCTTGATATCTCCCAGCTTATAGGCACTGCCTCCGACAACCAGCACCACCTCGGTTAAATCGTTAATGGTGTCATTGGTGATCTTACCGTTTAATCCCCCTTTGGCATCCAGCTTTAAATCCATGGCAAGACGTCCCATCTCCTCCGTACCCTGATGGTCCACCCATACCTTGGCCAACGACCATTGGGACATGTCCCGAAGCTCCAGCGTCGTGGACTCCTGCCCTACCCGGACAAAACTTTTGTTCTCGGCGGTTCCTCCAAACGAGTTCCGGGACTGCCCCGTTTTCAAATACGTATTCTCCCCAAATTCCAAGGCATAGTTCCCGCTTCGAGGCGTGAAGAATGCAGAAGCGGTCGATTTCACCGCATCTCCCTGGCCATTTAGTTCAATCAGATTGATGGTATGCGCGAGCTCGCGCGTCTTGTCCGACGAGCCGACCGCATAGACGGAAGCGCTCGCGATGACGGCAATGATCGGAATCAAGAACCACGCCCATTCCCGCTTGTCCGCCTTCTTCAATATATAGTAGAGCAGCGGTGCGACGACGACCGCATAAATAATGAGCATCCACAGCAGCAGCGTGAAGGAAGGCATCTTCAGCGACGGGAAATACTCCAGAACATAATTCAAATTGTCCATGAGCGAATTGTAATACATGCCATTCTGCGAATTCATCATCGGCAGGTTATTGCGCAGTACCGATGCCCACGCGTCCGGATGGCCTGCCCAAGAGCTTACCGGCTCCATCGCCAGATCGTAAGCGGCATATTGAACGCTACCCTGGCCGTAAGCCTTCGAGGCAAACAAAGGTTGTCCGTCCGCGGCAATCCCGATTTGGGCGCCTTCCACGGCTTTCGCCGTAGAAATGGTAAATGGCCCATCCAGTTTCAGCGGTTTCCCGCCAAGCTTCTCCAGTTCATCCAGCGAGTTCACGGTCGCGGTGCCATTCGCAGCGACCGGCGATATGTCGGCAAACGGCGCCGCCGTTTTGGCATACCCCGCGCCCCCGGCCAGAACCAGGGTGCCGCCGCCATTGACCCAATCCGTAATCGCCTTTTGTTGAGGCTCAGACAGCGTATCGGATGCATAATTGTTCATTACGATGACGTCCAGCCCGTTCAGCAGCATCGCATCCGTAGGAACGTTAGCGTCTTTAAGCGGGAACACGTTCACGCTGCTGCCTTTGCCGTTCAGGACGTTCATAAAATTCATCGTGTCCGGATCATTGGACAAGACGGCCATGAGCGCGCCTTGATACGGAGAAGCCTGCACGTAATTTTTCCCTGTGGCAAACGGTACCTGCTTCCCCTTCGT
The DNA here is from genome assembly GCF_014863545.1 of Paenibacillus sp. JNUCC32. NCBI lineage: Bacteria > Bacillati > Bacillota > Bacilli > Caryophanales > Paenibacillaceae > Paenibacillus > Paenibacillus sp. JNUCC32. The sequence continues at coordinate 6,912,407 of NZ_CP062260.1, read as the reverse complement.
ATAAGAACCTTCATAGAAAAGGATTTGGTTATTGTCTTTATTCAGTACGGCTCCCGGAATGCCGATCACGACTTCCTTCGGCGTATCCTTCGGCAGGTCCACCTGCTGAACATAAGAAGTCTGATACCCGAAGCCGTTGTAGTTCTGAATCTGCACGACCACATCGCCGGATATATCCCGGTCGCTCGTTAGGGTGAGTTTGAGCGGGTTCCATTTCTCATGTTTGATTTTGCCTTGGTAGCCCATTTCGGATTGAATGCCAATCTTCGCTCCGTCGGCGTAGACGTTTCCTGCCGGAATCGACAGAGATAACGTTGCCACAATCAGCAGCGCCACCATCGGCAGCAGCATCCACGTTTTCTTTGTATAAAACGACAACTGATGATTCCCCTCTCCAAATATAAATTGCTGTTCAAAGACAAACGATGCATAGGTTTTAGAAGATGTATGTAAAGACTCTCTTCACAAGCTCAACTATATTGACGAGTCGAATTTATAAAAAGTTTGACGTTTACTTCCATAAAAAGCTCCAAGGAACCATTTTTTCAGCTTTTGGCAAGAAATTCGTGTTATTGCTTAAGTCAAATATAAAATAAAATCCCGCTCCAAGAAGAGGAGCGGGATCAAGGGGTAATCCATTGCAGCGTTAAAGTGTCAGGCTGCTCCATTATACTCTCTATGATGAATCGTCGGAATGTCCGGGACTAGCTGAATACAACCGTTTTATTGTTATGGACCAGAATCCGATCCTCGACATGCCATTTGACGGCTCTTGCCAGTACCACGCGTTCAATGGTACGTCCGATGCGCTTCAGCTCATTGACGTCGTCACGGTGGCTTACGCGCTGCACGTCCTGCTCGATAATCGGTCCGCCATCGAGCTCTTCCGTTACGTAGTGGGCGGTTGCCCCGATAATCTTGACGCCGCGGTTATATGCTTGCGCATAAGGCTTGCCGCCGACGAAGGCCGGGAGGAAGGAATGGTGGATATTGATAATCCGGTTCCGGTAATGATCGATAAAGGTTGGCGAAATAATCTGCATGTAACGCGCAAGGATGATCACGTCGATATCATCCCCGATCACGTCCAACTGACGCTGCTCCGCTTGAGGCTTCGTATCCGCAGTAACCGGAATGTGGTGATACGGGATACCGAAGGATTCCACGTATTCCTTCATATCCAGATGGTTGCTGACCACCAATGCGATATCCGCATCCAGGTCGCCAGCCTGCCATTGCCACAACAACTCTACAAGGCAGTGATCCTCTTTCGAAACAAAAATCGCCAGGCGTTTCTTGCGGGCGGCATGATAGATATTCCATTCCATGCGGAATTGATCGGCTACTTCCCGGAAGGATTCCTCCAGCTGGGGAAGCTTCGTGTTCAAGTCCTCCAGATCGAACTCAACCCGCATAAAAAACATGCCGCCGGCCGGGTCCATCGTATATTGGTCAGACTGAACGATATTCGCACCATGCTGGTACAGGAACTGGGATACTGCTGCCACGATTCCCGGTCCATCCGGACAGGAGATCAGCATGCGGGCACGATTAGGGTACTGACCTGCCGCAGACGGCAGATCCTTCTTGATGTGAATTTCCATGAGACTCGGTGATCCTCCTTTTAAATCTGCAATGAACATGAACGGCATCTCTCAAGAAAAACAATCCGCAGCATACGGACGTTTTCTTGAGAATGCCTCAGTTTCTTACTAATATGCCATTTCTAATGAAGCTTAGGATGTCAGGGAAACACCCGACAACCAAGCGATCAGGCGCTGATTGATCTGCTCCTCCGACAGGTCGGACAGCAGGCCGGCCGCCATGACCATATCGTACAGGCGCTCCATCGGTTCGCGCGGATCGGCCTTTTTGGCTTTGGCATCATTCTTCAGCAGCGTCCAGGTATCCAGTACAAATGAACGGGACTCGATGCCTTCCTTGGCAAAGAAAGCACCCAGCTCTTCCACTTGCTGCGTGAAAGCTTGGCCGAAACGGCCTTCCACATCCCCGCGCAGAAGCGCAATCTCGATCTCGTACATCGGACGCTGGGTTTTTGGATCTTTACCGATCCACGGCGTTTCGAGAATGAACGGTCTGCCCTGGAGTTTTTCGTGATGAACCACTCTCTGAATGGCTTCATACCCGATCCATCCGGTTCCAATCGGCGTATGACGGTCTTTGCCCGCTCCGCGCGGGTTCTTGCTATCGTTCACGTGGACGACCGTTAAACGGTCGAGCCCGATCAGCTTGTCGAACTGCTCCAGCACGCCGTCCAGATCATTCACGATATCATATCCCGCGTCATGAATATGGCAGGTGTCCAGGCAAATGGCTAATCGGTCGTTGTACTTCACCTTATCAATAATGGAAGCAATTTCTTCAAAGCTGCGTCCCATTTCAGTACCTTTGCCGGCCATCGTCTCAAGCGCAATCTTCACTTCGGTCTCATCCGTACCGCCTAGCACTTCATTAAGACCTTCCGCAATTCGGTCGATGCCGTATTCCGCATCCTTGTCGGTATATGCGCCGGGATGGAGAACGATGTTCTTCACGCCGACCGCATGCGTGCGGCGAATCTCCTCCTGCAGAAAGCTCACCGCCAGCTCAAACGTATTCGGCTTGTACGATCCGAGGTTGATAATGTACGGCGCGTGGACCACGATTTCTTCAATCCCGCTTTCCTGCATGGCGGCTTTGCCTTCTTCGATAAACATGGAGTCGATCGGCTTGCGGCGCGTATTTTGCGGCGCACCGGTATATATCATGAACGAGCTTGAGCCGTAAGACGTGGCTTCAGCCGTCGCAGTCAGCAATCCCTTGTCCGAAAACGACACGTGGGAACCAATTTTCAACATGCTGCATCCCCCTTTTTTAACACACAATTACACCTATTTTAGCTTGTATATCGAAATAAATCTAGAAATGCGTTATAATTCTCATGAAAGTGTCATGTGACAATAATCATTGAGGTGATATACAGATGAAGAGCACAGGGGCCGTCATGGGCTATTTGTCGTCCAGTGCGCCGCCGTCATGGTTCATGAACTCCATTGCCTTCTGGGGATGGGTCATGCTCGGGCTGATGGGCATCGGCGGATTTTTCATGTTCCGCAAGTTTCTGAAAGTGCTTCCCAAGGCCGACGGCAAATCGAAGCTCGATTGGCAAAATTACTGGGTAGAGCGAAGCCGCCCGCTCTGGACGGATGAATCCAAAGCATTTCTGGACGAGCTGGTGCAGCCTGTTCCGGGACCGTTCCGGGATATCGCCAAACACTCCATTGCAGCCGAAATCGGCAAAATCGCCGTCGAATCCGGCGCAACCGAAGTCACCCGGGATCACTGCATCAAAGGTTACATCGTGGCTACGCCGAAGCGGGATTACAAATTCCTGATGAACTTCCTCCAGAAGAAGGAAATCGACTACAAGCCTTATCAGCATTTGATCAATAAGTAATGAACACCCTAATACGGAATGGCGGTACTCGTCTTAAATGAACGACCAAGCCGTTTGGTCATTTCCCCCAAGTCCTCTTATAGAGGATTAGGGGGATTCGTTTTTTAAGTCTGCTAAATTGAAGGGATACAAATCAACTTGGCCTGTTGTTTTGCTCTTATATAGGAACAAAAGCGTATTCTCCTCTTGTTTATTGAAGCGAATGATAAGCTCACGGTCCGGTTCATTATTTCTGTCCAAGGCAACTTCCTCGAGGAATTTTTTCTCTGATAGAGGAAGCGATAGCATCTCATGAACATAGGCGGTGATTTCACGCATTCGATGATAGAGTATCAGATGCTGCGTACCATATTCCCGCAAGATCATGTACGAATCCGTAACGTATTCGATCATATAGACCTCGTCTTTTTTTCCAGTAAGCTCCCTTAGATCGAATGAAGCCACCACTTCTCCTTCATGATTCAGAAACTCTGCATGCTTGCCATCCGTGAACAATACTTTTCCTTGCAGATCGTACAGGCTATACGTGTTGGTATCCGGATAATATCCCATGAATCCAAAGTGCGATTCCTTTATGATCTGTCCGTCCTTCACAAAAACCTGGCCGGATCTCTTACCTAATGCGGACATCCCTACTGCTTCATATAGTCGCACGTACGAACTGTTGTCGGACAGTCTTTCCACTTGGAGATGTCTCAGCTCCTCTACCAGGATATCCAATTTTCCAATGAGCGACGGCGTCCTGTTTCCGATGGCTTGATAGAATTCACCATTCTTCCGGTTAAGCCAAAATGTAATGCCCTTATCTGTCCCCATAGCGTAACTGCTGCCAACAGACAACGTCTTCGTATCGGATTTCCACCTCACTTCCTCACTCGCGGTCTCGGCAACAAACCGAAGAGGAATGTACAGCTTTCCGTTGATGATTTCCGCAGAAGTCTGGAGTTTTTTCTTTTCATTGTTCACGTAAGCAGCATCGGATCCTGGCTGCAGGGTCATTTCAAGATTTACGCCATACAGACTCGCCCTTTGCTGTCCTTGATTCCAATGTACCTTCAAACCCAATATATCGCCGACCTCCCGCAGAGGAAGCAATACTCTCCCCTCCTTCATCATTATCGGGTCTTCCAAAGAGAAGGGCGATTTGAATGGCCCATATTCCACGTTTGCTTTTACAAATAAAGTGGCGGCATGGGATGGGCTCGGAAGCAGTAACCATAACACCACAAACAAGGGTGACCATAATAAGGCTTTTTTTATCACATTGATCATTCTCCTTCATCTCCAGAAATTAAATCCTATGTAATAAACCTTTATCTATGGGGGATATATTCAAAAAGTTGAAAGACTCATTTCATTTTCATTTCTTCGACTTCAAATCCTTCATTAAGTGACCGCACCAAATACAATTCATCAAAACCCTCATCATAGTAAGGAGTTTGCAACATCTTCAGTGTACTTTTGATTCCAACCTCAGGAATCTTATCTTTTCCTTGTCTCTGTTCGTTACGTGCATAAGATAAATCATAATTCGGTTCAAAGTAATAACCCACGATCTTATACCTATGTTTTTTACCTAATTCGATATATTTTTTTCGTTCATCCATTGTTGGATTCGTATTATCAATTACAAACGGCAGACTAGTACTGATTGATGCTTCAAGAAAAACATTCTCACGATGCCTTGTCCGCAACATATCAAGGTTTATTCTCATATGAGTTTTGAAAAACTTTTCTTTATAAAATGTTGATTTTCCAGAAGCTTGAATCCCAATGAAAATGACACACTCCATTATTTTTCATCCTTTGATAAATAAACGTACTGATTTATGTACTCTCTATTCTGACTAAAAATCGGTGTATTAAAATCAACATCCCACTTGCTCCGAAGCGCCTCTCCTTTTTTATAGTACTGCTTTGTAATGCACGCTCCGCGTTTTTGCCAAATAGGCAGATCGTTCCAATTTACACCTTTTTCGAGAAATAACTTGTCCTGAAGTTTCTTTCCATCTAATCCCTGTAACTCCTTATGTGGAAAGCTTGCCTGAGCAACCATCGAAATGCTGTTTTTGGTTGCGTCCTGCTGTCTCCAAAGAAAATAGTTCGCTACCTCATCATGAGGCAGTACCCAAGCTCTGCTATCAAATGTGGCGAGCGGCTTGTCGGGAAAGGCTTTTTGTATAACCTCATTGAACTTTGCAGTAGCCATTGAAGCAGACACTGAAACCATTTTTTGTAGATTATTTTCAAACCAAGACTGCGTTGTTAACTTATCATAATTGGTCAGCAGAATAGATATTTCATCACTTTGATGGTAGATCAACTTACAACCCATAATATTTTGCGCTAAGTATTTACACGTCTCCCAAAAAGCCTGAATTAGTACCTCATCAAACGGTTTTATCATTCCACGAGTAAATGTATGGAAATGTGAACCATCTATACGAATAATCACTGGAAGTCTCTGAGGAAGCGTTTGTCTAAAAATGTTTTCGTAACCCTTCATTCGGTTGCCAAAGTCGTCCTTTTTCATGTTTGCTCCTTTTAATGATTGATAAAAGAATTGCAATACTGGATTTAATTTGAGTTATCGTTCACTTGATTTTTTTAATTCCATGCCTCTAGTAAAAAATACAACCCCAATCGCAGCAAAAGTCACGTAATTGCTTATTCTCGTTATGACTGCTTCATCGTCCTCATAATTAATCCAGTACAAGAGGGCAAATGGCGAAATTATCATGAAGGCTTTCATAACTAACGTAAAAACATACTGGATTCTTTGCTTGCGTGAATCCCCTTCTGTAGCAGCTATTTTTAGGCCAACCTTAGATGAGTCATAAATTGTTATAAATAATGCGATGATACTTGTATATGCTGTAATTTTTGCGTCAATCTGAATCCATGGAATAAATGCTACTATTGCAATACCTAGATATATTCCTGCAGCCAAGTAAAAAAAGTTGCTTTTAATTTTCCTATGCAAAATCCTCTTGTCCTCTCATTAAAGTATTATTATCTCGCCTTAAAATTATAGTTAATCGGTACATTTTACCATAATTATCATACCAGATGTTTTTTATAGATCTAGTAAAAATAAAAAACCAAAGGCCCCTCTAAAAATTAGGGTACACCTTTGGTTTTCTGCAATAATCCGAATTCCCTCTAAACTTCATAGAATAATGGCTTCGCAAATCTTACTTCTACTATAATAATCCCGTATTAATATCCCCCCCTGCGCAGGGTAAACGTCCATCCGGCAATAATAAAGGCATCCCCTTCCATCAAAGGGTATTCTTTATAAGGCACCATGGATTCTCCCTTCAACATTGTACCGTTTCTGGAACCCAGATCCTTCAGGACGTATCCACCGCTTTCGCGAGAGAGCTCGACATGTGCCCGTGAAGTTCCCACACCTTCAGCTACAAATTGGGCGACGTCGGGAGAGCGGCCGATGATGAAATGGGGCTGATGCAATTCAATTCGCTTCGGGACGGCTGCATTCGGTTCGGTAAGCTCAAGATAGTCCCTGGCCGAATGGTGTCCGGGCGGACGAACGGCGGTCTCTGGACTTAACAGCACGGTAGCTCCCCCACCACCAGAGGACGAAAGCACCTCCGTCCGTTGGGACAGCTGGGCATAATAATCCCCTTCTTCCCTATAAGAATCTCCTGCCCCGGCGTTAGGAGAACGCGAAAAAGCCTGGTCCCGAAAAGACTGTACGGAAGATCCCGCTGAAGGCTGATCCCGCTCAAGGTTAAATGGAGATTTAGGAACCTGCCATCTCCAATGCTCATTCCCCTCACCAAGCTCTGCTTCTGCCGCTTTCCCTGAGTCCGCTGCCTGTCTTCCCGTAAGAAGACCTGATAAGGGATCTGCCTCAAAACGCGGGACGGACTTCCACTTGGCATGCTCTTGCGGACTCAGCTCTGTGGATTCAAACACGGGCAATGAACCGGACCAATCCTCCGTTCTCCGTGGGAGCAGCCGGAGTTTGCCCGTGTAGCCGAGCCAAGCGATCACGGCAAGCAGAATCGTAATCCCTACCGATAGCCCCAACATCAGCGGACCCGGTTGATTCATGTACAACATTCTCCAAGCTCCCGCTGCGGCGAGCAAACATCCTAGCAAAATATAAGTCCGAACCGGCGAAGACCTGCCATGCTCCGCTTCATCAAGACTTGAATCATCTGTGCCAGATGACCACGCAGGAAGACCTGATGGGGTGCGACCGGCGTGAGAATTACCTTCTTCGTTTCGGCCGCTTTTCCCAAACATCTCGTTGGTACGTTCCGTCAGGCTTCGAATTAAACTCTGTTTATCCGTGTTGCCGTCATTCTCCGTCTGCAATGCCGCACTCCGGCTGTGAGCCGGCTCTGCAAATGAGAAGGCAGTCCTGGAGACGCTGCTGTTTGAGGGATTATCGGTATAGGGCAATCTTTCATTCACATGTGCAGGCACTGCCATCTTCGCTTGCGTTCCTGCTTGATCGCTTTCACCATCTTCTCCTGCAAGCAGTTCAATGACAAGCCGCTTAAGTCCCGGCAAACTGAAGCTCTGTTCACTGCAGAAGGTCATCAATGCTTGTATCCCTCCTCCTTTCAGCTCCGAGACCGATAAGAGAAGCCTTGTCATAAGTTCCTTAAGCGTTACAGGGAGACGGTTACTGCTTGTCTCATTAACGGCAAGGGGAACATAGGTTAAATATAATGTGCCAAGATGCAGGGAGCCTTCAACAAACAGAAAATCCTCATGAAGTATGTAATTCTCGGGTTGAAGCATATACAGCCTGCTGTCCTCCAATGCGGTAGCGATCTGCAGCAGCAGCCCATAGTACTCGGTCAACGTCATGCGCTCGCTCTTCAATGCCTGAGACAGCATCTTTTTGCCGGTGATATCATATTCCAAGGTTACTTTGTAATCGACTTCTTTCATATGCAGCTTCAAAAAGTGCGGGATTCTCGAAGAACGGATCATGCCCAGCTGCACATGATTCAGTTCTGTTGACTGGATCCCTTCATCCCGGTCCAGCACCATGATCGTTCCGCCGTTCTGCATAAAATCCGCCTTTAATCCGAACATAAGCGCCGCCTCCTACATGTGCAGTACTAGATACGTGCTGATCATGCCAGGAAGGACAGCCATCATAAAGGGAAATCGCAAGTGCTCCTCCTGGCTGTTGCACCACGGCAACCAGCTCTTCATGACAAAAACTCCGGCGATACTGCCAACGACATGGCGTATTCGCTTCATCGTCTCCCGCCGCCAGAGCAGAATGAGCAAACCGATGGCACCGGCAAAAAGGACAGAATACATAATGCCCTGCAAGGTAAACCACAAGCCGGTCCAGGCGCCGATCCCACCGAACAGCTTAACGTCGCCCGCTCCTACAGCCCCTATAAAATACATGATCAACAAGATGAGAAACCCTGCTCCAAGACCCTTCAAAGAAAAGAGCAGGCCTTCCCATCCGTCCAGAGCGCCATGAAAGATCGGACCGGACAGCATAGCCGATACGGTTAGAGCATTCGGTATCTTCATGGAACGAAGGTCTGTAATAAAGGCCGCAATCAGATAAACGGCACAAATACCAAAGGCAACGGCCACACCCATCAACCTCCCCTGCGCGACTATTCAAAGGAATAGTCTGAATAGAACTTTAACTATTGACGCACAACGAATTGCTTTTATTGGAAAGACTTTTATTGGATATTACTTTAGAACCCTATATTTCATAACCTTGCTCTTGAACCTCTCATGAGCCCGACCGCGCTACCACCGTAAACGGCACCTCGATCCGCTGCCCGTCGGCCGTCTCAACCACGAACAGCCAAGTCCCCGGCGTTGTATTAAATCCCACGTTCCATTCCCAATCGATATAGCCATTATCATCCGCGGTCTTCCAACCCAAATATTTAGCCGTGCTCTGGCCGCTCTTATAATAGACTGATAATTGAGCGCTGGCCCCTGGCTCTACTTTCACCTTTACCTTAGCCTGCTTGCTTGCGACGGCCGGATTCGGCTTCTCCAACAGCTCAATGGCTCCGTTCTCCGAGCCGTCCCCGTTCCCCGAATCGCCCCCGCCTTCTCCGGTGTCTCCAATCCACAGCCTCTCCTTGGCCTTCGCTTGCAGCACGATGCGTTTGTTCAAGAAAGGAACCCGGATTGGAAGGGCATAATTCACCTCAATGCCAAAATAAGGACTCGTGCCGCTCTTCAAATTGGGTATGTGAACATTCGACACATGGATTCGGTCATAATCCAGAAGGCGGTCAGGCATGAACGGCTTCATCATCGGCTTAACCACGGGGTCGAGTACGGCTTCCACGGTTTGGTTCTTAAGCTGCTGCAGAGGCTCCTCACCTGAAGCGACAGCTTCCGTGATCCACTCCTTAGCAGGAGAAGGAAGCGAGTCGCTATAATTCGAAACCCAATCGGACAGCGACAATTTGGGTATTTCCCAATGGGACGTGCTGGGCGTGCCTTCGCTTGTTCCGTTACCGCCTGCATTCGCCTGCACGGCTAGAGAAACAGGATACATATGGGCCGCTGCGGTTTTGACGGTATCGGAAACGGTGCTTTGGAGCGCCGTCGATATCAACGTCATCTGCACGATATATATGAGAAAAATGACAAAAAACATAAACATCGGCAGCACAAGCGCAGCTTCCACGACCATGCTTCCTTGCTCCGCCGACGCTCTGCTCTTACGCAAAGGCTTTCGTAATACCGATAAACATTTCATTCAAGTAACCCCTAATCCTAATAGGAAAAATCCGCCTTGCGCTTGACCAAGTACCGACTTCCTTGAACTTCATCCCCGTCGCTTCCGAATGCAACGCCGATCGACTTCGTCACTCCCGGAAGAAACCATAAACGCATGGCCGTCCTAACTTCCCCTGAAGCGTAAGTAAATCGCTCCGCAGGATTGATGCCGGTGTTTAATCGTATCAGCGCCAGCATGCGTGATAACTTCTTCTCGTTATTGCTGTGAATAAACAAAAATATTCGTAAATGATCCCTGTAGGTAAGCTCAACGGGTACATACTTGGAAAGCTGAACGCTTCCCTTCTGACACAGCTGGATCATATCCTCGATAGCCTTCTCGATCCCATACAGGATGGCTGCCGCCAAAACCGCCAACGGATTTCCTAATTTGCTGTTGACGACGAATCCTTCCATCGTCCGAATCGCGAGCCTGGAAGCGAAGATTTCTGCATAAGCCGCCGAAATATTCCCGGCGGGGTTGTGGAATCCGTACAGAATATATTCCACTTCCTGATTCCCGATAGCGAACTCCTGCACTATCTCCTCTCCCGTGCTGGACCCGTCAACGATTCCGGATAAGTTCCCGACATCGAAATGCTGATAATAATGAACGGCGTACTCATTCTGAAACAGTTCGTCCCTAACACCGCCAAGCACGTTCCCCATAAATCCAAACATGCCGTCCATGTTATCCATTGCTTGTTTGCCGGCATCATACGGATCGTCGTCCAGCGGCTTTCCCTTACTCATGCTGTCTGCTTCCGCATTAAATTGAAGGCTTTCGTCATAGTACTGCTGGAGTTCACGAAACTCATCCATAATGGCTTGATTCTGCCCATTCAGCCCGTTGATCGCCTCGATGGCTTTGGATGCCTGCTTCAGCTTCTGATTGGCCAGCTTCTCCATCGCCTTCCGTTCCTTATCCGATGTGCGAAACTGCTCCAATGCCGCCTGCTGCCGATCCATGATATTTCCGCTGCCTGATACCCCATAATTAGAAATGTAATTCTGCAATTCGCGGCTAGCTCCGATCACGGCTCCCTTCATCCCCTCCCCGCCCAATGAAGACTGTAGCGCGGCCACAGCTCGGACAACCTGTTGATAACGACGCTCCTGGTTGTCAATTTCTTGCCGAAAGCCGTTTAAGAAGACATCGCCATGAATTAACTTGTCCGCTTGCTTCCGAATGGATTGGATCATCTCCGCTTCCGACCCGGAGGAATCGGCTGACCCCGGCGTTATGTCATTCGTCACTTGGTCATACCCCGCATTAGATGAACGGTTCTCGGATTCCTTGATGACCTGCTTCATCTCCTCGTTCAAACTCCTGGCTTCCTCCCATAATTGCTGCGCGTCCGCTAGGAGCTTGTCATTCTCGCGCTGAAACCGTTCGGCCTCTCTCGATATCTGCGAGCCGATGGAAGACATTCCGCTCCGGTAAGCCATGAGCAGAAGCGTATACTGTTTCTCTTTTGGGGGCCTGTCCGCGTCCTCCTGTTGTTTATCTTTATAATCCTCATACTGCGATGCCCCGTCGGCAGCGGTTTGGATGCTGCCCCCGAGCGAAGTATCGTTGATCGGTTGTCCAGGCGGATCCATGACCAGCTTCGATAGCCGGATCGCATGCTCTCCTGCCTTGCGCTGCTTTGCCAGCATCTCATCCAGCGCCGCTTCCCGCTTGTCATACAGCCTGCGCAGCTTCTTAAGCACATCGACCGTATTGGAAGCTTCCTTCATGGACTGCGATAAAGGTTTGAACTTGCCCACTAATTCCAAAGTGAAATCGATCGGCGCTTTATACTTCATGTCCTCGATGATCTGCCGGTTGAAGATGTCATAAGTGCCCAATGGACGCTGCAATTCAAGCCCCGAGCTATCGAGTTCCATCGCCATTAACCGGAACGCATCGCTGCGGTCTCCCGGGTTCAAGCTGTCATTCAGCACGTTGCCCATAATGAGATCCCCGCTGGTGCCCCCATGGGCATACAGTCCGTATTCCTTCTGCAGCTGCGGATCGTAGGATGACATCACGGAGCGTACGGCTGCTCTTGTCAGCCTCTCGCTTTGCACCTTCATGGCCGCGATACGCGAGAAATCAATGAATATGGCTACAAACATAAATACGGCTGCCAGGGCGATAATCAAAAAAACAGATACAGATCCATCGGACGATCGGCCCACCTCTCTCCTTCTCCAACTAGACCGCGCTTTCCCATGCTTCGTCATGACTATCGCGAACCTCCGAACTTTTGTAGAACTTCCCCTGCGGCTGCCTTATCCGTTCCGTTTCTCCCGCCTTGAAACTTCGATCCGTAATATCGCATCAAATCCACCGTGCGGATAAATTCAACGGGATCAACCACAATCGATTGTGAGTTGACCTCGATCTGGCCGCCATCGTCCAGCATTCGGCTGATTGGCGTCAGAGAGACCTGCTCGTTTAACGACGTCGTTACTTTTCGTATGAGCAGCTGATTCGTATAACGAATCTCTCCAACCATGCTGGAAGGCACGGCCGTGCCGCCCTTGGACATCTTAAGCTCGGGCAATTTCCCTGCGCTCTCAGCCTCCCCTTGCGGCAGTGTAATCGACCTCGTACTGTCTCCCCCCGCCAAACCGAATAAGGTCCCGACAACGTTATCGTCGGTTAACCGCCAATATAACGCATCATGGCGTCCCTGTTCCACGGATCCCGAGGCAGCGATCTTATGGCTGTTGTCCCAGATATACGCGGTCCTTTCGGAAGCCGCCGCCGATGCCTGAACCAGCATGGACTGCTGATAGATATACAAGCATAGGAACAGAAGCAAAACCGTCACCATCAGCACGATGGGAAGAACCAGGGAGGCTTCAACCGTGAAGCTCCCCGTATCGTCCTTCCATCTTTTCTGGAGCCTATTATTCAAGGAACTCTTTGCTCTTGTTGTTCACGTTTTTAAACAAGTTGTTCACCAAGGCCGTAATCTGATCTTTAAATATAAGCGCGATAATCAAAATAACGACGAGGATCAGGATCATCTCAAGCGTTCCGATCCCTTTCTCATCCTTCCAAAAAGCTTTCATACCATTCTTCGCCATGTTTAACATCATATTTCGTACACCGGTCCCTTCTACATGTTCATCATCATAAATGCAGGCGCTCCGAGCAAAACAATCACGATCATGAAGATGACCACCATTGGCAGCACCAGCTTCGAGGAGGCCTGCTCGCCCCTTGTTCTTGCAATGGCCTTGCGCTTCTCCCACAGCACGCGGGACAAATCCCGCAGTGCCAGGACAAAGTCGTTCCCGCCGCGCCGAAAATTAAGCAGGACGGTTGTTGTAAATATCGATACTTCCTGAACGCCGCACCGTTTATTGAACTGCTCGAAGGCTTGCTGGAACGGATGGCCTCCCTCCCATTCAAGCACCATTCTCTTCAGCTCAGCATACAGGGGATGGCTCTCGTCCTTGTTCCGTTCCACGCAATGAATGATCGCCCGCTGCACCGTCTCGCCGGCGCCGACAAGCAGCACAATCTTGTTCAGAAGCTCCGGCAGCTCCATCACGATATCCTGCTCACGCAGCGTGACCTTTTTATGGAGATCCTTCACCAAAGCGACGGGCAGCAATGCCCCCAATCCGAATCCAGCCAGAAGTCCGATTACGCCCCCGGACAGCAACGACCACAAGCAGCCGCCGATCAAAATAAGCCATGTATACGCAAGGGCCTCGGCCATAAATAACAACGTCATTTCCGCGCTGTGCCGCAGACCATGGATCTTCTGAACGGAGCCCTGCATCCGGTAGAATACAATCGGGAAGCGCATCGGAACCTTCCCCCGCTCCAGCAGGAACAACACAGGCGGCGCTAACCGCTGCAGCCTGAGCCCATCCATGGACAATCTGCCAAGACGATGGTATCGTTCGCCGCACGTTCGATTCAGCACCACCCAACCACCCACAAGCAGAACCGTCAGCGCGCCGGACATCCATGTCAGCATCCCCCCCTCACCCTCCTTACACCTTGATATCCATCATTTTGGTGATCCATAAGAAACAGCCTCCTAAAGCCGCAAGTGCAAGAGTAGAGATCATGATCCCCGATCCGCTGTACATGGGCTCCATATAATCGGGGGATGTCATATTCATGAACAGCAGCAGGAGGAACGGGGCGGCAAGAAGCGCCTTGGATTCGAACCGCTTCTGTGCAATCATCACGGATATCTCCTGCTGGATATCCAGCTTCTCCCCGATGACGGAGGAGGTTCTGCGCACGACTTCGACCAAATCGCCGCCTGTGCGTTTGCAAGTCGAGAAGACATCCGCAAAATTCGTTAGATCCTCCATCCCCGCCCTTCTTGCAAAATCCTGCAGTGCCACTTCGATAGGCTCGCCGTACTCCAAACGGGACACAATGACCTTAAGTTCGAAGATCAGATCGCTGCTGCCTCCGGGATCCAGCAGCAGCAAGTCCTGAACGGCATCCCTGAACCCGTTCTCCACGGAGCGGCCGGCCGACAGGGACGAGGACAAGGAATAGAGAGCTTGCTTGAAGTGAAGATTCAGCGTCCTGCGTCTGCGATCCAGCATAAACCGCCGCCATAATTTAGGGATCATCAGCCCTCCCGCTCCCAGCAGCAGCGACAATATCAGATTGTGATAAAACAGATAACCGATGAAGCAAAACAAAAGGCCGCCAAGGATCACACATGCCGTTCTGTGACTCATCGAGAGATGATAGACACTGTAATCCGGAAGGGCGTGGGTTCGGGCCGCGGCTGCATGCTCGGGTTTACCGGCGATTTTGCTCCTCTTGATCACTCGGCCGCCTTGGCCCTCTTTGGACATCCAGGCAGAACTACCGGAGCGTTTCATTTATGTCACCTCCATCATCTTCTGCAGCGGCCAAGCCGTAATCCCGGCCATATGAAGCTTGTCCGCCGATTGAAGCGGATTGCCGCAAGGCTCCAGGCGCCCAATCACCCGGCCGCCCGATTCGCCCGTTTCACGGAACCGGTACAGCGGGTTCAGCACCACCTCGCCGTCGCTCATTCCAATCACTTCGCTAATCTCCGTTACGCGTCGCGATCGATCCCTTAACCGGGATAAATGCACAAATATATCAATCGCCGAGCTAATCTGCTGGCGGACCACGCTGATCGGAAGATCCGCACCGCTCAGTACCATCGTCTCCAAACGGCTGATCATGTCCTGCGTGCTGTTGGCGTGCCCCGTCGACAAACTTCCGTCATGCCCTGTATTCATGGCCTGCAGCATATCCAGCGCCTCGCTGCCCCGCACCTCGCCCACCACGATCCGATTGGGACGCATCCGCAGCGAGGAACGGATCAGATCGCGCATCGCGATCTCCCCCCGGCCTTCCGTGTTGGCATTCCGGGTCTCCAGCGACACGAGGTTCGGGACCGTCACGATTTTCAGCTCCGCCGAGTCCTCGATCGTAATGACACGTTCATCAGGCGGAATATATTGCGACAGCGCATTCAGGAAAGTCGTCTTCCCCGACCCCGTCCCGCCGCCTATAAAAATGTTATACTTGCCCTTGACCAATATCCGAAGCTGCTCTGCCGCCTCCTCCGTCAGCGCTCCCCTTCCAACCAAATCATCCATCGTCATCGGCGATTCCGGAAACTTGCGGATCGTCATGGTCGGCCCTTTCAGCGCGATGGGCGGGAGCACGATATTCACCCGGGAGCCGTCCTTCAATCTCGCGTCAACGATGGGCGTCGATTCATTCACCACCCGGTTTACCGTACCCACAATGCTCTGAATGATATCCTCCAGCCGGCTCTGGGACTCGAATTGGACCGGCAGCTTCTTGACCTCGCCGTCCTGCTCGATGAATATATCCTGGTGGCTGTTTATCATAATTTCCGTAATCCGTGGGTCGTCCACCAGAGGCTGAAGCACATCCAGCCCGCGAAAAGAATCGAATACCCTCCGCACCAGCCTCCGCTTCTCGGCTGCGGTCAGCTCCATGAGCTCGCGTCTTCTCCACACCATTTCCTCGATGCGGGCCATCAATTCCGAATTGTTAACGCTCGCACTCATATCAAGCTCGGACCGAACCTGATCCCGAACCGATTTAAACGGATCCTCCATCATCACTTCCCACCGCCCGCATGAACCGGCATGATACCCGAGCCCTCCAGCAGCTGCTGGCAGAGCTTCAATACCTCCCTTTGATAGATCGGCGAGGACAACAGCAGATCTTCCCGATGGAGCTGCTTCCATGAAGGTATATAAGGCAGCACGCCGTCTATGCTCATATCCTTGCGGGGAAGCCCGTTAACAAGCTGACCCGTGTACCGGTTGACGATGAAGCGGCTCCGTTTCCTCACGCTTCCGAACAGGGCGGGGCTCTTAAGCTCCAATTGATCCAGCCATACGCCGCTCTTATGCATGCTGATCAAATCATCCAACAGCACCCAGATCAGCAGTCCGGCCTGTTCGAGAACCGCCTGCAATCGTTCCCCCGAGTCCCCCTCGGTATCCACCACAATGGCATCGTAATGATGGCATGATATCAGGGAGGTCAACAGCAGGGATGTATCGTCCACGGTCATTTCCGATATTTCCTTAACGTTGAAGCTGGGCTCAAAGGAATCGCACTTCAAGCCATGATGCCTGATGATATAGGGAGCTATCGACAGCTCCGTCTCGGAAGCCGATTCTTGGGAGGCCTTAACGTCATACAGTAATCGCGAAAAGCTCCCCTCCATGCCGACGGATCCGGACGGAAACAACGCACTGCTGTTCACGCTCTCCAAATTGAGATAGAAAACTCTCAAACCGAGCACGCCAAGCTGCTTCGCCATGTTCATGGCGATCGTTGATTTCCCGCTCCCTCCCAGGGAAGAGACGATGCCGATCACCGGTGTTGATCCCGAATTCAATTTCTCCAGCGTTCCCCCGCTTCGCCTGCAACGGGTTACCATGATGTCCAGCAGCTGAGGCAGCGGCTGGTATTTGGGGGTGCTGTCGCAGCCCTCCATAAGAGAAAGCGCTGAATGGCCTTCGCTTAGGAGCATCCATGGAACCGATGCCTCCCTCTGGCTGAGCCAGTTCTCCAGCATATCCGCATCCCCCACGACCAAATTCGGCTTCTCCCCCGAGTCCATATAATGAAGGAATGATTCTACGCGGGTGAATGCGGTCACCTGCAGGGCCGATCCGTAGGAGCTTCCATGCACATAATTCAGCAGCGGTTCGACATACCGGGAATCCTGCACTGCCAGCACTAGTCGGGCCGGTATCATCATGCCAATCCCTCTCTTCTGTAACAACGCAAAAAAAGCACCGTCAAAGCCGCGAAAATCGCGGACAATGAACGGTGCTTCCGTTGTCTGTTATAATTTGACATTAGAATATCACAGTTGCAGGATAACGGCAAGATTTTATTTTTTATGTAGATATAGCCCTTAATCACTATTGTCAAAACAAGGATAAATGTCCTACTATATAGGCTTAGAACGAGTGTTCTCTATATAGAAACTTCTTATATAGAATTAACATATATAAACTCCTAAACCATCTAAACCAATACTTCCAAGCTTGGAGAGTGACACCCATGAACAAACGTATACTAGCCGCTTTTCTAACCGCCCTGCTGTTATTATCCGGCTGCAGCCAGCCGCTGATGTCCCCTGCGACGTCGAACGAAGAAACCGCAGCGTCCCGTACATCCGAAGCCGAGACAGACGCCGGCACAACGAATGCCAAGCAGACGACCTATCCCACCGATGATCTGAACCTGCCGCGGGTTGCCGTGGAATTGGTCAAAGCCGTTGACGGCGACACCATCAGCGTCATGTTCGAGGGCAAAAAAGAGAATGTTCGCATGCTGCTGGTCGACACGCCCGAGACAAGCCATCCGAAACTGGGCGTCCAGCCGTTCGGGCCCGAGGCCAAGGCTTTTACGAAGGAGCTCGTGGAACAAGCCGATCGGCTTGAATTGGAGTTCGATATCGGTCCGAACCGGGATAAATATTCCAGGCTGCTCGCTTACGTGTATGCCGACGGGAAAATGGTCCAGGAATCGCTGCTTGAAGAAGGACTGGCCCGCGTCGCCTACATCTATCCGCCCAACACGCGCTATGTGGACAAATTCGATGATTTGCAGCGGATCAGCCGGGACAAGGGGCTCGGCATATGGAGCGTAGAGAACTACGCCCAGGAAGACGGATTCCATCCCGAGGAACAGGACGATACGAATAAGAGCAACAACCATGACACCACAGCAACCCAAGCGCCTACCGAGAAACCCCAACCGTCCAAGCAAGCCTGCGACATTAAAGGCAACATCAACTCCAAGGGCGAGAAAATCTATCATACGCCCGAATCCCCGTACTATGAGCGCACGAAGCAGGAGCAGTGGTTCTGCAGCGAGGAAGAAGCCGAGCAAGCCGGTTTCCGGGCCCCGCTGAAGTAGCTATAAACCTGTTTGCATATATGAAATGAACGCATTGTTCATCTTATATAAATTTTAGCCGTATTTGAAAAGGAGCCACGAGCCATGGGGAAAAAGAAAACGCCGGCAGCCAAACCCAATGAAAATCAATCAGCAAATCCAAGCTCTGCCGCATTATACAAAACCGTCTGGAGATGGCATTTCTATGCCGGCATCATGTTCGCTCCTTTTCTGATCATCCTGGCTGTAACCGGCTCCGTTTACTTATTTAAGCCTCAGATTGAACAAGCGTTATATCGGGACTTCTACACGGTAACCCCACAATCCGAACGGGTAACGCCCAGCAAGCTGGTCGGACAAGTGAAAGAGCTCTACCCTGACGCTACCATCACGAAATACCGCCCCGGCGAGTCGGATTCCCGCTCCACGGAAATCAGTCTGACCTCGGGCAGCGAATCCATGACCGTCTTCATGGACCCCTATACGGGAGAAAAGATGGGCGAGCTGAAAGACAAAGACCGGATCATGGACAAAATCGAGGAGTTCCACGGCGAGCTGATGGTCGGGACGATCGGGGACCGGATCGTGGAGCTTGCCGCCTGCTGGGCGATCGTGCTCATCATCACCGGTTTGTTTTTATGGTTCCCGAAAAATAAAAACAAAAGCAAAAAGAAAAGAAGCCTCGCAGGGATCCTGTATCCGAGGCTCGGCAAGGGCAAGCAGATTCTTCGCCGGGACCTGCACGCCGTTCCCGCATTCTGGATCGCGGCTGGCATGCTGTTTCTCGTCATGACCGGATTACCCTGGTCAGGCCTGTGGGGCAGCAATTTCCAAACCATGGCAACCAATACCGGTGCCGGCTATCCTCCTTCCATCTGGTCGGGCAGTGCGCCGTCCTCCCATGTGGTACGGACGAAGGAAGTCGCAGAGGTCCCTTGGGCGGCCGAAAATCTGGAGGTTCCCAACTCCACCATCTCCGACTTTATGCCGCTTCCGATTGAAGACGTCATGTACGTAGCCCGAAGCGAGGGGATGCATCCGAGTTACACCATCAGCATCCCGCAGCAAGCGGGCGGCGTGTATACGTTGTCGGCCTATCCGCCGAAAGCGCAGGACGAAGCCACCCTGCATATCGACCAGTACAGCGGCGCGGTGTTGGCGGATTATCGCTATGATCATTACGGATTCGTCGGCAAAGCCGTTGCCCTGGGCATTACGCTGCACAAAGGAACCCAATTCGGCATCGTCAACCAGATTTTCAGTTTGCTGATATGCCTAGGCATCATTCTCATTGCGGTAAGCGGTTTGTACTTGTGGTGGAAACGAAAACCGGATCACGGACTGGGGGCTCCGAAAGCGCCCGAGACGGGCGCCAAGAGCATGAGGCTGTTCCTGCTGGTGCTTATCTCTTTGGGGATTCTGTTCCCGCTTGTGGGCTTGTCTCTCATCATCGTGTGGATCATCGATTCTGTCATCGTGCGGAAGATACTGGCGATCAAGGCTTTCCTGAACGCCTGATTCGCTTAGGACTTAATCAAAAATAAGGGGTGGCGGTTTCATGATCGTAAAAGGCCGTATTATTATAACCGTACTGCTATCGGTTCTGCTGCTGAGCGCTTGTTCGGCCAGTCCCGAGGCAGCCGACCGGTATGTAAAAGAAATTCCGCTGATGGCCGAGGTGAACATTCCGGATGTATTATCCGTCCAACAGCCGGAGACCATCGAGATTATCCTTACCCAAGACGGCAAAAGAGTGCCCGGTGCGGATTTTGTCCACTACGAGCTGTGGAGCCATAACGGTTCCCTGCGGGATCCCATGACGGATGCGGTCGAGGTGGGCGATGGCGTGTATACGGTGACCAAAACCTTCGTAAAAGAGGGGCTGTATTTCATCAAGCTGCACAGCGGCAACAACGGCTCCATCATCATTCCCCAGAAACCGTTCGCCGTCGGCAAACTGTCCGAGGCCGAGCTTGCCTACCTGGAGGCGGGAACTCCGACATTCCAAGAAGGCACGGCAGAGCATCATCATTAAAACAAGCGGAATCAGGATAAAAACCGGCGCCGAATGTCCGGCGTCGGCACCATGCACTCACTGGATTGCCCGAACCACCGGTAACGGTTCTTCGCCACCCAGCGGTACACCAGGTTCCGTAAGAAAGGGGGTATCAGGATCAGGACATACGACAGCGGCCAAGGAAAACGAAGACGCCGCGCAATCCGAAGAGCTCCCGTCGATCTGGTGTAATATCTCCCCTGTTCAATCAGCACCATCGTCTCCGGCGAATCTCCATCGAGCCCTCCCTGCCTCAACAGCTCCTGACCGATCTCGGATTGCAGCGAAGCGAACCGGAAAGCACCCGCGGGATCTCGCTTGATAATGAATTGGGTCAGCCCCTGGCACATATGGCACACGCCATCAATCAGCACAATTGCATATTCCTCATGATTTTCGGTTGCACGATCCTTCATATTTTCTTCGCTCCCTTCACGCCATAAAAAAAGAAAAAACGCAGGAGCCCTCTCCTACGCTTGATCAAGTACGCTTATTGGTTTATTACTCAGCAGCTTTGTTCAGCCACTCGCCGTCTCTCATCTGCTGGTCGAATTCGTTCGAGAATTTCTCCATGCATTTGCATATGAAATCCTTACGACAAACCGGGCAAGGTACTTTCCCAAGTCGGCTAAGCGCAGTCAGTTTCCATTCCGGGAAGCGGTTATAGAATACGCGAATATCCGTTCCGTCAGCCGTGTGGATAATGAATTCGTAAAGCCCTTCCTTTTCATTGCTTCCAGCTGTGGTCACATTTGCAATCTGCGGTCTGTATGGCATGTTCATCACCCGTTTATTTTATTTAAATTCCTTATGACTGGTTTGTACTTTCTGGTACTTAGTCATATTAAAGAATTTTAGGGGTGATGTCAACCGAAGAACACATCCAGGATCGAGCCCAGCTGCCCCCTCTTTTTACCTTCCAATATATCCGGGTTGAAGACTTCCACATATCCGCAGTTCGTGCAGGAAACAAATAGGAAATGATTGTGCTGAATATCAAACATTTTGCTCAAGCCTGCCCCCGACATCGAGACCTCTTTCGTCTGGCAGTGGTTCCCTCCGCATTTGCTGCATACAAACCGTTCCTCTATCATTTGTTCTATTCGCATTCCAAGCGCCCCTTTCAATGCATAGCTTTAACTGAAGTACGGCGTATCATGTAAAAAGTTTCATATCGAGCGTCTTTAGCCGACAAAAAAGGATGACCCCCATTTTAGAGAGCCATCCGAATCCTCTATCGTCAGCTTACGCTTAACTCCACGTCGATGTTGCCCCGGGTTGCTTTGGAATACGGGCAAAACGCGTGCGCTTTCTTCGCGAGATCCTCCGCCTGGCTTCGTTCGATGCCGGGCATTTCGATCTTCAGCTTCACTGCCAGCTTAAAGCCGTCAGCGCCTTCGTCTTTTCCGATCGACACCTGGGAGTGGATCACGACATCCTTCAGCTCGACGCCCTCCTTGCGGGCGATGTTGGCCAGGGCGCTTTCATAGCAGGCGCCATAACCGGCCGCGAACAGCTGCTCCGGATTGGTTCCGGCTCCGCCCGGACCTCCGAGCTCTTTCGGCATGCTTAATTTGTGATTGAGAACGCCATCGGTAGATTCAACGGAGCCTTCCCGCCCTCCGACGACTTTAACATCTGCTGTGTATAATGGTTTCATGCTCGTTCATCTCCTTCATGCCCTATTATGGTCTCTACATGTACTCTTTAAACTTTCAGGGCAATTTGAAACGATAAATAAGGCATTTCACCATAGATGAGCATTATCCCGGCACGCGAAGAACATAACAAAAAAAGCCGCTTATCAAAGGGAATTCCACTTGATAAACAGCTTCTTTATGAAGTATGCGGTAGAGAGGACTCGAACCTCCACGGGTATACACCCACTACCCCCTCAAGATAGCGTGTCTGCCATTCCACCACTACCGCATGTATAAGGGATGTTCTGCAGCGAACATTCCCTATTATACTGCCCTCTTGCTCAAAAGTAAAGCGCCAAAATCTGGGCCTTAGGATCAGGCTTTTGCATCAGTTAGCTCTTATCGCTGCGCTTGTCCTTCCGATAGGCCGAAAACTCGATGTATTCGCGGATAAATTCCTTCTCATGCTCTGCCAGACCGGACATTAAGGCAGGATCCAAAGATTCCGGATCTACTTCATATTCCCCGCGGGCTTCCTTGACACGGTTGGTCGGACTGCCTCTTCCTATAATCAGCCAATCCAGGCTGACGGAAAAAAATGCTGCAATCTCAATCAATTTATTCGTGCTCGGCGTTGTTTTTCCCCTCTTCCAGTCACCAAAATTTCCTGTGCTGATCCCGAGGGTTTCACAAAACGCCTTCTTGGTCATACCCCGGCTTTCTATGAGATGTTCGATTCGTTGGTAAATAGACTGCATCAAACAACCGCCTTCCTATTTCTCTTTAAAAGAAAAATATCTTATGTACGTATTTTTGTCTTGCATAATGACTTAATTACGTGTATAATCTAGATATATTGCCTAAATTATACCATAGTACTCATGGATCGTCGTATCTTTTACTCATGAGTCTATTCCGTACGAGGAGCGAGTAAATTGCCCTACGATACCATGACCACATCCTGGAATAATGCGGTGCACTCCTTGAATAAGGGGCTGATGGTCATTACCCCGGATGGCATCATAGACAAAATCAACGATCCGCTCATTGCCATGGCCGAAAAATACGGTGTCCCTCCTGACTTTAGGTGGCATGGAGCATCTTTTTTCGATATGACTTTCAGGCACTTTGGTTCTGTATTCGATCCATTTTCCCATGAGATGGATTTGCCCTCCGTAAAGGAAGTGATGCTGGGCAAGCTGCCTGATTATTCTTTTGAATATGCCGTGGAATGGAATGACCGGCAGAACTGGGTTCTGTGCGAGGTGCTGCCGCTGATGATGAACAAGGACGGCCGTGTTCACGGAGCCATGATATCGTTCACGGATATTACGAAGTTCAAGCACAAGGAACTGCTGCTGGAACAAGCGCTGGCTCACAGCTTCCCTCTTCCAGGACATATTCCTATCTGTGCCGTATGCAAATATGTTCGACAAGCGGATGAATGGGAGCCTGTGGAGAGCTATTTGGAGAGCCGCCTCCCCATTGAGTTTACCCATGATATTTGTCCGGATTGCATTCGCAGATTATACCCGAAATATTCCTCCATTCTCGATGATCCGGAATTGCCCGATTAACAACCCGTCTGCATACAACACAGAATAAGCAGCTTCGATATCCCGATGATCACTGGATTCGAAGCTGCTTATTTATGCTTGAGGCATTCTTTGGTGGATTACGCGTTCACAAAACGAAGCAGGGGGCTTATGAGGGTCGGCAGTACCGAAACATGCCCTTCACCCTCAATTTCGTCGAACGTCGTCTCCAGCACCTCTTCATGCCCTCTGAGAAAGGCATAGAGTTCCCTGGCATCCTTCACCATGGACGGCTTCTCCTCGGCCCCCACGTACAGGCGGAGCGACTTGCGCTCCCCGCTCTGTCGTAAGCGGTTCTTCCCCTCTTCCCATCGCTGGTACAGCGCGTAGTTCTTCCACCACACCGAGGGACATGCCGCAATATACCGCGAAAAGGCATCCGGTCTGGTGAATAAGGTATACAAGGTGAAAAATCCACCGAGCGAGTGTCCGAACAGCGCCTGCTTCGATCGGTTCACGGCATACCGCCGCTCCACGGCCGGCTTCAGCTGCTGCTCGATGAAGGTAAGGAACGCCTCCACGCCGCCCGTCTCCGGCCAATCCATGCCGTTTGGCCGGACTGGCAGTTCAGCGGGATCGGCATATTCCGTAAAGTTATAGAAGCGTTCGCTGCTTACGATGGGGCTGTCGCTGTCAAAGCCGATGCCGACAATGAGCGCAGAGGGAATGCCCCGAGGCGTACGGGATTGCAGGCGGATGGCTTCGGCCAGCGTGCCGAAGGTGGCATTGGCATCCAGCGAATATAACACGGGATAACCTCCCTCAGGAGGCGGTCCCATCGGCTCGGCGATGAAAATGCGGTATTCGCGGCCCGTCACGTCGGACTGCATGGACCAGGTCAGCGTTCCCGGTACGGAAAACAAAGTGGCCTTTACTTGGTTATCTTGGTTATCTTGGTTATCTTGGTTATCTTGGTTATCTTGGTTATCTTGGTTATCTTGGTTATCTTGGTTATCTTGGTTATTATGCATTTCTTGCTTTTCCTGATAATCCGGATCCTCATGTTGAGCCCGCCCCTTCGCCGATGCTTGCTCCTCTGCTTCCCCGACGAACAGCCACCGCAGCGCATCCGGAAATCTTCTGGACATAAAGATAGGATCATGGGTTCCGTCAGGATCTACCGCCAGCTGCAGCCGCTCAGGGCTCACCCCTTGCTCAAGCCAGAACCGATGGGCCTCCACGTTGTTCACAAACATGTTTTTCTGCGCATTTTGCTTATACGCCCCTTCAAGCTGCCCTACGGACATATACACCCGCTGCTCAGCCGGCCATTTTCCCTGCTGGCGGATGTAGTCCATCACCCCCTCGTACCATAACGAAGCCGACAGCATGCCGATCCGTCCGAAGGTATCGGGACGCCAATATCCCGCGAACATCGAGATCAAACCGCCAAAGGAGCCTCCCATGATGGCCGTATGCTCAGGCGCTGGAAGCGTTCGGTACCGATGGTCTATGTATGCTTTGATGACATCCGCTACCTCATCGACATAAGCTCTCCCCTCCCCGCCGAAAGGAGGGTTGCTCTCCAGCAAAGGCTCAGCCGGCCAAGGCGTATACTCACGATTCCGGTTCGTTGTCGAGATTCCGACCAGGATGACCTCTTCCAGCCGGCCTGTCGCAAACAAATGATTCAAATAGTTCAGGCAGTCCGTGAACATATCTCCTTCATCTTGAACATAGGCAACAGGATAGGAACGGTCATACTCCAGATAGGAAGGAGGCAGATACAGTGTAAGCTCTCTGCCTTCAACTGCCAGCTGCTTGTAACGATTCATGTGATCCTCCCGAAAGCTGCTTTTATTTTCTCATGCGAATTAATAAATAGATAAAATACGGAACCCCGATCACGGATACCACAATGCCTGCAGCCAGCTCGGCCGGAGCGAATATCGTTCTGCCGATGAAGTCGCCTATGACAACAATCGCCATGCCCGCTATGCCGCTGATCGGGATGATATGCCTGTGCCGCAGTCCGACAAGCTGCCTGGCCATATGCGGAGCAATCAGGCCGACAAACCCGATGCTGCCGGATACAGCTACGCTGGCACTTACCAGACCGATGCTGCAGAGAAGCAATCTATTTTTCTCGCGCTCGACGGATACCCCGACGCTCTTCACGCTTTCCTCGCTCAGCTGGAACAAGTCGAGCACTTGAGAGCGAAGCCAGATGACAGGCGGCAAAATAACGAGCCACGGCAGCATGGTCACCACAAACTTCCAGTTGGCGCTATGAAGGCTGCCGGCGAGCCAGGCAACCGCCATCTCATAATCTTTCGGGTTCATTTTTAGCGAAACATACATGGTAACGGCTCCAAAGCCGGATGCGATCGCAATGCCCACAAGTATGAGCCGCTGGGGATCCAGCTTTCCGTTTTCTCTCGCAAACATGTATATGGCCGTGGTCGCTGCCAAACCGCCCGCGATGCCGAACATGGGCATCATCATCACCCCGAGCCAGCCGGTCATCGTGATCTGCCCCTGCAGCAGGAACATAAACAGTACGACCGCCATGCCGGCGCCTGCATTGATGCCGAGGATGCCCGGATCCGCAAGCCCGTTGCGGGTAACCCCTTGGATGACGGCACCGGCCATACCGAGCGCAAACCCGACAAGGGCGCCAAGCACGATTCGTGGGAGCCTGAATTCAAACACGACAAGATCAAAGTCCGCATTGGGCTTCATCCGAAAGAGCGTCTGGATTACTTCCTTGATGGACATGTCAAACGTGCCGTTGGTCAGACTGAAATAAACGGCTGCCAATACGACCGCTATCCCGCCTGCCAGCACCATCGGGAACCGATAAGATGTGTTACGCACGCTGAGCCCCTCCCCTCGTCTTGATCAGATAGAGGAAGAACGGCACGCCGATCAGCGAAGTGATGACACCGACCGGCGTCTCGAAAGGGCTGTTCACGAACCTGGCGAGAATGTCGCACAGCGCCAGGAACATGCCGCCAAGCACGCCCGACACCGGTACGATCCATCGGTAATCGGAGCCCGATAAGTACCGGGCAATATGAGGGACAATCAAGCCTACAAAGGCAACCTTCCCTGCCAGCGCCACCGATACGCCCGTCAAGATCACGACCGCCAGCATCGCAAGGCCTTTCACCAGCCATGTTTTGACGCCAAGCCCCTTGGCCGTCTCGTCCCCGAGGGAGAGCAGCGTGATCGATTTGGACAAAACCACGGCGAGGCACAAACCGACGATCGCAAACGGAATGCTCAGCTTGATCAGCTCGGGATCCATGGCATGCAGCCGGGCATTGTACCAAAAACTGATGCTTTGGGAAATCTGAAAATAAGCTGCCAAAGCTTCGGCCGTTCCGCTAAGAAACGTCCCGATCACGGTTCCGAGTATAGCCAGCCGAACCGGACTGAGCCCCCCTGGAATTAGCCATGCTAATCCGAACACGACGGCTGCACCGATCGCGGAACCAACCAATGAACTGACAATGTACATATTGGAGCTGGCATTCGGAATGAATACCATGAACAAGGTCACCGCGAACACCGAACCGTCCGATACCCCCATAATGGAGGGGGAGGCTAGATAGTTTCTTGTCATCCCCTGCATAAGAGCGCCCGAAACCGCCAGAAAAGCACCGATCAGCATAGCCCCGACGACTCGGGGCAGCCGGGAACTCATAATGATCTGATGGTCGATGCTCTCCGGGTCAAAAGCGAAGATGGAGTCCCAGACGGTATCCATCGAAATATTCTTGGCTCCATACAGGATGGAGGCCGCTATGAGCAATAAGCAGACTGCCGGGGCCATCACAAGGATGACAGCCGGCAGCGATTTTTTGAACCCCATGAACAACACGCCTTATACGTTTATACTGGAATCAATGATATTATTTCGTAAGATTTTCGACGGCAGCTTTCAGAAACTCGATTTTACTGTACGCGGTACCGCCTTGAGCAAGCGGGTCAACCACGTTGACAAAAGCCGTTCCGTTCTTGAACGCGTTCAGGTTTTTCATGATAGGATCATTCTGCAGCTCTTCCAGTGCGTTCGGCGTATCCTTGTTCTCGTCCGGAGAGAACTGGACAAACACGTAATCCGGATTCATCTCAGCCATTTTCTCTTTGGAGACCAGCTCCTGCGCTTGCGCGGCTTCTACCTCAGCCGGTACGGCGATTCCCAGATCCTCGTACAATACCGGATTAAAGAATACCCCAGCCGGGTAAATGTACATCTCCCCCGCACGAACCCTTAGCGCCAAAACCTTCTTGTCCTTCAGGCTGTCTCCGATGGTTGCCTTTGCGGCTTCCAGATCCTCTTTATATTTAGCGATCTCTTGCTCAGCCTGTTCCTGCTTGCCGCTCAACTCGCCCAGCAATCTCAAATTGCTCTCCCAGTTGGTGGATACATGAGAATAAGGTATCGTCGGGGCAATTTTATTCAATTGTTCCACGACCTCCGGCTTGAACTTGGAAGATCCCAAAATCACGTCCGGTTTAAGCGAGAGGATCGTTTCGAAATTCGGCTCGGTTTTCTCGCCTACCGACTGGGCATCCTTCGTAATCGACTCAAACAATGGAGGGAAAGAGCCCGAGAAACTGATCGCTCCGACCGGATTCACTTCCAGCACAATAGAGTCCTCCATGGCTTCGACGGCACCCGTGATAACGATCCGCTCCGTTTTGGCAGGAAGCGTGTATTCCTGATCAAGATATTTCACAACTTTGGTTTCGCCCGCAGCGGGTGTTTCTTCGTTCGAAGCTTTATTCTCCTCAGCGGTGTTCGTGCTTCCTGCATTACTCGTGCTTGCTCCGTCTGTATCTTTAACCTCGTTACCTCCGCCACAAGCAGATAGTACCAAAGCAAATACCAGCAATAACCCCAAGACCATTTTCATCCGTTTCATCTCTCTCCAGTTACCCCTTCCATGATCCATGATCATTTAATAATTGATAATGATTATCATTATTGATCATACTATCGGATTTGCTCTTTTTGCACCATGGACAAATAACCGGATTCCTCATGGACATTTTCCGGAAAACAACCGGATGGCCTCCTCCGCCATCTGCTCCATTGCAATGGGCGAATACTCACGCCAAGGATAAGAGGATATTTGATGGAACGTTCCCTCTCTCACCGCGGAGATGGTCATCCACTCCGGCGTCGCCTGCAGTCTCCTCCAATAGGCAAGCGTTTCGGAATCTTGACGGATCAGAAGAAGCAGATGGTTTGCACGGCTCTCCCTGATCTGCTCCATCGTTAAACACCCCTCATTCAGCTGATCCATAGGCAGGGCCGGCTGAAAACCGAAATCATCGAATAGTATTTCCTTCATGCCCGGATGGCTGTATGCCCGAAGTTCATCCTGATGCAGGCGGGCGGTCAAAAGCGTGCGGGCTTCCCTATTGCTAGATGGGAGCTTCTCCCGGTAAGCCGATATTTTGTGATGAAACGCTTCAATCCACTGCTCTGCTTCAGGCAGCCTGTCCAGCATTTTGGCGAGACTAAGCAAGTTGAACCGCCATCCTTCCTGCTCTCCCGGCATTTCATAGAGAGGGGCGATCTGCCGAAGCTGCTCCTTCTCCCACTCCTCGACCCCCTGCGCGCACACGATGAGCTCCGGACGTGCCGTGGCCAGCTTTTCCAGATTCGCATATTTGTTATGGTTCTGGCGGTATGCATCCAGATGAACCGGAATATCGGGGCCGAGATGGTTATAGTAATGCTGTGACCACTTCGGATGAAGCGGAGCCGCATACGGCGTGAAATCCAGCGGCATGGCGTAACCCAATAGGCTCGTTGAGCCGTACATCGCCAGTTTGTTTTTCCTTGTCTTCATATAGGCGGAGGGCGAGATCCCGAAAGCTTTCTTAAATTTGCGGCTGAAATAAAATTCATCCTTATACCCCACCATATGGGCAACCTCACGCAGCAAGGAATCCGAACCCAGCATCAATTGTTTGGCCTTGTTCAAACGGACGCTCGCCAAATAATCCATCGCGCTGTGCCCATAGGTCTTCTTATATACCTCTACAAAATACTTGGGGCTCAGCTCGGAGAGATTCGCCAGCTGCTCGATCGTTAAATCTTCATCATAATGCTCTTCGATATACTCCTTCACCCGCTCCAGCGCTTGCCGTTTATCATTCTTGGCATATGGGCTGCATTCGGCCATCATCGTGTACAACAGCTCCTGAAAATCCAGCTGAGCCCTCCACTGCTTCATGGGCTCCATGCTGTGAAAATCCTTATACATCGCCCGGCAGACGAGATTCAAGCGGTCCGGGGAGCTGACGACAAAGATGCCGTCATAGGGCATGAATGCGGCGCCGTCCACTTCATGCAACCGACCGCAGCCCGACATCCCTTCATAGAAGCCAAAATGAAGAATCGCCACCGCTGTCTGTTCCTGTTCCTCGGAACTCCAGTACTCGCCGCTCGTAATACCAAAAGTAGATCCAGCCGCGCAAAAATAAACGCACCCCTTATTCATGCGTGTCACTTGCTCTGCCTGCTGCAAACAGGTCTCTCCGCTAAGCGGGACGATCAAGGCCGGCTGCACGGCCAACTGTTGTTCCAAGGACATCCCTTGCCCATGAACAATATCCATATTCCATAAACGGGCCATGAACCCGCTGTATTCTCTTGGCTCTCCCTTGCTGGTATTCATCGATAGGTTTAACATCATTGCAGACCCCAACCTTAAATGAGAATGGTTATCATTATCATATAATTATCATACACCGTATCAAATGTCCAGTACGTTCTTCGTCTTTTCCATAATGCGCCATGATAGTCAGGCTAAAAAAGAAAGCAGCCATGTCTCCCTAAAAGGAGTCATGGCTGCTGCTATTTACAAATGTGTCTGAAGGCGGATCTTTTGAATGAAAGAGTTTCAACCCCCTCCAACGGGAGTCTCTTCTTACATCCGCTGAATTTTCATTAATTTCCCCGTTGGCGCTGCCGGGCTCTAGCCTCGCCGCCTTTGCGGCCCGCTTCTTCACGGCTCATCTTGCCATCCCCGTTGCTGCCGCTGCCGTTTCTGGCTTCGCCGCCCTGCTGTCCAATTTCTTGGTAGAACTCGCGACCATGGGAATCCGAGGTAGCCTCGCCGCCTTTGCGGCCGATTTCCTCATAGAACTCCCTGCCATGGGAGTCGGAAGTCGCTTCGCCGCCCTTCTGGCCAATCTCTTGATAAAACTCCTTATCATGGGAGTTTGACGTGGAGTCTCCGCCTTTTTTGCCGATTTCCTGATAAAATTCTTTGTCATGGGAGCGGGACGTCGCTTCGCCGCCCTTCCGTCCGATCTCTTGGTAAAACTCTTTATCATGGTTGTTCGCTGTTGCTTCTCCACCTAAACGTCCTGCTTCTTCACGGCTCATCTTACCATTATTGTTATTAGCCATTCTGAATCACTCCTTATAGGTTTTTGGAAGTTGTTGCTCGTCCACGATATGATATTAACCTCTTGACCAGAGATGAAACACCGGTTTTGCATAAACGCGCAATGAAAAATATCTAAAATATGGATAATCTCTATGGAAATCCTGATATATAAATAAAAAAGCTCCACGCTATGCGTGAAGCTTCTTCTTCAACCTGGTATGCGGTAGAGAGGACTCGAACCTCCACGGGTATACACCCACTACCCCCTCAAGATAGCGTGTCTGCCATTCCACCACTACCGCATAATATAAGGGATACATCTTTTCGTGCTAAGTAAAAATGGTGAGCCATGAAGGACTCGAACCTTCGACACCCTGATTAAAAGTCAGGTGCTCTACCAACTGAGCTAATGGCTCTCGATGACAATCGTGCGGCTGCCATATAGAAAGTGGTGACCCGTAGGGGATACTCTCACTTCGTTCGAGACTGCGAAGTTTATCCTAACGATGGTTATGCTTCGACGAACCGACGGGGTTCTCATCCCGAAGTTATATAGAAAGTGGTGACCCGTAGGGGATACTCTCACTTCGTTCGAGACTGCGAAGTTTATCCTAACGATGGTTATGCTTCGACGAACCGACGGGGTTCTCATCCCGAAGTTATATAGAAAGTGGTGACCCGTAGGGGATTCGAACCCCTGTTACCTCCGTGAAAGGGAGGTGTCTTAACCCCTTGACCAACGGGCCACTTTAACCACGTCGCCGTGACGACAAGATTGAGTATAGCACAATTTCAAAAATGCTGGCAAGCTTTTTTTTCGCAAATTTTTAAATTTATTTACGGAGCTTATTCGGCCAATAAATCAGCCTAAAAAATCCGGTGTCAACTTCCCTTCTTGAACGCTATTTCCTTCACGCTTCACATGGTATGCATGTGCATTTTCCCTTGAGCTTACGATTCGATGCAACCGTCCGTCCATGAAATGCAATGCAACCCCATCATCAGCAGCATATCCTGCTTTTGCTTCACCTTGAAGCACGAGTTTGTGATAGGCGGGCCTTCTTTTGCTCTCAGCATCATAATGCGGGCAATGACTGCCTTGTAATATACCCAGACCATCAAGTTCGTACAAAGGCCCGTTCAACGGGTCCGTCACCCCTTGCTCAAACCAGCAAATGGAGCCAGCGCTTAACCCGGTTAAAATGACACCCTGTTCATATGCCTCTTTGAGTATCTGATCCAGGCCCCATTCCTTCCACAAGACCAGCATATTCCGGGTATTGCCCCCGCCAACATAAATGATATCCTTCTCGAGTACAAAAGACCGAAGATCGGCAAAGTTCGGCTGGAACAGTGACAGATGACTGGGAATACACGGCAGTGTCCGGAAAGCATGATAGAACCGTTCAACATAACCATCCGCATCTCCGCTTGCCGTCGGAACAAAACACACTTTAGGCAATTCTTTCGATACTTGTGCCAAAACATAGCGATCAAGCAGCAAATTATCAGGTTCCATCGAGAAACCGCCGCCACCCATTGCAATAATCTGTTTCATCGGGCTTTATTCCCCCATTCATGGGATACTCTCCCTTCGGTCGAGACTGCGAAGTATCCTTAACGCTGATTATGCTCCGACGAAACCTATCAGGGTTCTCATCCCTATGCAAAAAAAAGCTCCCGATCACTTGGTGATGGGAGCTTTCTTCGATGTCATGCTAAAGCGAAAGAGAGAGGGATACTCTCCCTTCGGTCGAGACTGCGAAGTATCCCTAACGCTGATTATGCTCCGACGAAACCTATCAGGGTTCTCATCCCTATGCAAAAAAAGCTCCCGATCACTTGGTGATGGGAGCTTTCTTCGATGTCATGCTAAAGCGAAAGAGAGAGGGATACTCTCCCTTCGGTCGAGACTGCGAAGTTTCCCTAACGCTGATTATGCTCCGACGAACCCTATCAGGGTTCTCATCCCTATGCAAAAAAAGCTCCCGATCACTTGGTGATGGGAGCTTTCTTCGATGTAATGCTCAACGGAGAGAGAGGGATTCGAACCCTCGCACCGCTTACGCAGTCTAACCCCTTAGCAGAGGGTCCCCTTATAGCCACTTGGGTATCTCTCCATATGGCTCCCCGAACAGGACTCGAACCTGTGACAACTCGATTAACAGTCGAGTGCTCTACCAACTGAGCTATCAGGGAACGTGAAGTTGAATACTAATAATTTATCATGACTTCTTAGGGGAGTCAAGCTTCAGAAGCGTTAGACGCCCGCCGCACTTTCCGCACCGATACCGGGCCGGATCCATCTTCCGTTTACGCAGGTATTCCGTCCCGCAGTCGCCGCAGCGAAGCATGTATCGGTACGGTTCCGGTTGACGTCGACCCGCCGTCTTGCCCTTCGGCAACGATTTGCAGAAACGGCTTCCTCCAACGGCCTGCAGCAGTTTCTTGAAATCGGCATCGCGATGGCGATATCCCCTGCCCGCAATGTGGAGATGATAATGGCACAGCTCATGCTTGATGATCTTCTCCACCTCTTCCCTGCCGTGCGTGGCCAGCTGATGCGGATTGATCTCGATATGATGGCTTTTCATGAAATAGCGGCCGCCGGTCGAGGACAATCGCCGGTTAAACGTAGCCTGATGCCTGAACGGAACCCGAAAGCTCTCCAGCGAGATTTTCTCGACCCAGACCTGCAGCTCCTCATTACTCATCTCGTTCGTTGTCACCATGTCTGATCCTTCCTTTGCCCTGATAAATGCTACTTGAATTTTAACTTCTCTCTGGGCTACACTGTCAAGTAGAAAGTATGGAGGGAGAACCTGCAATCATGCCGAACATGCGCTACGTTATTTTAAAGGGTCAGGACGAGCTGTTCTTTGTCGAAATGCCCAGTGACTATGCTTACCAGCTCAGTGCCCTGAATTTACGCCTGAACAAGGAAATCGATAAACTCACCGCAGCAGGCAAACCTCAGCTGCCTCTTGCCGTAGCCGAATGCGACCATTTGGATTTGCTGCAGGAATCGCTGAGCATTCAGGGTGGTCTTGAATACATAAATGAGCTTGAGCAGGCCTTTGCTTCCCTGAACGAAAAGGAATATCCGCTCATCTCGCTGCTTACCGAAATTCGGGCCCTTCAAGCTCAGCTCGAGCAATGGTACGAGGAAGAAGCGCAATAATCGAGGTAGACCTGCACGCTTTGGGCATTTTCCCCATATGCTATCCATACAGATGGAAATAGCAAGAGGAGGAGATACCCTTGCCGCAATGGCTCTGCAATCAGTTGACACGCGCTTTCCGCAAGAAGGACAGACGTCAGATCAAGCTGCTGAACGAATGCTGGTACTTTTACCGGAATTCCCCAGGTGAAGAAAATTCGAATGCCCGTTAGGGCCTGCAATCGATCCATAAGGTTGACAATAAGCCGGACGCTCTGTCCGGCTTATTTTTGCATTGTAATAGGTGGACTGCATTCGTCGAATCCGCTCCTATAATTCGCTTCGTCTAGCTGGCCAGGAGCCCTGAAGCTTCCGCATAAAAACGATTTGCCCCGTATGATAGGCGTCATGCATGATTAAGCTGAGTATCCGCTGCGGCGATTCTTCGATCTCGGCTTCCGTCATCGCCTCGAACTTCTGTCTTAACGTTGCATGAACCTCCTGAAGCTGATTCCGGGCCGTATTCCAGGCCTCCTCACTGGTGTCATGGATCAGAAACGTCTCGTCGTTTCCTATCCCTTCATTATGAAGCGGTCTCCCTTCCAATCTGCCGAGCAAACGCTGCTTATAATACAGCAAATGCTGCACGTTCTCCCAAATGGAATTCGCCGCCTCCCCTTCCGGCTTCCACAATGCCTGCTCGAGCGTAACCTCCTTCAGCGCCGGTAGAATCGGAGGATACCAATCCTCCTGATCCATCGCATAATCCCAGTTTTGCAGCAGCAATTCCTTCATGTTCATATCCATCGCCTCCGCTTTGAATGTAACTACCATAAATAAAATAGAGCGTTACATAAAAACTAACACACTTCAGATCCCAATACAAGTAACTAGCAACATATATATTTACTTGTTACAATGATGAGACAAGAAAGGATGAGCTTCATGTTATGGGATGATTTTATAAACAGCGAATGGCATGACTGGAGAGGCAGCGGCCGATCCGAGGACCGGCTCGCCCGGGAGGATTGGCTCACTGAATTTATTAGCGAGCATGAGCTCCACATCGCCGTTCCGCTGACTTCGGATGAACTGGAACTTCTCCGGCAGCTCCGATCCTTCCTGCGATTATGCGTTCAGCGCATCGTTGCAGGTACCCTCCCTTCCCGCCAGCAAGTAGAGGAATTGAACCGCTGGATGGCGACAGGGCCGGTCATTCGGCAGCTCAAGATCGAAGAGGATCAAAAAGGGGTACTTTCTTATATACCGCAAAATCCAGGCCTGCAAGCAGCCGCTGCCGAGATCGCCGGCTCCTTTGCGCAAGCCATCGAGCAAGGCGAGTTGACTCGATTTCGCATCTGCACCAATCCGGATTGTCTCTGGGTGTATTACGATGACACGCGGAACCGCTCCAAACGTTATTGCGATGATAAAATGTGCGGCAATCTGATGAAGGTCAGACGTTTTCGGGCGAAGAAAAAGCAGCAGTCAGAGCCTGAGAAATAGGCCGATCGTTTAAGCTGGCGCAGTATATCGCAACATACATGCTTACGATAAAAACGTCCTGCTTCTAAAGCTGAGTCATGACTAAACCTTCCTCCAGAATAAACTCTATTCGCAGTCGATCCAGCCCATGATGAAAAAAAGAACCCAAAAAAAGAGCCGTTTCTCCCAGAAGGAGAATACGGCTCTTTTTTAGCTTATTTTAGTTCTATCCTTGGTCTTTCGGCTTGCGCATCGTCAATCCGACGCGCCCCTTCTTCAAATCCACGTTCAGCACCCAAACGGTCACGTTATCCCCCACGGAGACGACATCCATCGGATGTTTAACAAATCCATCGCTCAGCTGGGAGATATGCACCAGGCCGTCGCTCTTGATGCCGATATCGACAAAGGCGCCGAAATCGATGACATTGCGTACCGTTCCCTGAAGCTCCATTCCCGGCACAAGATCCTCGATCTTCAGCACGTCCTGGCGGAAAATCGGCAGCGGCAGTTCCTCCCGCGGATCGCGTCCCGGACGCTGCAGGCTGTCCAGAATATCGCGAAGCGTCGGCACGCCCACCTCAAGCTTCACGGCCAGGCTCTCCGGCTGCTGGGCATCCAGCAGCTCAGCCAGCTCCTTGCTTCCCAGCTTGTCCAGGCCAACCTGGAGCTCCTGGAACAAACGGTCAACCACTGCATAGGATTCCGGGTGAATCGGAGTACGATCCAGGATGTTCTCGCCTTCCGAAATCCGCATGAAGCCCACGCACTGCTCATAGGTCTTGGCACCGAGACGCGGAACCTTCTGGAGCTGCTTCCGGCTGACAAACTTCCCGTTCTCTTCCCGGTACTTCACGATATTTTTCGCAATGGTGGCATTGATGCCGGCCACATAAGAGAGCAGCGATGGCGATGCCGTATTCACGTCCACCCCGACATGGTTCACCGCGGACTCCACGACGGCCTTCAAGCTTTCCTCCAGATGCTTCTGGGTAACGTCATGCTGATATTGGCCCACGCCGATCGACTTCGGATCGATCTTCACCAGTTCGGCCAGCGGATCCTGCACGCGGCGCGCAATCGAGGCTGCGCTGCGCTCGGCCACATCCAGATCCGGGAACTCTTCCTGCGCCAGCTTCGAAGCCGAATACACGCTTGCCCCGGCTTCGTTTACGATGAGGTAAGCAAGCTCTGGGTCGGCGAGCTCCGCAATGACTTCTTCCGCTACGAACTGCTCCGTTTCGCGGGATGCCGTACCGTTCCCGATGACAATGAGCTTGATTCCGTATTTCGCAATCAGCTCCTTGAACTTCGCGGCAGCCTCCCGCTTCTTGTTGGCCGGCGGCGTCGGATACGTGACGGCTACCTCGAGCAGCTTGCCCGTGTCATCGACTACAGCAAGCTTACATCCGGTACGGTAAGCCGGATCGACGCCCAGCACGCGGCGCCCCTTCACCGGCGGCTGCAGCAGCAAGCTGCGCAGATTCCCCGCAAAGATGGAGATCGCCTGGTTCTCCCCTTTTTCCGTCAACTCCCCGCGCACCTCGCGCTCTATCGATGGGGCTATGAGACGCTTGTAGGAGTCCTCGATCACCGCCGTCAGAATGTCCGAAACGGCCGACGGCCCTTTAAGCACCTGCTTTCCGATATACCCGTGTATGGATTCGGAAGGAACCTCCAGCCCCACCTTCAATATGTTCTCGCGCTCGCCCCGGTTAATGGCCAGTATCCGATGCGGCGGCATTTTCTTCGCCAATTCCCGGTAATTGTAATAGTTCTCGTACACGGATTCCGCTTCGGTATCCTTTGCCTCCGACGTCAAAATGCCATGATCCAGGCTGAACCGGCGTACCCAGGAACGAACGGCTGCATCATCGGCGATGTTCTCCGCCAATATATCCATCGCGCCTTGGAGGGCCTCTTCCGCCGAAGCCACGCCTTTCTCCTCATCGATATATTTCGCAGCCTCCACCATCGCATCGGCCTGCTTCGGCTGCGACCATATCCACTCCGACAGCGGCTCGAGTCCCTTTTCCTTGGCGACGCTCGCCCGCGTCTTGCGTTTTTGCTTATACGGACGGTAGAGATCTTCTACTTCCTGCAGCTTCACAGCCGCCGTAATCGATGCTTTCAGCTCTTCCGTCAGCTTGCCTTGCTCTTCTATGATGCGGATGACTTCCCGCTTACGGACCTCCAAATTGCGCAAATAGCCTGTCCGCTCTTCGATATCACGCAATTGGTTCTCATCCAGTTCGCCTGTCATTTCTTTACGGTAACGCGCAATAAACGGTATGGTATTGCCCTCATCCAGAAGTTCAACGGTCGTGCGCACCTGTTTCTCGGACAATTGAAGCTCCTTCGCGATCTGCTTCACGATCCGTTTCGATTCTTCCTTGCGAATCTGTTCTTCATTTACTTCCACAACAGCTTCTAATTCAGACAATGATATCCCTCTTTCTTCAATGAAACTATATTTGCTATTATCCCAAACTTAAGCGCTCATTTCCACTACATCGCTCACTTCGCAAGGCTTTAAGCTGCATTTAATGTCAATTTCATCTGATTTTAAGTTTCGGCTTATATTCTGTTACTACGAACATGCTGCTGCCGGATATCCACACTCCATAACGATCGGGAGGTCACCTTCGATGAATGACAAACATGCGATTGCCTGGTCTGTTGTCTGCCTACTGTTCATTGCAGCAGCGGTCACGACGGCATACGTGCTCATACCTACAAACGCGTAATCGATCGTCCCTAAGGGATAAACGCGCCTCGCCGCCACATAAAAACCCTCAAGGAATACTCCTTGAGGGTTTTTTGGCCGTAACCGTTCTATGTGGAACATGCAACGCTTGGATTGAATCAAAAATCAATCAAGCCCAGACTTATTTGCAGGGAATCATCCACCTTGCTCATCATTTCATCATCAAGATGGGTGATTTTGTCGGTTAGCCGCTGCTTATCAATCGTCCGGATCTGCTCTAGCAAAATGACGGAATCCCGGTCAAATCCATGCGACGCCGCGTCGATTTCGACGTGAGTCGGCAGCTTGGCTTTTTGAATCTGTGCCGTAATGGCTGCAACAATCACAGTCGGACTAAACCGGTTGCCGATATCGTTCTGAATGACAAGGACCGGTCTCACGCCGCCTTGCTCAGAACCGACAACAGGTGATAAATCCGCAAAAAATACGTCGCCCCGTTTAACGATCACTGTTTACACCCCGCTTACTAAGCGGTCTAGAGTGTTGTCTGCATCTTCCTCCGCGTGAAACGCCTCAGAAGCCATGGTCAGGTTAATTTTGGCCATTTCCATATAACCCCGCTGCATGGATTCACGAATGTAACGTTTCTTCCGTTCATTCAGGTACAACTTCATGGCCTGCCTAATAAGCTCACTGCGGTTGGAATTTTCCAGCTGAGCGATCCCGTCCACTTCCTGCAAAAGATGATCCGGTAAACTGATCATGATTCGTTTGGTGTTCTGCATATTGGCCACCTTCTATTACACCCCCACAACCTTCTCGCCCTGTGCACCAGTATTACATTATTCAAGGAAAATTATACAAAAGAATATATATGCCGAAGGTATATCAAGTATGCTGCATATCATTATAAACCACAATCGACACTTTCGTACAGACTTAAACGACATATTCCTAATTCGGGAAGATCTGTACGTATTCCTTCTTTCCTGAATAAATAACTTATGGCGACATGCTTTTTTTAAAGGTTGTTCCAGAGCGCGTTTACGGTCTTTACCGGTATATCATCGCGTATATAAAGACGCGGTACCCGGTGGGCAATCATGCAGACGACCTCATAGTGGATCGTCCCCAGCTTGGCTGCCAGCTCATCTGCCGTAATGCATTCGCCAGATTGCTGGCCGATGAGTACAACCTCTTCACCAGCTTTGATTTGTTCCGCCTCCTCGGCGAAAGATTTGAGCGATACCATACATTGGTCCATACAGATATTTCCGACTACAGGGACGCGGCGGCCGCGTATCAGCACTTCCGCTTTACCGCTCAGCATACGAGAGAAGCCATCGGCATAACCGATGGGAAGGGTTCCAATTCGTTCTTCCTGCTCCGTTACATACTTCGTCCCATAGCTGATGCCGGAATGCGGAGGTAAATTTTTGACGTAGACAAGCTTTGTCTTTAGCGTCATGACAGGGCGGAGGCTCACTGTCTTTCGATTCACCTCGTCCGAAGGATATAGTCCGTACAAGCCGATGCCGACACGAACCATATTATAGGATAGCTCAGGTGTATCGATCGCAGCAGCGCTGTTGCCCGTATGTATGATCGGGATATGGTAACCCTTATCCCGAAGAGCGTCCGCAACGCCCTGAAAACGGCGATACTGTCCCAACGTATAGTCTTTGTTCTCTTCATCCGCTCTTGCAAAATGGGTAAACATTCCTTCGACCACAACCTGCGGCAGCGATAACGCTTCTTCTATAAAAGAAATCGCATCTTCGCCGGGAAGCAGGCCCAAACGACCCATTCCGCTGTCAATCTTGATGTGTACCTTAAGCGGCTTCTCCGGCTTGACCGGCAGTGCCTTTATCGCTTGGAGCACTTCCGAACTGAACAGGGTTATGGTTACATCATACTCGTAAGCGATCTCTACAGCTTCCGGTGGGGTATAACCGAGCACCAGGATCGGGCCAGAGATGCCGCCTTGCCGAAGCTCAAGCGCTTCATCAAGGAAAGCCACGCTTAAGTATGCCGCACCCAGTTGCTGAAGTTCGCGTGCCACTTCTACGGCTCCGTGACCATAAGCGTTCGCCTTCACACAAGCAAGCAATTTCATGTGATCCGGCAGTGCCTCACGAAAAGCGTTATAGTTGGCGCGCAGATGGTCCAGGTTGATTTCCGCCAGGGTAGGTCGATATATCGCTTGCAATTCCAGTCACCTTCTTACCATTTTGAAAAAAGCATTATGCTTTACAATAGATTAATGGTAATGTTCCCGGGAGCAACTGTCAATTGAGACAAACTGCTTATTTATGGAGCTCGTGGTTCCATCCGGACGGCGAAACTTGGTGAAACGTCGGAATATCTGCAAAATATCGATGAAGTCCCCTGCCCAAATTCCTTTATTTGGAGAAAATAGGCGAATGGCCTCATTGTCGGAAGATTGCCCTCCTTCAATGCTTGGTATTCGCCTACTTCGTATTATTTACCCGATTCTCCCTGCATGGAAGCAGCGACTTTCTTCATTTCTTCGACTGGCAGATTAGCGCTCGTGATCCGGTATTCCACGCCTTCCGAACTCCAAGTCAGCGTTCTTTGCTGATCGCCGGTGAGCAGGCCGACCGTCGTGAAATCAATATACACCGCTTCGCCCGGAACGAGTGAAACCGCACGATCCGACGGTCTGGATTCCATGATCGTGTATTGGTATACGCCGTCGTACTTCAGAATAACCGCATGGTCCTTGCTCTCCGGAACTTCCATGGTGTCCTTGTTCGTAACCCCTGCAGGCACATATTCCGGATAGATGATGCCGAAGGATCCCATGTCGCCGCCGGCAGCCGTTTCCGTCAAGCCCTCGGTTCCCTGAGCGCCGTTCCCCTCCGTAGTGGAAGCCACCGGTACCCCGTTCTCGTCCACTTCCGCAATCGTCCCCTTCGCATCGTTCATGGCACTCAGATTCTTGTTGGTATCAAACGAATCCTTGGTTAGGTTCGTATCGAATGTAAAGGTATTGAACTTCACTTCAACGACGACATTGGCTTCCGAGTCCGATACTTGTACCTGTTTCGGCGTGTAGTTGTCCTTGGCGAGCCAGATCTTTTGACGAATCAAGGAATGACTGTGGTAGTTGGCGGCTACATCAAACACGTAGCTGTCCTTGTCCTCGGCAAACTGGCGCGTATTGTCGCTCAGAATGCTGCTAAGCAGCGTTTGATACAGATACACCTGCCCCTGATTATCCGGCCAGTCGCTCTTGAAGCGGAAGCTCTTATTTAAGCTTGGCGTCAGTACGAACACGCCGTCATCGTTGCGAAGCACGATTTGCGTAATATCCTTTTGCCCGTTGGTTAAGCTGATCCGATAGTAAGATGGAGATTGGTACCATACCTCAACCTGATACTCCTGCGGCGCCGAACCGGTATGTATGGTCATAACGCCCGCTCCCTGGTAAGCGCCCTTGGCACTTTCCAGCTTATCAGCCACCTTGCCCAGATCCTTCACAACGCTGTCTGCATTTTTCTTCCCGCATCCCGCCAGTATTGTTGTTAAGCATAATACTACCGCGAGCAGCACCCATGAAATCCGGCGCATGTCATCATCCCCTTCAACACTTGTTTTGACTTGATTGATACATGTCTATGAGGGACTTGGTCACATTATGCAGACTAGCCTGACAAGCATGATTACAGCGGACTGCGGCATGGGCTTAAGATCGCTCACGGCGTAAAAAACGAGCCAGGATGAATCCATTCGATCGCCGATTCATCCGGGGCTCGTTATTAAAATGGCGGCATGGGTTTCCCTATCCGAGACTTATTCTTCAACAAGCATCAACCTCATCCAAGTCAGCCATCTTAATGGGCAGCATGCAGCGAGACGGACTTCTCAGGCGTTGCGTTCGTGTAAGGCGCGAACCATTCCTCATCCACTTGGTCAGGTGACGGAAGGCTGCGGGTGGTCGAGTCGAAGACCCAGAAGATCCCTACGCAGAACACGGCGATTCCGCATCCCGCGATAACGGAGGAGCTGGCCGCAACCACGCCAAGGGCACCTCCAATCAGGCTGCCAAGCGGCATGGCAATTCCGCTGAGTCCGCTTGCTGCCGCGAACACCGTGCCCAATCTTTTCTCGGGTATCGCCTTCTGAATGACCGAATTGATGATCACGTTCGTAATGCCTCCCGGAAACCATGCCAGGCCGTACACCAGAACGACAAGCCAGGTCCAAGGGGTGAACACGCTGAGACACCAGGCAGCACCCGACAAACAAAACGCTCCGGCAAAAAGATATCCAAGCGGCAGGCGCTCCAGCTTCAAATACGGAGCCAGGATCGCTCCCAGCAAACTTCCGCAAGCCTGGGCCATGAGCAAGATCCCGTACACGCCGGCTCCGCCGAGGCTGTCGGCGAACGCAGGCATAACCGTGAAGGTAGCGCCGCCTGCGGCATTGATGACGATAATCCCCATCTGTACCCGAGCGAGCGGAGTTGCCAGGATGTAGCGGAGACCTTCTTTCATGTCGGTCCAATAATCGCTGAGAGCCTTTTGCATCGTTTTTGAAGTAACGGACGCTTTCGCCGTTGTTTTATTCTCGTTGTTATCGGAAGTCTTGATGGACTTCTTGATTTTCAATTGCGCAAACAACAAAGCTCCGACGAAAAATCCAATGGAATTCCATAAGTAAAGGGATACTGCGCCCAGCACGACAATCAATACGCCGGATATGGCATTGCAAGCGACATCGATGCCTTGGTAGGCCAGGGAGAACAGCGAGTTGCCTTGCGTCAGCTGCTTCTTTTCGAGAATTTTAGGAAGGGCCGACATTTGGGCCGGATATACCCACATATTCAACGTCGATAGAATCGGTGTAATCGCCAGTACAAGGCCGACCGTCAGAAAGTCGAAATAAAATGCAAGCGGAACGATCAACAGAAGAAGCGCTTGAATGAACTGGGTGTACACCAGAAGCCCCCGTATGGGAACGCGGTCGATCATCGGGCCGGATAACAATTGAATGATCCGGGGGAGAATCGAGAGGAGGCCGGCAAGCCCTGTATACAGCGTCGAACCTCCCAGATCGTATACCAGCCACATGGCCGCTACAGCATACAGGCTGTCACCGATATTCGTAAGGATTCGGCCAATAAACAATAGCAGAAAATTGCGATTCTTTAAAATCTCCACAGAGAAACACTCCCTTATTTTTCAATTTTATCGTTTAGGAGAAGAGGCTGTGAGGCCCCTTCCTATTTGGACGTTTCCGTCGAAACCACATTGATCCCAACGGCATACTCCTTGCTGTCTTCCCCTTTGGTCGCGATGGTCTTATTCACCCATTTTTCGAGCAGTTCCTTGAACTCCGTTGTCATCTCCTCATATTGGTCGGCGTTCAGCTGCAGCCTCAAGCTAATTCGGGTTCGGGTCGCCGCGTCGTAATCTTCGGCAAGAACCGGGTCCATCGTTTGCGTTCCCTTGGTGTTAAACCACTTCGCTTTGGATTTATAATATTTCTCAACGATGCCGCCGACCGTCCGGGTCTCCACCAAATCTATCAGCCCGCCGTCATATAACTTCTGGATATGATAGTGGATGCTTCCCGGCGAATCTCCCAATTCATCCGCGACTTGTTTGGAGGTTTTGGCCGTATCCAGCATGGTTCCGAGAATTTTCACCCTCTGGGCACTGCCTAGCAGCTTCGCTTGTTCCACCGATATTTCAATGCTTTGATTTTGATCTTGATCCATCATGCAGCTCTCC
This sequence comes from Paenibacillus sp. JNUCC32, assembly GCF_014863545.1. Taxonomy (NCBI): domain Bacteria; kingdom Bacillati; phylum Bacillota; class Bacilli; order Caryophanales; family Paenibacillaceae; genus Paenibacillus; species Paenibacillus sp. JNUCC32. Next base: position 6,868,015 of record NZ_CP062260.1, on the reverse strand, counting down.
ATTCTAATTGAATTATTCATTCTAAACTTGTTATTCATACGATTATTTTCGTTTGATCTAATTTAGTTTATCAATCTAATTTTTTAGATCGGTATGTCACAATAATAAACCACCTATTACCATTTGTAAATAGGCGGTTTATAAATTGTTTATTTTTTTCTACACGGGCTTGACCATATGATGATAAACATGCCCGTTAATTATGATGTCCTTATCCGTTTTATATCCTTTTCGGTCGTACAAGGAATGGGCACGATGATTGTCCGTCACCACGGCGAGGGCAATTTTATGGTACTTAAGCTCCTTCGCCCGGTTCTCCGCATGAAGTATGAGCGCCGAGCCGAGCCCCTTGCCTCCAAACTGCGGGGAAACGGATAACGTATCGATATAGTATTCATCTTCATCCGCTTCTTGATCCAGCGTTACGGTAGGGTCGTTCTTCAGCTTCCGCAGTCGATCCAAGATGGGACGGTCCAATTCGGCCGCTTGATCGCCGCCGTAAGCAACGATGATGCCGGCCACCTCGCCGTCGATCTCCTTCACGGCAGACTGACGGTAACTGAGCCTGCCCTCGTCCGCCCGAAAATATTGCTCCAGCACTTCAAGCGCTTTCTCTTCGCTGTCTTCCCCCGTTAACCGATGAGCTACATCGTGCAGTGCGTCATACAGCAGCCTGGCTGCCGCGCCCGCATCCTGTGGCCTTGCTGATCTGATGGTCATGCTGATTCAACCTCCAATTGCCAATCCATCTTTTAAACATCCCAGTCCTCAACCTCGTAAAACAGCTCCAAGTCGGACGTTGCCGTAAACGAACGCCGTTTCACTTTGGGATCCCCGATCTTCTCATGCAATCCAAACCCTCGCGATACCTTGAACGTAAAAGACAAACCATGCGGTACCATCGCGCTTCCCCTGTAAACGCCCTCTCCGCTGTACGGAATCTCAAATCCGGCATAGATCATGGGAGAAACGGGCGTTGCAGGAGGTACCTTCACCTCAATCGCGACTTTCACGAATTCCGGAAGTTCTTCAACGATCGTAATCTCTTTATCCGCGCTTAAGCTTCCCATTTGCAGCGTAATCCGGGTGCTGCCGGGAGTTCGAGGCTTCAGCGTTCCGTCCGGCAGTATCGTGAGCAATTCCGGAGACTCAACATGATATGTTCCATTCATCAACGTTTGAACAAATCCGCTGTCGTATGTAATGACCGGATTCAGTTGCTTGACGGGCCCGTTTACCCCTGCGACGCCGTCGCCATCCAGCTTGACCGAGACCGGTTCACCAATGTTTCCGAAAAAATACAGCAGCGGTGCGTGCGCTCTGCCTGCCCAGTCGCTTTGGCTGTGAGCTGCTCCCGGATCCAGGAACAGCATGAGATCATCCCCCGGCACAAAACCGTCCTCAACCAAGCGTTCCGCTTCCTCCCGGGCGTATTTTTCCATGAAAACACCTTCCGCACCGCCCATATCCAGCCAAACCCGAAGATTCGGGTGCGTACCGTATCTTTCATAAAAGGGATGTTCCTTCAGTTCGCCCCGTTCATCGAATTGGGCTCTGACAAAATAAGGCGACATGACCGCAATGCTGCCGAACACATCCGGCCTCCGGAAACCGATGTTGTAGGTGACGATTCCGCCCGCGGACGAGCCCATCATAGCCGTATGCTCCGGGCCCCTCAACGTTCGAAAATTCTGGTTGATATAAGGCATCACTTCTTCAATGATAAAGGTTTCGTACCGTTCGCCGGCAAACGGCGGATCGAACACCTGATGCATCCGTGGGTTGTCATGGAAATACTCATTCAGCCTTTGATGGGGAACCGTGGCGATGCCGACGATGATAATTTCCTCCATCCGCCCCTCGGAAACCAGCCGATCCGCGGTGACGTGCATATCCCATGAGCCGCCTCGCTCATCCGCTGAAAATACGTGCTGCCCGTCATGCATATAGAGTACGGCATAATGCTTCTCCGTATTCTCGTGATAACTGGGTGGAAGATATACATACAAACTCCGGGTATTGCTTAAGCTAACCGATGGAAAATCTGCGATCTCTACCATTCTTGAGGACATACTGACCATTCTAACCCCTCCTGATTATTTTTGCACCACATGTGCGGTTAACACGCGGTTTATTCGCTTAAGGCAGCGCCATATAACAAAAAAAGGCACAACCCGATAAAATCAGGTTGTACCTCTTAGGTAAGCATTGCCTTACTTCACATTATACTGGGGAATTTCCCCATATTCAAGATCAGGATTTGCCCTCAGGCGGCTCTTTCGGCACATAGTTGAAGATTTCGCCATCCACGAAAGTATCAATCAATCGTTCCAGCCATTTATAGTAAGCAACAGCCTCACGCATCTTCGCCTGATCCTCTTGCAGCACCGCTACCAGTTCTTCGTCATCCTCATGCGCTTTGCGGAGCTTCTCCGTTTCGTCAAGCGCTTTGCGCAGGACCAGAATGTTGCTCTCCACCGATTTACGCCATTTAATATCGAAAAAATCAAAGAAGGTCTGGTACCAATCGTATTCCACTTCATACAAATCCTTGCGGGAACCCTTCTCCCACACCTTGTTGACCATTTTATAATCGAGCAGCGTCCGCACGCCTGTACTCATGCTCGTTTTGCTCATCTTCATTTCCTGTCCCATTTCATCCAGGTTCATCGGTTTATCTGCAAAATAAAGTAATCCGTATAAATGTCCCGTTGAGTGTGGAATGCCGTACAAGTCCATATTCCGTCCAATATTTTCAATGACACGCTTACGAATCTTCTGCACGGCTGCCTGCCGTTCATCATCTAAATGGTACAAGCCCATGCTTGCAGCCTCCTCTATACTGTAGCCATCCAAGAAGTCATGTCAACATAACAAAACTAGGTGGACTCGAAGTGTAGTGTGAACGATCTCAATGAAATCTAAACAAGCCGAATCCACACACATTCTCTGATCTATTGTAGGGAAAGCTATTTTAAAAGTAAAGAAGATCGCTTTGGAGGATATCGGAGCATATGAGAGCATTTCAAAGGATAACTTTGTACAGTTTTTACTGTACGTACTTTATGTACGGATATAACGTTTGATACTTTACGTATCGGTTGTTACAATGGGTGACATGGGTTTACGAGACGACATCGGCAAAGACTCGGACAAATGGACGCGTCTCTATACAATAAAAGGAGGAGTACTTTTGGCTATTCTGCAAGTTAACAAAGTCAGCAAATTGTTCGGCGCGAACCCGGAACAAGGGCTTCAATTGCTTGAGCAAGGCTGGAGTAAAGCGCGAATTGCAAAAGAGAAAAATATAACGGTTGGCGTTAACCGTGTCAGCTTCGATATTCAGGAAGGCGAGATCTTCGTGATTATGGGGCTATCGGGCAGCGGGAAGTCTACGCTCGTCCGTTTGCTAAATCGGTTGATTGAACCGACATCGGGCGAAATCCTGATACACGGCAAGGACCTGCGAAAGATGAACAAGGAACAGCTGCGGGACGTACGCCGCAAAAAAATCAGCATGGTGTTCCAGAAGTTCGCCTTGTTCCCCCATCGCACGGTTGTGGACAATGTGGAATACGGTCTGGAGATTCAGAAGGTAGACAAGAGCAAACGCCGCGAAGCGGCCATGAAGTCGCTTGAGCTTGTAGGCTTGAAGGGCTGGGAGGAAAAAATGCCCGATCAGCTCAGCGGCGGCATGCAGCAGCGCGTCGGGCTGGCCCGTGCGCTTGCCAACGATCCGGAGATTCTGCTGATGGACGAAGCCTTCAGCGCACTGGATCCGCTCATTCGCAGAGACATGCAGGACGAATTGATCGAGCTTCAGGACAAAATGAAAAAAACCATCGTGTTCATTACCCACGACCTGGACGAAGCTCTTCGGATCGGCGACCGCATTGCCTTGATGAAGGATGGCTCGATCGTGCAGATCGGCACGCCGGAGGAAATCTTGACCCAGCCTGCCAACGACTACGTCGAACGGTTCGTGGAAGACGTGGATCTGTCCAAGGTGCTTACCGCTTCACGGGTTATGCGCCGTCCGGAAACCATCACGATGGATCGCGGGCCTCGGGTTGCGCTGGAGCTTATGCGTGAACGCGGCATCTCGAACCTGTTCGTGATCGACCGTTCGAAGAAGCTGCTCGGCGTCATTACGGCGGAAGATGCATCGGATGCCATGAAGAATAACCGCAAGCTTGCGGATATTCTCATCACGGACGGACCGAGCGTCGGACCCGACACGCTGCTAAATGAATTGTTTGAAATTACGAGCATGTCCAAAGTGCCATTGGCCGTTGTGGATGATACCGGCCGACTGATGGGCGTTATCGTCCGCGGTGCCGTCCTTGGTGCCTTGGCCGGAGAAACCAAGAGCGAGGAGGTGACGCAAGATGCCTAAGATCCCTCTTGCCAGCTGGGTTGATTCCTTGGTCGATTGGATGGGAGACGTGTTCTCCGGATTCTTTGACGCCATCTCTTTCATTATCGAGAACGTTGTGCAGTTGTTTACGGATTTGTTCATGCTGCCTCATCCGTATTTGTTCATCGTCATCCTGGCCGTCATTGCCTACCTGCTGGGCCGTCTGCCGTTAACCTTGTTCACGGCCATCGGTTTCCTGCTGATCGACAACTTGGGCTACTGGTCACAGACGATGAGTACGCTCAGTCTGGTCATCACGGCAGCATTGATCTCCGTCATTCTAGGTGTTCCGCTAGGGATATGGGCGGCCTATAGCAAGTCCGCATCCCGCGTGATCATACCGGTTCTGGACTTTATGCAGACCATGCCGGCATTTGTATACTTGCTGCCTGCCGTCACATTCTTCAGTCTGGGCGTGGTTCCGGGAGTTATCGCTTCGGTTATCTTCGCGATTCCGCCGACGATTCGCCTGACCCGCCTCGGCATTATGCAAGTATCCGGCGAATTGACTGAAGCTGCGGATGCATTCGGTTCGACTTCCGGGCAGAAATTGTTCAAGGTTCAGCTGCCGCTGGCCATGCCAACCTTGATGGCCGGCATTAACCAGACCATCATGCTGTCGTTGTCGATGGTGGTTATCGCTTCGATGATCGGCGCCCAAGGTATCGGTGCCGAGGTATATCGTGCAGTAACGCAGCTGCAAATCGGTAAAGGGTTTGAAGCCGGCTTGGCTGTCGTCATTTTGGCGATTGTCCTCGACCGCTTTACACAAAATATATTTAAATCGAAAAAAAGGGGTGCTTAATTTGAAGAAACAGAAGTTTTGGTTGCTGCTGAGCTTGGCCGCTATTCTGGTCCTGTCCGCTTGCGGTCAGGGCGGAAACGGCGGCGCGAATGGAACGACGGACAACGGGGCTGATGGCGGTTCCACCGCTTCCCTCGGCGATCAAGTCAAACATGAAATCATCGGTATTGATCCTGGCGCGGGTATTATGAAAGCAACGGCTGCTGCGATTGAGGAATATGGATTGACCGACTGGAAACTGATCGAAGGTTCCGGCGCGGCCATGACGGCAACTCTCGATAAAGCCATCAAGAACGAAGATCCGATCATTATTACCGGTTGGACTCCGCACTGGATGTTCGCCAAATACGATCTGAAGTATCTGGAAGATCCGAAGAAAGTCTACGGTGAAGCGGAAGAGATCCACACCGTTGCCCGCCTTGGACTTCAGGAAGATCATCCGGAAGCCTATAAGTTCCTGAGCAATTTCAAGTGGACGTCCGACGATATGGGTCAGATTATGACCGCGATCCAAGAAGGCCAAGACCCTGAGGCTGCTGCTAAAGAATGGGCGGACAGCAACGCTGAGAAAGTCGATGCTTGGCTCGAAGGCGTTCAACCGGTTGACGGCAAAAGCTTCAAATTCAGTTATGTGGCTTGGGATTCCGAAATTGCCAGCACCAACCTGCTGAAAGTGATCATGGAAGAAAAGCTGGGTTACAAAGTTGAGGCCCTTCAAGTAGAAGCAGGCCCTATGTGGACCGGCGTTGCCAACGGCGACGTGGACGCCACCGTGGCTGCTTGGCTGCCGCTGACGCATGCGGACTACTGGGATAAATTCAAGGACCAAGTTGAAGACCTTGGCGCCAACATGGAAGGCGTAAAAACCGGACTGGTGGTTCCGTCTTACGTGGAAGCCAATTCGATTGAGGATTTGAAATAACGATGAAAGCCATCCCATGGTTTGTGGGATGGCTTTCTTATTTGGATGTCAAGATTAGTCGGCCTGGTCTGGGGAGGATGTATCCGTTCCGGTCGCTGTTGAAACCAGGAAAACAGGATGATATTTTTGCGGTATTTTCCCGGTTTCAAAGGCGAACGCCAGGTCTCCTCCACGGATACATCCTCTTTCTTGGGCTCGGCCTCCAATCTTTCCCGCAAAGAGAGCCATCCCATTCTTCAGGGATGGCCTTTGGGGGCTGGGCGGGGAAGGGGCTAAGCTGATCAGTTCCACACGGTCAGCTTAGCCTGATTTATGGCCGGACATGCTGTGAATCCCCCTCGGGACTCACAGGCTTGTCGGCTCGGCTTGTGGCACTGCCACTGGCTCCCACCTAATCTTCCTACACCCGAATAGCCGGACATGCTGCGAATCCCCTCAGGACTCGCAGGCTTGTCGGCTCGGCTTGTGGCACTGCCACTGGCTCCCACCTAATCTTCCTACGCTCGAATGGCCGAACATGCTGTGAATCCCCTCGGGACTCACAGGCTTGCCGGCTCGGCTTGTGGCACTGCCACTGGCTCCCACCTAATCTTCCTACACCCAGATGGGGCCGGACATGCTGCGAATCCCCTTGGGACTCACAGGCTTGCCGGCTCGGCTTCTTCGGCCTTTCGGGGGCTTACAGCCTCCCCGATTCGGCCTCAGACAAAAAAGAGATCATGCCCACAGACATGAGCATGATCTCTTTTTCTACTATATAAGTCTACTCTTTTATCGTAACCGTCACGGGAGAGTATTCCGCAATGACGGTTTGTCCGTGCACGGATACGCTGCCCTCCGGCGTCAGATCTTTTTCGGTCATGATGCCAAGCGCGATGGTGAATTTGTTGAACTTGATCGGGATGTTTTTCTCCCGGCGGATCTCTTCGCCGTTCACGTAGAAGATAGCCTCGTCCTTGGCACGGTTATACGTGATTTTGTACGTGTTGAATTCCCGCGGCGTAAAGTGCGTATCTTCCTCTTTGAAAATGCAGAAGTAACGGGTCTTGTCCGATTCCGGCACCTGCACGCCCGGGAACGGCAGGACCGCATACACGCTGGCGTATTTGTCGTTCGAAGCAAAAAAGTCCAGTGCCGCGCCGGTGCTGAAATCAAGCAGATTCAAAGATACGTAGCCGTCATACAAGTCGCCGGGAACCGTTCCTTGGGTGCGGGCCCGAATTTGCAGCTCGAAGGTCACCTCGCCGGATTCCGGCACGTCCACTTCTTCGTTGGAATAATACATATGCTTGGCGTTATCGAGAATTTGGATCTGATTATTCTGGCGGCTCAGCGGTGCGCGTACGTACAGAATTCCATTGCGGACGATAACGACCGCATTCGGCTCGCGATATTCCCAGAATGAACCGTCCGGCAGCGGGAACCCGCCGATCTTCCAAGTCCCGCTCTCGGACAGGATGGAGTGAAAATCACCAAAAACGCGTTGTTGTTCCATCTATTTCCCCTTCTTCCTTACAAAGTCTGAATGATTCCCTGAATGATCAATGACAGGATCAGCACGCCGCCGCAGCGCATGGTAGTCATCGTTGACGCGCCCATCAGCGGTAAATATGCCTCCGAACGGTTGCTGTCCTTCAGCCTTCCATAGACAAGATACAACGGAATGATCGTAAGCAGCGCAATCAGTGCGTAAGGCGGGAGCGCTCCGGCCAATACGCAGGCTATCAAGGAGAGGCATGCCAGCAGCAGCAGAACTCGTGAGAAGTTCAGCGCTCTCTTTTCGCCCCATACCACGACCAGGGTCTTCTTCCCGGCCTGACGGTCTGCCTGCCAATGCAAAAAGTGATGGTTGAACAAAATCAACGTTGTCAGCAGCCCGATGGGCAGTGACAGCAGCAAGGCCCGAACATCCATATGTGAGGTTTGAACGTAGTATGCGCCCATCACCGGCAAAATACCAAAGGACAGCAAAATCGCAATTTCACTGTAGCCCTTGCCGCGATAACCGAATCGAATCGGCGGTGCGACGTAAAAGTAAGCGATCAACCCGCCGAGTCCGCCAAAGACGAAAGCCCACCAGCCGCTGATCAAGCTGAGGATGATGCCGCTCAGCGCCGCGATCCCGAACAGCGTCCAGGTGACGATCTCGAACTTACGGAGCGACCAGACCCCTTTGGTCAAAAACCCGGAGTTGGTGGAGATTGCATCTACATGCTCCTGCGCTTCTGTGTCCGTTCCGTTCTTATAGTCCCATAAATCGTTCACCATATTGGAGAACAAATGGGCAGCGCCGCTCCCGATCAAGGTCAATAAAAAAAGGCCTATATGAAATGTACCCGTCCATACGTAAGCCCCGAGCGCTCCCAAAGCGACCGGAATCAGCATGACGGGAATCACTTTGATTCGGGAAGCTTTTTTAAACTGTGTAAGGGCATCCACGTTTGATATGCTCCTTTCCCTTCTATGATACAGAATAGAACGCCTGCAAATCGCTTGCAGACGTTTAGCGTTGTGAAACAAAGCACTTGCATAGATAAGAATATCACAATTGTCGAACTTTGTAATCCGTTTGTTATAACTTGGTTTTGCAGCCATTAGACCGACGAACGTTCAATCAGCTCGAAAGCAAGCTCCTTCCGAATCGGCTCCTTCTGCTCCCCTTGAATATGTGCATAGAGTATCCTGAACGCCTCCGTACCCATATCAAACAGGCGGTTATCGATCGTAGTAAGGCCCAGCATTTTGCCGATCGGCTGGTTGTCGAATCCGATGACGGCCAGCTCTTGCGGGATGGACAGCCCCCTTTTCTCCGCTTCATAGATTAACCCGGCGGCCACATGGTCACCCGTCACCAATATGGCGCTGGGACGTTCCTCCATGCCCGACAGCCGATCCATAATCGCTGCACCGTCCTCGAGATCAATACAACCGTCCAGGATCCATTCCTCGCGGTAAGGCTCTCCGATTTCTTGAAGCACTTCTTCATAGGCCGCTTGGCGCGCTCTCGTGCTCGGACTGTCCAGTCTTCCTACGGTGAAGCCGATGCGGCGATGTCCCCGCCTTATCAAATAACGCATGGCACTGCGAAATGCCTCAGCATGGTTTATATATATAGAAGAAAATAAGCGTTCCCCTGCATCCTGACAGCATACAATCGGTCCGTAAGCGCAATAGGCTTCGATCTGTTTCGGCGTCACGGTCGACGATAGAATAATGATGCCGTCAATCTCGCGGTTGCGCAGCATCTCCAGCACTTCCACTTCCTTATCCGGCGCATACCCGGTTTGGCACAGGATGAGGCGATAGCTAGCGGCAAGCGCTTCTTGGCCTGCTCCTTCCATCAGCAAGGAGAAGTAGGCATGATTAATAAACGGAAGCATAATGGCAATATTCATCGTTTTCCCTGTAATCAGATGGACCGCATTCATATTCCTGGCGTATTTCAGCTTCTTCATCGTTTCCAGCACGCGTGCCCGCTTCTCTTCTCTGACATAAGGGTGGTTATTCAGCACCCGGGATACAGTAGATACCGACACGCCTGCAAGCTTGGCTATCTCTTTAATATTGGCCACAATCGATATGCCCCCTTCATCCACTGGTTCATTCCTGATACTATCATGATTGCTTCCTCTATTCAAAATTAAGCCTCCAGCAGTTGAGGTTTCTGCGTTCGTATTGCGCCATATCCATGACTTACTTTTTTTGATACGATTGATGATATCATCCTATGGAGGTATCGGCATGTCGAAACTGTTCAAGACGCTTGGCGCTGTATGGTTCATCGGCGGTTTTATCGGAGGAGTCATCATTCATATCATCATGGAGGGCAATTGGCTGACAGGCATCGCTTGGCTTATTGGCGGCGCAATCTTGGGCGCCTTATTCTATACGGTGGGCGAAATTCATGAAATCGTGTGGGAGAATCATGCCCTGCTTCGGGAAGTGCTTCACCGTCTGCCTCCGGAACCAGGCGACAAAAAGCCGCCGCTTGGAAATTCCCGGGCCAATCTTAGCGCTTTGAAGGATTATAAAATGAACGCTAAAGATGAACAGCGATAAAAAATTTGATCTTGATCTGGTATGCTTTTCATACTTTACACTGTGATTGGGTGGAAACCTTCATTCATTGTCAGCGTGACCGGAAAGGGCGTGATGGCAAGGGCAAGGCTTCTGCCTTTTTGCCATGTTTTGCGAAACCTGCGACTTGTCCATTACGTTATCCTTCTCAAAAGGAGATGATGGATGATGGAGACGTTCGGCAGAGGCTGCCTGTACTTGATCATTGGCACGGTGGTATTGCTGCTGCTTGCCCTGCTATTGGGGACCACGATTACGATCCCATGGTTTATCTTCATTCCGCTTGTCGTTATTGCCTTTGCCGTGGCTGCATCCAAGAGCAAACGCAAGGATGATGATTGATCCGGGCAACAGGCATGCCGCCTGGCGCGAAGAGAATGTCCATTTTATGCGCCGTTTTCGGATTCGCTTGCAGGCCTTGCCGGTTCAGTCCAACGGACAATAGAACACCAAGAAGACTCCCTGACGGGAGTCTTCTGCGTTCCTTAGGATCATAACCATGCTTTTTCCAGCTTACGACTTCATTTCGAAATATTCTTGAATGCCTCTGTCTGCTGCTTGATGCCAACCTCGGTGGCAAAACGCTCGATGCTGGATGCTCCGAAGAATCCTTCCACCCCATGGGTTCTGGACAATACGTACGCCGCGTCCTTAGGCTCCGCAATCGGACCGCCATGGCACAGAATCATAACGTCCGGGTTGACGGCCTTTCCGGCATCGCAGATCGCTTGAATCTTGTCCACGCAGTCGTCGAGCGTCAGCGCCGTTTTTGCGCCTATGGTGCCTTTCGTGGTAAGACCCATATGAGCAACCAGGACATCGGCTCCGGCTTCGGCCATCTTCTTCGCCTGATCGACGTCAAACACATACGGCGTGGTTACCAAATCCAGCTCATGCGCCTTCCGGATCATCTCGACCTCAAGATCATAGCCCATGCCCGTCTCTTCCAGATTCGCCCGGAATACGCCGTCAATCAAGCCCACCGTCGGAAAGTTCTGCACGCCCGCAAACCCTTGCTCCTTCAGCTGCTTCAGAAAAATATCCATGATCCGGAACGGGTCCGTGCCGCAAACTCCCGCCAACACCGGCGTATGCTTCACGACCGGCAGCACCTCATTCCCCATGTCCACCACGATCTGATTGGCATCCCCGTACGCCATCAGTCCAGCGAGAGATCCCCGCCCGGCCATCCGGTAACGGCCCGAGTTATAAATAATGATTAAGTCTACGCCGCCCGCTTCGGCGCTCTTGGCAGAAATCCCTGTTCCTGCTCCAGCTCCCAACAACACCTTACCCGCTGCAACCTCTGATTTTAGTTTCGCTAATACTTCTGCTCTTGTTTGCATGGCCATGATATGTTCCTCCTTCAGTTTGAATGCTTGGCCCTGTGGCTTCCCCTTCTCATTGCCGCTTCATCAATTCCATCAGCTTATCGGCCGCGGCCACCGCAAAAGCTGGATCGTTAATATCGGTATTCATCTCGATCAGCTCAACGGTCTCACGGTCTATCCGTTGTCTTAACGTGTCGAACAGCATCTTATCCTCTTCCGTTCCATGGAATGCTTCGCCTTCCACATCGAGCATCGATACGCCTTTCAGCGGCAGCATCAACACCGTAGGACCTTGCGACGAATTCAGTTTATCCGCAAGGATCCCGCCAAGCTGCCGGTTCTCCTCCACCGTGGTCCGCATCAGCGTAACCGAAGGGTTATGCTTGTACAGGTTTCGTCCCCGGAATGCCTCCGGCACGGTATCATACGGACCGAAGTTGACCATATCGAGCGCCCCGGTCGATACGACCTGCGGCACCTTACAGCGTCCGGCTGCTTCCAGCCGATTCGGCCCTGCCGCCAAAACGCCGCCAACCAGCTCATCGCACCATTCCGTTGTCGTCAAATCCAATACACCGTCAATGAATCCGGCCTCAATGAGGCTTTCCATCGTTCGCCCGCCCGTGCCGGTTGCATGGAACACCAGCACTTCGTACCCATGCGATTCCAGATGCTCTCTGGCATAATCGATGCAGGGGGTCGTTACCCCGAACATCGTCGCTGCAATCAGCGGCTTTTTATCCATCGGCGCAGCCGATTCGAACTTAACCATGCCGGCTATCGCGTGTGCCGCGTTCGTGAATATTTTGGTGGAAAACGAGTTCAGGCCGGATACATCCACGATGGACGGAAACATGATAATGTCGCTTGTCCCTACATAAGGCGCCGTATTGCCGGAAGCGACGGTGGAGACCATCAATTTTGGTACGCCGATCGGCAATGCTCGCATGCCGGCGGTGACGATGGAAGTTCCCCCCGTACCGCCGAATGACAGTATGGCGTCGAATTTGCCCTCTGCATACAGCTTCGGCACGATTTGTTCCATCCCTTGAGCCAATACTGCAGTCCCTGCCGACCGGTCCTTCCGGGCCGCGATTTCGCGCAGATCCGCATCTGCCGCCCCTGCAACCTCGATATTGGTTACATCCGGCGCGAACATCGGCTCAAACACGCCGCTATGAATCGTAAACGTTTGTAACCCCAAGCTCTCGATCACCGATTTAACGTATAAAAACTCAGCACCCTTCGTATCAAACGTCCCCGCAATGGCTATGGTTTTCACCGTGAAGACCTCCCCATGTCTCTTCTCAGGATCGCTTGCCCCGTTCTGACTGACAGGTCCGGCATGTGATCCCTGTAAGACCATAATACAGCGCTTTCAAATAAAAAGGATCGTATCCATGTACGATCTTTATGTATATTTGTCTTTCATATGCTGACGATAGGCTTGGGGAGACATGCCTGCGTATTTTTTGAAGGTCTTGCTGAAATGAACATAGTCCGGGTAACCGACCAGCTCCGCTATTCTACCCAGGGACAGCTTGCTGTGCTTCATGATATCCTGCGCCTTGTGAATACGGTATTTGGCTATATATTCGGGAAAGCTGCACCCCACTTCCCTGTTAAAAAGCGCGCTAAGATGCGTTCTTGAAACGTGGATCCGTTCGGCCAGCTCCGTCATTGAAATCGGGTTTGCATAATGCTCGGCTACGTATTCTTTCACAAAGGCAACATAATCCATCGGTTCATCCAGCTGCGTCAGCTTGTCCATCAGCTGCCGGTCCTGCTCCAGATGGCCCGTTGCCTTAAAACGATGCGTCGCCTCCACGATGGCTTCTTCCGTCGGCGTTCGCTCAAAGCTCGAGCCGCCCACGTACCCCATGGCGGACGTGTTGTCGTACATGTACTGGACATCGATGGGCGTATGGACCGGACCGCCATATACGAGCTTGATCGGCTGCTTGCCCGAGTCGTCACAGACGGCAAAAATTTCTCTGGCGATTTCGGCGCCCTTCTCCAGCGACCATGCTTTCGAGGTCCCCATCATCCCGCCTGCCGTAACGCCCAGATGGGCGCAGATGATATCCGCTCCCGCATCCAGCATCCATGTCGTCTGCTCCGGATTGAATACGAAGGCCATCGTAAACATATCGCGCTCATGAGCAATCCGGATGGCTTCCACCTCCTGCAGATACGTGATGCCTTCTTCCTCCAAGGCTTCGCGGAACAGTCCGTCAATCATTCCCACCGTCGGGTAGTTGATGATGCCGGCAAAACCGCTTCCGCGAATGGCATCCAAGTATCCCGGCAGCTGAACGGTTGGATCCGTTCCGCATAAACCGAATATCACCGGTGCGTCGCGGACCACGGAAAGAATTTCGCGCGAGCCGAAATCCATCACCATTTCATTGCAGTTCGCATAGGGCATGAAGCCAGCCAAGGAGCCCAGCCCCATCTGCCGAAAACGGCCCGAATTCAAGGCCAGTATCAGATCGGCGCCGCCTTTGACCGCATATTTTGCCGATATTCCTGCTCCTGCCGCTACCCCGATCAATCGCTCCTGGGTCTGTAACCCCCTATGTAATCGATCCAATACCTGTTCTCTGGTCGTTATCAAAGTTATTGGTCCCCTTATCTTCAATCTGACCGTCATATCTCATCGTTTCCTTATATCGCTATACCTATTATAAATGAAAATCAATAGAGGCGATTCGTGTAACTGTCCTGCATTCCCCGGGCAACGGATTCCTCCGTCACGTGAGCTTGATTCACATGATCCGCGATGATCTTGGACGGATTCGGCATCTGTTCGCTGGGTATCCAGGAATCGGGATCCCATGCTTGCGAACGCATGAAAGCTTTTGCACAGTGCATATAGCATTCCTCGACCGAGACCGCAATGCCAAGCCATGGGCGTTTGCCTTGTACGCTAAGCCGATCCAGGATTTCTTCGTCCCTTACCAAGACGGCGCTGCCGTTGATTCGCAAGGTCTCCTTCAAACCCGGTATGACAAACACGATCCCGACTCTCGGGTTGGACAGGATATTCCGCAGCGAATCAAACCGTCGATTGCCCGGACGCTCCGGAATGACCAAGCAGGACTCCTCGATCACATGCACGAATCCCGCCGCATCTCCTCGGGGCGAAACGTCGCAGGCTCCGGATGCGTCGGAAGTAGCCATAAACAACAAGGGGCTCTTCGAAATAAAGTCTTTGCAATGTTGGTCCAATCGATGAATGGTTTTATGTTTGACCACGTGATTGGAATCGCCGAACAAGTTTCGAAGCTCCTCCTCCGATGAAACGACCGATTGAAACGGAATTTTTGACATCACAACCACCCTCCTATTAACTTCATCTTATACCTTTCTTATATCCGATACTACGCAATGATCGCCTTTCTTCCTTTCCACAGTATGAAAAAAAGCTCCTCACAAGTTCAAGGAACCTTATGAGAAGCCTTCCCTCATTCTTATAAGAAGACAAACAGCAAAATGCCGACAACAAAGCAATAATAAGCGAAATATTTCAGATTCCCGCGCGCCATGATATTCATGAACCATTTCATCGCAAAATAGGTGCAGATGAGCGTCGCGATAAATGCGATCAAATAGGGAATGAACAGCGGAGCAAAATCGGAATCCGATGCCATATCCGACACGCCTAGCACCATGCCGCCGAGGCTTATCGGAATGTACAGCATAAAGGAAAACCGCAGGGCCGTCTCCTGCTTCATCCCCACGGCGATCGACGTAATGACGGTCGAGCCGGACCGGCTGATCCCCGGAATCAGCGCCACCGCCTGTGCCAAGCCTACGATAAGCGCGTCCTTGAACGACAAGTCATTATCCAGCTTGCGGCCGCGAAGGTTCCGAATCAGCCAGAGGGCCACTCCCGTAAATAGCAGCGCGATGCCTACCGTGCGAACCGAAGCGAATATTTCCTCAATCTGGTCTTTGAACAACAGTCCGATGATGACAGCCGGAATCGTACCCACAATAATATACAGAATGAACATGAAGTCGGATTTAAACTCCGGTCGTCGTGTCCGAACATAACTTAGGCCGTTCACAATCAATCTCTGCAAATCCTTGCGAAAGATGAACACGATCGCAATCAATGAGGCCGTATTGGTCAGTATTTCGAACGACAGCCCGTTCTGCTCCATGCCCATCAGCCTTTGGGCGACAATCAAATGACCGCTGGAGGATACCGGAATCGGCTCCGTAACCCCCTGCACAATTCCCAGCAGCAGATACTTCAACCACAAGATGAAATCTTCCATTACTCTCCTACTTTCTTTGCAACATGGGTATAGCTTATAAAAATACTAGTCTATCATATCTCATAAAAACAGGAAGAATCAAACCACGAGCAGAGTCATCGTTGGTGCATGGAGCTGCCGAAAAGACGATAACCTCCCGTTGTTCCATTGCGCAAAAAAGATATGTAAACAAGAGAAGCCCCTCTAACCACGGAATTAGAGGGGCTCCTAATCTATTGTTAAGAGGTGATTCCATCATAAGATGCGTAGCTTAATGGAACCTTAAAGCTTCATTAGGGGGACATAAAAAGTGATGTACCTAACTTTTTGTCCTTGGGCTGTCTGGACGGCACGGCAATGTTATATGCAAAGTAGTCTTACCTTTTGAGATTCTTAATAAGCAAGATCAAAAGAAAAAGCACCTTTAAGGTGCTTTTTCTCTATTCTTTATATATGACCAAAATATCGTATGTTCCGTCTGCCGATGAAAGCTTAATATCCTTCACATCGTCAGGATGAATGTTATACAGGAATTCATTCACCTGATCCTGCAAATCGTCCAGATTGGAATCGCTAAAGAGCTCGACCTTCAATGTTTTTAGCATATAAGCACCCCCTAATTTCAAACTTCGACATAAAACGGGAGTTCCCTGCTGGAATCGAGTAAACGACACGTTTCATCTATACCTTACACTGGCCTTTTATCTGTTTTCCACACGCACTGCTAAATAACACCCCAAATTATGGTATATTGGTGGAGTTGTTGTTCGATTTTCAGAAATGATTATTAAAAATGTTATGGTGGTGGACGCATTATGCCAGTTAAACATAAACGAATCATCAGGCTTGCTGCCAAACTGATATTACTTTCGGCCGTTCTCTTCTACGCCTTCATCTATGTGATGGAACGCCCTGGCGGATTAACGGATCGGCGCATGTCGCGAGCGCTGGGGCAGGACAATATCCTTCATATCCCGCTCGGGAAGACTCCGGATACCGCGGTTGAACAGTTTAGAGGCCCATCCTCCATGCATGTCATTCACCGTGAACCCGTGAGCGGAGGCACTCTTTTATTTATGAAACGACCTTACCAAGCGGGTAGCCATAATTTGCAAGTAGAATATGTACGAAAAACTCGGATCGGTTGGAAATGGGCTTGGGGCGGCGGATATGGAATCGGCGAATCTTCACAATCCATAGCAGCGTTAAATTACATGGGCATGCCTGAATTAGACCATCTCTCTACCCCATTTCCCATGGTGTTCGGGGATATTCTGGATCCCTCGATAAAAAAAGTAAGCGTCAAAATCAAGGGCAAAGGTAGTTATAACGCTAAGCTGACTGCTGCGGAAGCCGGAAGAATGATCTGGTTCGTATTTCTGCCGTCGCCCGCTTCCACACCTTTTGATATCGAAGGTATGGATGGTGAGGGGAATCTCATCGCCCGCAAAACAATAACCGATCCGCGCGACAGCGGCTCGGTCCATTTCGAAATGGATCGACATTAATCCGGTGAAATAGCGGATAAAAGGAAAATTAGCACAGTCTCACTACTCGGAAGGCAGAAGTACACTCGTTTGGTAAAGAATCGTTAAAGATTATTTGGGGCAAGATAATTTTGGTACCTGCCCATGCATTTCAGACGAACAGAGAAAGGAGGTCCTTAACATGAAGAAAATCTGCATGTCTTTTCTAGCGGCTATGAGCATTGCTTGCATGTTGGTTGTCCCTGTTTCCGCTGAAAACAACAACAGGAATGCAAATGACATGAACACAAACAACGTTAACGCTAGAAGTTATAACACCAACGCAGCCACCAATGATAACGATACAGACTGGGGTTGGCTTGGATTAATTGGTCTTGCCGGTCTTGCTGGGTTAAGACGCCGTACCCCGGAGCGCCATTAATTTTTGCGATAAGCTTAGGGAACAGAAGTAAAATCCTGCTCACATAAGAGCAGGATTTTTTCTTTTCAGGTACCTTTAATTTGTAACTTTAGATCTCCATTCTTCATGTCTTACTTCACTTTACCGGAACTTCCATTTTGTTACTCCGTATGAATCCTCAAGGGGTTGATTTCAATGTTATGGATGTTATTTGGCGTCGTTATCATTCTAAATTGCCGTTATACCTTCATGAATCCGGATTCGGATTGGATACGATGGAACAAAAGGTTGCCGGAAGACTACGAGCAGGACGATCATGATTTGTTAAAAACCCAGGTCGGTGCGGCAATAGGCGGATTTATTGGCGGCGTATTGGTCTTAATCGGGTTAGCGACGCTTGTTCGACCTTGCGGTACCCCTATGTCATGGGGGGCACTTTTCGGGTTTGCTGTGATCCTCATAGGTATAGGGCTCCTTGCCAGAAGGTATCCGACATTCGGCTGGAGCAGGGATGAAGGCTGGCAAGTCAAAGGAGATTCGGAACGAAGCGATACTTACATGGATTTAGTAAAATTCGGCGGATTGGTTTCCATATGCCTCGGATCCGCTTTTTTTGTACTTGGCCTAATCATCTTATTGGTTTGACATGTGGACTGAGGAGAAATCATGTGGTCACTAACAAGAAGGCTCCCACTCGGCAGCCCTCTTATAAAGCTGTATTCATAATTTATATAAACAAAAAGGTACAGTGGGCGAAACTATTATTTACCCTTGTTCATCACCTGTGTTCCCGCTATAACGATGAGCATGTGGGATCCTGCCATCTACGGTGGTATAACCTTCAAAATAATGGTAGTGCCCACCGCCTGCCAATGGAATGGCGGGCCCGGTTGTTCCTCTAATCAAGTGCTTGTGCTGGTCATTAAATGATGTTTGGGCATGGTAATTATGGACGTGCGGCACGCCGCTTGGAGCTGGTTCAGTTATACCCACGTAATGATGGAAATGTCCAACGTCAAAAGAGGTATCTCCTTGAAAGGGATGGACATGAACATTAACCGGTCTTCCATCCCAAGATGTTAGAAAGAGTTGGTGGGAATGACTGGAGTCAGGGTTATCGGAATGAACAACAAAGCCCGTTATTTGTATTTCCATCCAATAGTGCCTCCCTTATATTAATGCATGATTTCTTTCTTGTTCACCTTCACGCCAGATAATGACCGATCGAACATGTCTAGGATAAATAAGAATCGCTCAGCTTCACGGAAAACATGATCTGCTAATAAAGGATGAATGATGCTTTTGATTCGGCACTCTTCAATTAAGTCGCGCGCAGTTTTCTTAAAATCGCGCAATGATTTGACTGAAACTCGGTTTTCATCAACAAATTGACTTAGTAATGGATGGGTTTGCGATTCTGGACGCATGGAACTTAGGTCAATGGCTTGAAACATCAACGTATCAAAGTCTTGGCTAAACTCCCTTGCTTGTTCCACTAATTTTCGCTCCGATGGATCAAGCAGATGACCTATAAATTTTGCATGGTCAGCCATGATTTTTAGGAAAAAGACATTTTCATCGATAATCGCATCGGGTAATGGCTCAAGTCTCCCGTTATTGAGTTCCTCTAACCGATTTCTAAAGTAATTTGCTTCTCGGCTAACATGATCTACAAGCAACGGGAAATTTGTCCCCCCAGGGAGCTGGCACCTAAGTATAAGTCCAAGTACCTTCCTCTTAAATGCCCAAATGTGTGCAGCGGCATTGTGAACTTCTGAATTAAACTGTCGAATTGTTTGTGGATCGGTATCTGCTTGATATGCATGTGATCTTCTTTCAATATCCTCAAAGATGGCATGAAATTGATTAGCCTCATTGATTAACTGCGTATCTTCACATCTAAATCCTAATCGAAGAAAAAAGGAATGTTCTTTCATAATGCGTGACCAAAAACGTATTTCGTCTAATGACCTGACTACAAAAGGATCCGACAACCCTACCCCACCTTTCGGCACACGAAATAAGACAACCATTTATTGTAGCTCGATACAATGTATATGGGGATAGCATGTTTCAATATGCTATGTTAGAAAATTATGTAGAAAAAACAATTAGGCTTTAAAACGTATAGGATATTCCTAGTTGGCTTAATAGTATGGGCTGTTAGTCTTGCAGCTACATTTCTAGGCGTAATGGAAATTGCAACTGCCGCGTGTTCAATGTATTGTAGTAAATTTTACCTACCTCTGATATACTGACATTATTACTATTGTCATGGGTGCGTGATCAATCAGATGTGGAATAAAGAACTAAAAATAGCCATTCGAGAGAAGCAAAGCGTAACCGTATACCTTACCAATGGCGAAGTATTACAAGGCATACCGGATTCTTGTACAGATCGCTTAAAGATGCGGAGTGTTTATGGGCCAGTCTGGGTGCCATTAGATGAAGTAAAGCATGTGAGTCGATTAATACGGCTAAACATAAAAAAAGAACCTACTGGCATTAGCTAGTAGGCTTTTTTGCTATCTAAAAATGAAATGTACCTGGGTACCGTCCGGGTATCCCTCCAAATAGTTACCTACCCAGCTGCCTGCTCCTCGATTGTCAGATGGATCTATGTATTCGACACTTGCACCGTCTCCTCCTTCGGCACACATGGCCATCGGCCACTCATCCCGATCATACCCTTTTTTCGTAGGGATTCCCTTTAGGGAAGAACTCCTGTTATCCTCTGCACCTGTTCGATCAATGGTACAAACATCGGAATGGCCGGATTCAATGGCCTTTTTTATGTGATCCGCCGTCTCAGGATATTTATCCGCTGGAAACTCTAATTCGACAACGGTACCCCGTATTGGTGGGTATACATCACCGTCATCTAACTCCGGAAAATAATTAAGGACCAACCAAACCAATAACAAAGATAAGACCACTGTTCCAAATTTCAAGAATAACTTTTTCATACAAATTGCTCCCCCATTCAAACAAAAAAATCCCTGCGAGCATAGGTCAGCAGGAATTTTCTTACCGATGCCTTCAGTTTACTTTTTTAGTATAGGCAAGTTGGCATATATTTGTAAATCACGAAGAGGAGAGCCTCAGAGCCTGTCAAGAGTGGAGTGATATATACATATGAAGCAAAGATGTTCTTGGATTGAGGCAGATCCCCCTAACCTAACCTTTGAGAGATAATATTTGATCAGTTCGTTTTTATGTACAATGGACTTAATTGAAAACGGGGACGGGAGTTCCGCCCCTTTTTACCGAAAGGTGCTAATCGAATCAAGTTAGAAAAAGTGAGTGGTGAAGCTCTGTTAATTGCTCATTATTTTAATACTTATATGGATCGCCCAATTTATTTAGGTCAAGTGTCACTATTCATTCGTACACATAATATGCACTATCTCATGATGAAAGGGAGAAGACCAAAATGAATCAACAAAGCCATAGCATTCAAGGTAATCAACAAAGGGAACCACAGCCTTATCATTACGGCCATGAGCATGACCATCACCCACATTTTCATCCATATAGCCACCCGTCAGGGCATCATATGATCCATCATCACCACCATCATCATCACCACTTTCACCACCACTACCAAATGAGGAGAGACGAAGATTAATCATAGAATAAGATAACAATAAGGCGAGAAGAGTTACGCCCTCATGCTGCCGAGCGTGTCATTCTCGCCTTTATCTAGGGGGGTAGCCCCACACATATTTAGGTTCGCGTGATTTTATAATAAAAGGCTCCCTCTCGGGATCCTTTTAAATAGCGGTATTAAGGTTTTTAAAGCCTGACTTACATCATGCCGCCCATGCTTTTGGGCGGTTTCCTATTTCCCACATTGTTAAAAAGTCCGGTGTATCAAGGTTTTTGGTCTGTTGATTCCATGGAATATTATCGAGTAAAAATGACTATGTGGGGAAATGTGTGGGGGATGTGGGGTGAGGCTACTGGCATTTAATTATCTCAACCATCGGAATCATCTCCTATAGGGAGATTGTATAAGCTGCCTTTGTTAAAATGCCCGTTAGATGAACAAAAAACAGCCGTTTCGGATATCCTCCAAACTCAAAAGGAAAGTCAGGGCAAACTTCCCTGACGGTTTTCATGACCTACGCAGTTCAAGTCAGTAACTGGTCATTAGTTTTCAGTCCGTCAGCATCACGCCATGTTGCCGAAAGACGGTTTTCCCGCAAGCTCGTAGTTGTTTTCCTGATCAATCTTATCTTGCCGGAAGATAAGTCAGAACAACGACACCTGAACCGAATGTCTTTGTTTCCGCCAGTTTCAGCACTTTCTTATCGATCCCTTCTCCAAAGAGACGTTTTCCGTTTCCAAGCACAACTGGGAAAACCATGAGCCGATATTCGTCGATGAGGTCAAGCTGCATCAGCGTTTGAACGAGCGCGCAGCTGCCAAATACCAAGATATCCTTACCAGGCTGCTGCTTCAGCTTGGATATTTCCTCCGTGATATTGCCCTTGATCAGCGAAGAATTGTTCCATTCCACTTTTTCCAGGGTTGTTGAAATCACGTGCTTGGGGTAACCGTTCATCATCCGGCCATATTCCCCTTCCTGCTCGATCAAATTAGGCCAAGCCGCTGCAAAATTAACATACGTTTCGCGTCCAAGCAGAAGAGCGTCGCTTGCTTTCAGTTCATCGAACTTGAATTGCTTTGTTTCCTCACTACGGAATTGGATCGTCCACTGCGGATTCTCCATGACGCCATCCAGCGATACAAACTCAGATACAACTACTTTTCTCATTTTCATTCTCCTTTTTTTTCAATGCTATCCGTCTGTCTGATTGTACGATAGCAAGAGTAATACAGGCATGTACCAGGTATTGTCGACGGACGCAATAAACAAGCCCAGCATCAGTCCCGCGAAGATAAGTCCCAAATTATTTTTCTTTATTTCCACGACTTGGTTAATCCTTCCGCACTTGCGTTTTTCGTTGTTCACGAACTATATTTTAGCTTGAGACATGTGAACAGATTTCTCATGGATTGCTATTCCCAAATATTTGGATACGTTATGGAACGTCTTGGACATAAGGACGATGACACCACTCGTAATGTCTATACACACGTAACAAAGACCATGAAAAAAGAAGCTTCCCACAAGTTCAGTGAACTCATGAGAAGCCTCTAATCATGTTACCTTATGTGGGGAATATGTGGGGAAATGGCCTTCCCCACACTCACAAGCCCTTATAAATCAAGGGATCAGAGCCCGTTTTACATCATGCCGCCCATTCCACCCATGCCGCCCATGTCAGGCATAGCTGGTTTTTCTGGTTCTGGCTTGTCAGCGATAACCGCTTCGGTTGTCAGGAACATGGCCGCAACGGATGCAGCGTTTTGAAGAGCGGAACGCGTTACTTTGGCAGGGTCAACGATACCTGCTTCGAACATGTTCACCCAAGTATCGGTAGCCGCGTTGTAGCCGATGCCGATCTCTTCTTTTTTCAGACGCTCTACGATGACGGAACCTTCTTGGCCAGCGTTAGCTGCAATCGTGCGGATCGGCTCTTCCAGAGCGCGCAGAACGATGTTCACGCCTGTTTTCTCGTCGCCTTCAACTTGAACTGCAGCAACAGCGTTGTATACGTTAACGAGCGCTGTACCACCACCGGATACCATACCTTCTTCAACCGCAGCGCGAGTTGCGTTCAGGGCATCTTCGATGCGCAGTTTGCGTTCTTTCAATTCCGTCTCAGTAGCCGCACCGACTTTGATAACCGCTACGCCGCCAGCCAATTTAGCCAGACGCTCTTGCAGTTTCTCTTTGTCGAAATCGGAAGTCGTTTCTTCCAATTGGTTGCGGATTTGCTTCACGCGAGCATCGATATCTTCTTTGTTGCCAGCGCCATCCACGATGATCGTGTTCTCTTTGGTTACGCGCACTTGACGAGCGGTACCCAATTGATCGATGGAAGCCGTTTTCAGGTCGAGGCCGAGCTCTTCCGTAATCACTTGGCCGCCAGTCAATGCAGCGATATCTTGCAGCATGGCTTTGCGACGGTCGCCGAAGCCAGGAGCTTTAACAGCAACAGCGTTGAACGTTCCGCGCAGTTTGTTCACGATCAGCATCGCTTGCGCTTCGCCTTCGATGTCTTCTGCGATCAGTACGAGCGGTTTGCCTTGCTGTACGATTTTTTCAAGGATCGGCAGGATCTCTTGCGTGTTGGTTACTTTTTTATCGGTGATCAGGATGTATGGATTCTCAAGAACGGCTTCCATTTTATCCGTATCGGTGATCATGTATGGAGAGATGTAGCCGCGGTCGAATTGCATACCTTCTACTACTTCAAGCTCCGTCAAGAAGCCGCGGGATTCTTCAACGGTGATAACGCCGTCTTTACCCACTTTGTCCATTGCTTCTGCAATCAGTTGACCTACTTCTTCGTCAGCTGCGGATACGGAAGCGACTTGAGCGATCTCCTGATGGTTTTTCACTTCTTTCGCGATATTCGCAAGCTCGGTTACGGCTGCTTTAACCGCTTTGTCGATACCCTTGCGGATGATCATTGGGTTTGCGCCAGCTGTAACGTTCTTCAGACCTTCACGGATCATGGCTTGTGCCAGAACCGTTGCCGTTGTTGTACCGTCACCGGCAACATCGTTGGTTTTGGTAGCTACTTCTTTAACGAGCTGAGCACCCATGTTCTCGAATGCATCTTCCAGCTCGATTTCTTTAGCGATGGTTACGCCGTCATTCGTGATGAGCGGGCTTCCGAATTTTTTCTCAAGAACCACGTTACGGCCTTTCGGTCCGAGCGTTACTTTAACTGCATTTGCCAAAGCATCTACACCGCGAAGCATGGAGCGACGGGCGTCTTCACTGAACTTAATGTCTTTTGCCATGGTATTACATACCTCCCTAGTGGATTATGGAATGGTAAAACAGGATATATTCAGGCTTTCATTAGCCTAAGATCGCGTGGATGTCGCTTTCTTTCATAATCAAATATTCTTTACCTTCGTATTTGATTTCTGTTCCAGCGTATTTGGAGAAAATAACGCGGTCGCCTTCTTTAACTTCCAAAGGTACACGTGCGCCGTCTTTCAGGGAGCCGCTGCCTACAGCAATAACTTTACCTTCTTGCGGCTTTTCTTTAGCAGAGTCAGGAAGTACAATCCCGAATGCCGTAGTTTCTTCTTGTTCGATCGGTTCTACCAATACGCGTTCACCTAAAGGTCTGATCATGAAAAAATAGCCTCCTTTAAATATGTTGTGATGCTTTTTTCAAAGCTTTATGTATTAGCACTCGACAACCCTCAGTGCTAACAACCAATTTTATGATACTCAAGTTGTCTTAAAATTTCAAGTCCTTTGCATGAATTTTTGATCATTTTTTTGCAATCCGGACTTAGGGAGAGGTTGTCCCTAAACCCCCTTCACCATTGTATCCATGACCAGCCAAAATATGCCTGAGGCTTTAGGAACACTACACGAATGGAACCATAGATCTAGTCATCATTCAGCAGAACAAAACAGCCCGAAGCATGCCCTTCCGCAGAAAGGTTTCATCTTTCATAAAACTGCGGATTCGTTGATGTGAGCTGAATAATTGCCAAATTGGCCTATAACTGCCGTCCGCCGGTTCCCCATGCTTCAACCAGCGCGTTCCGAAACAAATCATCCAGCATTTGATCCAGATCCATGTCTTGATGTTTCTGATTCTTGGCCAGCTGCTCATAATCGTTCAATTTCTCTTCAATGAATGCGTTAATGATAGGAAGCTTCGGTTCAATATTCATCTCTTCACCCGAACGTTTGCGAAGAAGCAATTGATCAATCTCCTGTTTCAACGCACTTCCCTGATCTAATAGGCGATCCGTCAGCAGCTCGAATTCCATGGGAGGCATCTCGTTGTAGGTTTGAATCCAGTCGCATGCCAGGATCGGACGCAGTACATAGAAATATTTTTTGATCTTAACGTCTCCCCCTTGCAAATACATCCGGTAATTGCCTTTGGCCATGTTCAGGTAGTGGTGCATGCAAGATTTAGGCGAGAAGGCAAGCGGAGATATGCTTCGGATTTGCTGGGCGATGCCGAGCGTCTCCTTATACTTGATGGGGGACTCCAGCCATTCAAGCAGGGGCGGATTCGACTTGCGAAAAAGCCCCAATGCTTTTTTCAAATCCCAACCGCTCATATCCAGCCTGTCGTTGATTGGCCGTTCAATCACATCCCGCTTGTCGAAGATCGATAAATACCACTCCACGGGTCTGATATAGATAAACCTTACGTCGTAATCGCTGTCCGTCGACGGGAAACCCCAGGCCCTGCTGCCTGATTCGCAGGCATACAGGATTAGGACCCCTTCCTCCCGCTCAATCCGCTCAAGTTCTTGTTGAATCGTCGATTTCATTTCCTGCGTTATATTCATATCCGGAATCTCTCCTTCTGTAGTTGCCGTGTAAATTTCCGATATCCTTATTGTCTTCCATGCGTTCCTATTTCAACAGGGCAAAAGTATGGCGATAACAAATTGATATTACAATATCCTTCCTTTATGCGGTTCCCTATCCTTGCTACAATAGTTACAGACTGGATCGCGTACAATCTAATATATGATTTGAAGGAGGGCGCCATGGCTCGGGAAAGCTTCGATAAAGAAATCCAATTTCTTCGTATTCTGGCGCTGGCCGGCGGCGCATACAACCGGCAACAACTGGCTGATCGCCTTGGCATTTCAGTACATACCTATGACAAAACGCTCCGAAATTTAAAAAATAAAATTGAATCGCTTCAGCCGCAGCTCGCCGAAGAACAAAGTCTTACCCTCTCCGAAGGTCTGCGCTATTCATACTATGAAACCGCTGATCCGCTCCTGCTGCTGCTGTTCCGCGGCAAATCGCTCAAAGCATCGGAAAGCTTGAGGCTATCCATGATCCTCACCCAGCTGCAGCATCAGCAGTTAACCGCGAAGGAACTCATCGAACGCTGCGGCGATCAATTCCCGGACGGAGAAACACTGCCCGATGAGAAGACGATACGCGGGGATCTCAAATACCTGGAAGAAGTCGGAGTCATCGTGAGGACAGGCGCAGAACGGCCGTACCGTTACAGGGGCGCCCGTGACCTCATCGATTCGTTGTCGGATGACGAGCTTCTTGATCTCTACGATTATGTGGACGTCATGTCGAACACGCAGCTCCCCTCTGTTCAGGGGTATATGCTTCGAGACAATTTAAAGAGGGCCCTGCGTAATCGTGACATCGCCGCACACTCGGACCCGGCCTATATTTATAAGTATCATTACCATTCACGCATATTGGATGAGGCACATCTGCACACCATTTTTCAGGCGATCACCAAAAGGGCGAGGCTTTGTTTCCTGTATTTATCGCCAAAAAGCTCTTCACGCTATGCTTCCCGAAACACGAATCCGCTGTTCCATAGGGAATCCAAAGGGCTTCGGGAAACGGTGCTTCCGCTGCGCGTGATCTATGACCATCAATACGGCCGTTGGTACCTGATCGGTCATAACGGCAGACAGGGCCTCATGAAGTTTCGCATGGAAGGATTGACTCAAATCGAAGAAGGCGAAGTGGTTGAAGAAGAAATATTCCAACAGCGACTCATGGAAACGCTGGCCGAATTCGAGCACAGCTGGGTTACCGATACCCGTAATCCCACCAAGGTCGTGGCCAGATTCTTTAACCCGGAGGGCGGCAAAGTGAATTTCGTGCTGAACCGGGTCAAGGCGCAAGGGCAATGGGGGACCGTTACCATGGAATCCGAGAGCTCGTTCTTATACGAAATTGAAGTGAACGGCACCAGCGAAATTAAGCCTTGGCTCCGCAGCTTCGGCTCCAGCTGCGAGGTGCTCCAGCCACGCTCCCTTCGGCAGGAGTTCATTAAGGAATGGAAGGAGATTGCCGCTTATTATGAGCCAGAATCCATTCGAGAAGATATTTAACTACCAGATCATAACAAGGCTTGAGGAAACCGACTCGATTGCCATTACCGCTCAGGAACGGGGATGGCTGAAAATGATGCTGGTGCACCCCGAGGCGGCAAACGCCTTTACGCCCGGCACCTTGGACCGGCTCAAGGAGCTCCTCCACATGGAGCATAGCGGTGCCGAGATGAAAGGGATCATTCTGGAGAAAGCCAAGGGACAGGAACGAAGCGTTTACCATCCGCATCTTCGAACCTTGCGCAGAATGATCATGCAGGATCAGGGCTTTCGCCTAAGCTACCGCACGAAGCATGGAGAAGCGCGCAGCAATCAGTCCGGTTTCCCTTACAAACTGGAGTACTCCATGATCAAACGGGAATGGATGCTGATCTGGTACAGCAAAAGCCGAAGAGGACTCATGTACACGAAACTCGATCATATTTTATATATACAAGGGACTTCGCTCCCCTCCTTCCGGATCGATCGCATAAAGGAACGGCTGCAAAAGCTGATGGAAAAACAGAAAAAGCAAGCGATCATTGAAATCCACCGGCGGTACAACGGGGAATTGTCGCGGATCCTTTACGCCTTTTCCTGCTTTGACAAAACGGTGCATTATGATGAAGCTTCCGATACCTACCGCATTCAGGTCTGCTATTTGGAGGATGAGTGCGAATTTCTGCTCTCGCGCATTCGCTTTCTCGGCCTGAGGGTGAAAGTCGTGGAAGGAAGCACGCTGCAGGCCCGAATGCAAGAAACCGCAGCGCTGGCTCTGGCGAGATATGCGCAAGATGAAGGTTAGGACGCCGCCATGACATGATTCCCATAAAGAAGACTGAGGCAATGATGAACACTAATTTCTAATCCATCATTCATTGGACAAAAAACAACCCGCAAACCATACTCCCGAGGAGTGAAGTTTGCGGGTTGTTTTTATTCTTAAAGGATCTCTTGTTTTGCAAAAAACAATACGGTCAGTCCTCTTCGTCTGCCCTTACGTAGCGGCTGTCCCGTTCCATGTCCGCCTCTAATTGCTTGCGATAGATCACGGAAGACAGAAACACGCTGAATTCATATAGAAGCAGCAGCGGAATCGTGACCAGGAAATCCGATATAAAGTCCGGCGGCGTGATGACGACCGCGATAAAGACCAGCGCGAAATACGCGACCTTGCGCATCTTGCGAAGCCGCAGCGGATTCAGAATGCGAATTCTCGTCAAGAACATCACCACAAGCGGAAGCTCAAACAGCAAGGCCAGCGGCAATACGAGATTGAACATAAAATTCAAGTAATTGGTAATGCCGTAGGTTTCCTGAAGCCCCATGCCCTGCGTGATCGCCGTGGTAAACGACAGCGTCATCGGAAATACGATGTAATAACCAAACGTGATCCCGACGATGAACAGAACAAACGCATACGGCACGTAACGTATGGCCGCTTTCTGTTCTTCTTTGCGCAGCCCCGGCTTAACGAACGCCCAGAGCTGATAGAAGATCAGCGGAACGGAAATGACGAGCGAGAAAATGGCGGCGATTTTCATGTAGATTCCGATGCCATCCCAAAAAGAGAAGGCATGCAGCTCAAAGTTCTTGGCTTCTTCGGCCGCCGTCAAATAATGATAGATCGGGTCCGCAACGAAAAGCCCCCCGACCAGTCCTGCTACGAATACCACGAGCACGATTATAATTCGTTTGCGAAGCTCGCCCAAATGCTCCACAAGCGCCATATCTTTCACTTGCTCCGACAAGTTAACCACCACCCTGTATGTGACCCTGACAAAACAAAATCCCTCCCGAAGGAAGGGACTTCAAGCCTTGCTTTAATTCTATTCCGGAAGACGCTTGTCTTCAATCTTGGCTGGCTCAGCGGCAACGGCTTGCTGGGGAGCCTCTTCTTTCTTCTTCGCCGGTGCATCGTCAGCGATAATCTCCCGCGCACCGTCCTTAAACTCACGGAATGTTCTTCCGACCGCACGTCCCAGTTCAGGAAGTTTGTTCGGTCCGAACAAGAGCAGCGCCAAAATAACGAGCAAAATAATGCCCGGCACTCCAATTGTACTCATATCTGTTCTCC
Source organism: Paenibacillus sp. JNUCC32 (assembly GCF_014863545.1). Lineage (NCBI taxonomy): Bacteria > Bacillati > Bacillota > Bacilli > Caryophanales > Paenibacillaceae > Paenibacillus > Paenibacillus sp. JNUCC32. The sequence goes on along the minus strand of NZ_CP062260.1, from coordinate 6,838,307 downwards.
TCCTCGTCCTGCTTAATGCCTTCAAAAGGACTTCAGGATGACATTAATCCATCATGCCTTGCAGCTGCAACAGGTTTTTAACTAAAGAAAATCATCCGACTCCAGCAGTGAAACAAGCTCATATACCGCCATCATACCATAATGTAAATCACATATACAGTCCAGAAACGTGACAGTTTATTTACATAATTATCTAATAAGGTACTCGTTAGAGCTGCTCGCGATACTGCCCCGTTACCATCAACAGTGCCTCCGGAAGCTGATCCATGACCGCGGCCAGATTCTCGTGCACGCCTTTGGGAGAGCCCGGGAGATTGACAATCAAGGTACGGCCGCGGACGCCGCATACGCCACGAAACAGCATCGCGCTCCGATTCTTCTGCATAACGGTAGCACGCATCGCTTCCGCAATGCCGGGCACTTCGCGTTCGATGACCCGCTTGGTCGCCTCGGGCGTAACATCCCGCACCGCCAGCTCCGTACCGCCTGTCGTGAGGACAAGGTCCACTTGATAATAATCCGTAAGCTCGATCAATGCCGCGATAATTTCGTCCTGCTCGTCCGGTACGATCCGGTATTCGATGATTTCACCGCTCAGCTCTTCCTCCACCAATTCCCGGATCACTTGAGCGCTCGTATCCTCGCGTTCCCCCCGCGAGCCTTTATCGCTCGCCGTCAGGATCGCCGTTTTCCACACCATCTGCCCTCTCTCCTTCCCACTCGTCCGAATCTCCTGTATCTATGCTATGTCGTTTCTTGTATGTAATCCCCGCTCTTGCCGCCGGTTTTGCTTACAAGCAGGGTAGGGCCGATGATCATGTCTTTCTGCAGGGCCTTGCACATGTCATAGACCGTAAGCGCAGCGGCTGAAGCAGCTGTCAAAGCTTCCATTTCAACACCGGTTTTGCCTGTGGTTTTCACGGTCGTTTCTATATATAACTCGTCTTTGGCGTTATCGCTGAACGCCACGTTCACGCCGGTCAACGGCAGCGGATGACACATCGGAATCCAGTTCGACGTGTTCTTGGCCGCCATAATGGCCGCAACCTGTGCCACGGCAAGCACATCTCCCTTGCCGATCTTCCCCTCCTGGATGCGGGCCAGCGTATCCGGATGCATACGGACCGTTGTCTTCGCTACCGCTGTCCGGGCGGTTACATCCTTATCACTGACATCCACCATTCGTGCTCTGCCTTGGTCATTAAAATGACTCAGTTCCATCTCTTATCCCTCCGCTGCAGGTCTGGTCTTCACGTTATACCCCTGTTCCGTAACCAAACCGTCCAATACCCTATCATGTTCTTCCATAGGAACTTGTTCCAAGACCTGAACCTCGTAACCGATCCCCACCCACAAGGGCTTCTTGATCCGACGAGCGTTGGCTTGTGCTCCCTGGTTAAGCCTGTCCGACAGCCGGTCATAATAACCGCTTCCGTATCCAAGCCTTCCGCCCATTCTGTCAAACGCAAGCCCGGGGACCCAGACGATATCCGGTCCCGGATGATTCCATTTTTGCGACCGCAACGGATCAGGCTCCGAAATGCCGTAAGCGCCGGAAACCAGCTCGTCCCATGCCTGAAGCTTATACAATTCCATCGAACGGTCTTGGGTCAAGCTCCGTGGAACGATAACCTGGATCCCCTGTTTCCATGCCCATTCGATAAGAGGCCGGGAATCCAGCTCGGAGCGAAAGGGAACATAAATCATCATGCTCTGAAGATGGAGACGGTCCATGACCTCCGCAGCAAACGCGCAGGCTTGCTTCGACCGCTTGGCCCGCTCTTCCTCTGATAACTCGTCCCTTCGCAATGCCATCGTTTTGCGCAGGGCGGCTTTTGCGGATGCCCGCTTCAAATCTTCCTCAGGGTTCACACGTGATCTTTCCTCTCACGCTTATAATTAAGTTTAGTTTACCACTGTTCCTTCCTTTAGCCAAGAATGACGGAAGTCGCCAATCATGGTCGATTGTTCGGTCATTTTCATGTACACTTAATTTAAGATAGAAGAAACGCATAAACTCCAAAGCACACGATCATTCAGATTGCCATAAAACAGCGTCTACGCGCGTTCTGTCGGAGCATGTACGTCGGAAGTCGTTTTTTCTTATAATGAAGAATTAATGGAAGAATCATATAGAAAGATGGAGGTTTCACATAACATGCTGCTGCAAGCCAATGGCATTACGAAATTATATGGCGTTACGCCCGTCCTGGACGGGATCAATCTGCAAGTCCTTGAACGCGAAAGAATCGGCCTCGTCGGAGTCAATGGAGCCGGGAAATCGACGCTGCTTAAAATTTTGGCCGGCGAGATGTCCTATGATGGCGGACAAATCTTCAAAGCCAAGGAAACCACCGTCGGTTATCTTGCCCAGAACAGCGGGCTTCAGTCCGATTCCTCCATATGGAACGAGATGCTGGATGTCTTTACTCCCCTGCTGGAGATGGAGCGTGAGCTTCGTCAGATGGAGGAGCAAATCGCCGACCCGAAGTCGAGCGAAGATCCGAAGAAATACCAGGAGCTTCTGGATCGTTATGCGGTCCGCTCGGACTGGTTCAAGGATCAAGGCGGATATGAGATCGAAACACGCATACGCAGCGTGCTGCACGGCATGGGATTCGGCAGCTTTTCACCGGATACGTCCATTGCCACGTTAAGCGGCGGGCAGAAGACAAGGCTGGCCCTTGCAAAAATACTGCTGCAGGCACCCGACCTGCTGATGCTGGACGAACCGACCAACCATCTGGATATCGCAACCCTCACCTGGCTGGAGGATTATTTGCGCGGTTATTCCGGCTCGCTGCTCGTCGTATCCCATGACCGGTATTTCCTGGATCGGCTCGTGACCACCATCGTGGAGATCGAACGCCGCCATTCCAAAAAATATACCGGCAACTACAGCCGGTATATTGAGCTGAAAGCAGCCGAATACGAATCCCAGCTGAAGCAATACGAGAAGCAGCAGGACGAGATCTCCCGCATGGAGAACTTCATTCAGCGAAACCTGGTACGGGCCTCTACGACCAAGCGTGCGCAGAGCCGCCGCAAAGCGCTGGATAAAATGGAGCGGCTCGACAAACCGCTGGGCGATCTCAAGAAAGCTCATTTTTCTTTTGAAGCCGAGTATATGTCAGGGAAAGACGTCCTTCACGTACGTGATCTGTCGCTTGCGTTCGAGCAGGACAAACCGCTGTTTCGGCAAGTTTCCTTTGATCTCAGCCGCGGGGAAACCGTAGCTTTGATCGGACCCAACGGGGTGGGCAAATCGACGCTCCTGAAATGCTTGATCGGTACCATGAAGCCTACGGCGGGGTCGCTGCAATGGGGTACAAAAGTGAAGATCGGCTATTACGATCAGGAGCAATCCGAGCTGAACCCAAGCAACACCGTCCTGGAAGAGCTGTGGGGCACCTATCCGCATATGGAGGAAGCCCGCATTCGTACCGTTCTGGGCAATTTCCTCTTCAGCGGCGAAGATGTCCTCAAGAAGATCAGCTCCTTAAGCGGCGGGGAAAAAGCACGCGTCTCGCTTGCCAAGCTCATGCTTCTGGAAGCCAACATGCTCATCTTGGACGAACCGACGAACCATCTTGACTTGTTTGCGAAAGAGGTGCTGGAATCGGCACTCATGGATTACGAGGGCACTTTATTGTTCATATCCCATGACCGTTACTTCCTTAATAAAATGGCGGAACGCATCATCGAGCTTCATCCGGACGGCATTCAACATTTCCTGGGTAATTATGACGACTATACGGAGAAAAAGCAGGAAATTCTTGATATGGACAACGAGCCATCCGAGCCGTTTGCCCGCCACACCCTGAAACAGGAAGGGAAAGCCGAGGCTCTGCCTGAGAAGCAAGGGGCCGTTTCCTTCGAAGCCGAGAAGCAGGCGAAACGGGAGGAACGAAACCGTCAGCGCAGGCTTGCCAGCTTGGAGGAGCAAATTCATGTCCTGGAATCGGACATTACCCAATTGGAAACCGAAATGACCTTGCCGGAGATCTATCAGGATTATATGGCGCTCCAAGAACGGCAGCAGTCGTTAGAGGAGAAAAAGAGTCAGCTTGAGCAAATATTTGCCGAATGGGAGTCATTGCTGGAAGCCTAAAAAATTCACAAAAGTGTTTCAAATGAAGATTTACGTTTATACACAAACTTATCCCCAGGAATGGTGCATAAGTTTATCATGAAAATGGCCGAAATGGCCATTTTTTTGTTGTTATACGCGGATCCCCGGTCCTATATCCAGCTTTATCCACTAAGTTATTCACATTATCCACAGTTTCCACCGGGAAATTTGAAAATCCTGTCCCCTCTTTTCAGCGTCTTGCAAAAGACCGATTTATCGACATTTTTCTCGGTTATGCACATTTTTTGGCGAATATGTGGATAACGTTGTTCACAACTTGACAGAGTTTGATGTTCTATATATTTAGCTCCTATATAGGGCCTACCTTTTATTATTTTGGAAAAAAGCGACCTTCCCCGTTCGGGTTGAAGGTCGCTTGTGCCAATCTAAGTAAATGTAAGCAGCTGAGGTCCCTTAATCGCTTCGATGCCTAAACCGACATTAACGCCGAGTTGCATGCCGCAACGTATGCCAAGCCTGCGGCCATGACGATATCCTGGTGCACGGCCGTGCCGCGGAAGATCTTGCCGGCCTTCTCCACCGTTACCGCCGCTTCGGCATGCGCGTCCTCGCCGCTGCTTAAAGAATGCAGCTCCAGATCGCCAAACCGGATGTCGCTGCTGATTCCTTGGCTGATCGCCGATATGACGGCTTGCACGGGACCGTCCGCCACGCTGGAGTAGGTGGCTTCCGTCTGCTCGCTCAATTGGCGCAGCGTAACCGCGGCAACCCTGCTGCTTCCCGTGCCGGAAATGACCTGCGCCTCGGACAGTTCGTACACCTGTGCCGGCTTGCCCAATGTGCGGCTGACCATCTGCAGCAGCTGATCATCGCTGACCACCTTTTGACGGTCAGCCGTTTCCTTGAAGGTATCGTACAGGGATTCCATCTCGGCTCCCTCGAGCCGGACACCGTAACGGGCCAAGCGGTCCTTCAGGGCATGGCGGCCGGAGTGCTTGCCCAGTACGATCATGCTTCGCGGAATGCCCAGCTTCTCCGGATCCATAATCTCGTAGGTGCTACGATCCTTCAGAAGACCGTCCTGGTGAATGCCGGATTCATGCTGGAAGGCGTTCCGGCCGACCACGGGCTTATTGAAGGCGATCGGAAAATGCATCGCACCGCTGACGAGGCGGGATACCTCGTACAGCTTCTCGGCCGTAATGCCCGTCTCTGCCCGCAGCATGTCACCCCGGGTAGATAGAGCCATGACAAGCTCTTCCAGCGCGCAGTTGCCTGTACGTTCGCCCACCCCGTTCACGGTGACCTCAATTTGACTCGCGCCGTTCTCGATCGCGGCCAGGCTGTTGGCCACGGCTAGACCGAGATCGTTATGGCAGTGGGCACTGTAGGCGACCCTCTTCCCGCCTCGGGCGCCTTCCCGCACGCGCCGGAACATCTCGCCGTATTCGTTCGGAAGCGCATATCCGACCGTATCCGGCAGATTGATGATCGTGGCTCCCTCTTCGATAACGGCCTCCACCATCTCGATCAGGTCGTCGATGCCCGTTCGGGAAGCATCCATCGCCGTGAATTCCACCACATCGCTGAATTGCCTCGCATAAGCCGTCATTTCACGCGCCCTTGCCACGACTTCCGGACGGCTCATGCGCAGCTGGTGGCGAAGATGGATGTCGGAAGAGGAAATAAACAGGTGAATCCGCCTTCTCGCCGCATCCTGGGTTGCCTTGACGGCCGCATCAATATCCCCTTTCACCGCTCGCGCGAACCCGCAAATCTCCACCTGCTGCAGCTGCCTTGAAATGGCCTGCACAGCGGCGAACTCTCCGGGACTGGACACCGGAAACCCGGGCTCCATCACGTCAACGCCCAATTCCGCCAGCTTTCCGGCCAGCACCATCTTCTGCTCGGGCTGGAGACTTGCCCCTGGTGCCTGTTCTCCGTCCCGCAATGTCGTATCGAAAATTCGGATCGTTCTCTTGGATTCATTCATCTTCCGATATTCCTCCTTCGTTAGGGTACAACCCTGATTTTCATTCGATTGGATTCCGTTGTTCTATCCAACTGGTTATGTTCAATGCACGTCCGCACGTCGACTTGCGTCCGCTTCCCACCCTGCTGCTGCCGGCAGCAAAATAGCCCGCCATCTCTTATATCATAAGAGACGACGGGCTAAAGACCCTCCGTGGTACCACTCTAATTGACACGCCATGCTGTTCAGCGATGCTGACGCACGCACGTGTCCACTCACCGTCCATGATCTCCTCATGCCGGCCGGGTCATGAAGAGAATGGACTTCCCGATGACGGAGGAACGCCGTAAGAGAGTCCTATCTGCATTCTTGGCATTCGATCCGGATCGATCAAATCATCCGACCTGCAGACGTTCCCTCTTCCGCTCCCGGGCGAGATTCGAAGCTTGCTGCCGCTGCGTTGCACCAAAACCGCAGCTCTCTGTAGACAGCTCCCTTCTACTGCTCCCGTTCATCGCGTTTATACGATATGCTGTTATGCAAAAGCTTCCTGATATCCGGCTCCCTTTACCGGGTATCTTTAACTCTTTAAGCACTTCTTCGTTGTTATACGCCTTCTGCCTGATCCGAGTTCCCGCTGCCTCACCATGCAAAAAAGCCTGCCATCTCTTATGCAAGAGACGACAGGCTATCCTATCGCGGTACCACTCTTGTTGACTTTAAATCCTAGGTCATTGCAAACCCGGACCTTAAAGCCCCCTCCAGCGCCAAATCACAAAGGATTTGTGCGCAGCCGTTCTCACGGAGGCCATCCCGTAGCAAGGTCAAGCTCCGCAATGTCATCTCTGCCTTAGAGGCATTTCATTGCGCGAGGTTCCCCTGCTCCGCTCCCAGGTGAGTTCAGGCTCCTGTCGTCTGCGTTGCACCGTCCCGCAGCTCTCTTCATCCAAGGTTCACCTTACTGGTCCTGTTCTTTGCGTTTCAACATTCTGGAATTTGATCATGATTATACGTTCTGGACAGAGACGTGTCAAGAAGCTTTAGCTTAATGTTCAGCCCAAAATTCCAGCGACATTTGCGGATCAGCCTTCATATCCAGCGGCGTAAAGCTCTCCCGCTTCCATTTCAAATGCGCCGCGGCCGCAATCATCGCTCCGTTATCGGTGCAATATTGAAATGGCGGGATCGTCAGCGGGATTCCTTCCTGCCCGCACCGCTCGGACAATGCTTGACGAAGTCCGCGATTGGCGGCTACGCCCCCGCACAGCAGCAGCTGTTTGGCATCGTATGCTTTGACCGCGCGAACCGCCTTCTCCACAAGCACCTCCACGACGGATTCCTGAAAGCCCCGGGCTATCGCTTCCGTCCGAACGTCCTCTCCACGCATTTTGCTCTGATTGACGACATTTAATACAGCCGATTTCAAACCGCTGAAGCTAAAGTCATAAGAATCCGGCTCCAGCCATACGCGGGGAAGATCCACGACTTCCTCGGCTTCCAAGGCCATTCGGTCGACATGTGGGCCTCCGGGATACGGGAATCCAAGCGCCCTTGCCACCTTGTCGTACGCTTCGCCAACCGCATCATCCCGCGTCCTGCCGATTAACTCAAAGCTGCCCTCGTCTTTCATGTAGACCAGCTCGGTATGGCCGCCGGAAACAACCAGCGCCATGCAAGGATAGGCGATGTCGCCCACAAAGCGGTTTGCGTAAATATGACCCGCAATATGATGCGTGCCGATCAGCGGCTTGCCCAGCGCAAAGGCCAGGCTTTTGGCCGCCATGACGCCCACGAGAAGCGCTCCGACCAAACCGGGACCCTGCGTGACGGCGATCGCCGACAAATCCTTCATTTCGATCCCGGCCTCGGCTACGGCCTGCTCAATAATTAACGTAATGCTCTCCACATGCTTACGGGAGGCCACCTCGGGCACCACCCCGCCGAATGCTTTATGCGTTTCAATCTGGCTGGCAATGACGCTGGACAATACCTCGCAGCCATCCTTTACGACGGCAACCGAGGTTTCATCGCAGCTCGTTTCTATCGCCAAAATGCAGCTGTGCTGCCGGTCTATTTTTTCATCCTTCATGATAGCCTTTGACTTCCTTCCTCGCCATCGTCCTCCCGATAAGGGGGCAGATCTGCCCACATGATGAGTGCGTCTTCCTGGTTATCGGAATAATACCCCTTCCGGACACCGGCTGGTTTAAACCCTTTTTTGATATATAAACGCTGGGCAACGTGATTGGACACCCGAACCTCGAGCGTCATTTTCTCCATCCCCATATAGGCAGCTGTCTTCATCAGTTCGGTCAGCAGCCGATCGCCCCACTTGCGTCCGCGATACTGCTCCAGCAGGGCAATATTCGTGACGTGCGCTTCATCCACGATCGTCCACATGCCGGCATACCCTACGGTTCGGCCTTCGTATTCCATAATCATATAACGCGCAAAATGATTCAGTTTCAGTTCATTATGAAAGGCTTCCTCGGTCCAGGGCACGGTAAACGCTTCGCGCTCCACCTTGAGAACCTCCGGTATATCCTCCAGGGTCATCAGCCGGAAGGACAAACCTTCTTCACCGTCCGCCGGCTTCTTCTGCTCGTCCATTACGAATCCTACGCTCCCTTCACCGCTTGCGCAGCAGGTTCGCTTCCGCTTCGGAAAGCTGTGTATAATTGGGCACCAAGGTATGCACATCATCCGCTTCCCCGGCGAGTAATCTGGCTGCTCCCAGATACCCCATCCAGCGGCCCTCCAGCGAGTACGGATGAATCCGGAGCCTGTCTCCAAACCACGGCTCCAGACCTCGAGCGGCCTCCGCATGAAGCTCCACTTCCCCGATAAACCATATGCAGACCGGGCGCTCCCCTTCAGGCAGCTTGCCGATTCGTTCCTCTATGGCTTCCACCCAGGACTGCATCAGGCGGATGCCGTCCGTCTCCATACGTACCGGCGCTTCCGCTTGGCGTTTTGAATCGGCAGCGAATAATGCCGTATACACTTGTCCCCGTCTGGCATCCAGCAGCGGAACGACCCAGTGGACTCCCTTTTCTCCCGCCGTCTCGCTCCATCCGGATTTCAAGCCCCCCCATGCCAAAGCATGCAGGCTGGATACCCCGACGACCGGAAGCTGATTGGCCCATGCCAATGTTTTGGCTGCGGTCACCGCTATGCGGATGCCCGTATAGGAACCTGGCCCCACTCCTACGGCAATGCCGTCTACCTGGTCCATGCCAAGGCCGGCTTCCGCAAGCGCCTGATCCATCACGGGATGCAGGTGCACCGAGTGGTTGCGGTCCGCATTCGTGTTAACCTCCGACAGCAGCTTGTCCTGCTCCATCACGGATACCGCCAGCGAAGCCGTCGACGTATCCAGCGCCAAAAACCGCTGCTGCGGCTTTTTGTCATTGTTGTTCATTCATGCTACCCCATTTTTCATTCAAATCCCGGCACCACTCGCCATAAGGCCCGCCCTGGCTTGAAAGCGTGATGATCCGGTTCGTTTCGCCCGTCGTTTCTAGCTGGATATGGAGATACTGCTCCGGCATGAGCTCGGTGATCAGGCTGCTCCACTCCACGAGACAAACCCCGTCACCATAAAAATATTCGTCCAGCCCAAGCTCATCCGCCTCATCGACCGACAAACGGTATACATCCATATGGTAGAGCGGCAGACGCCCCTCATATTCTTTAATAATGGTAAACGTCGGACTATTCACAACCCCGTTCACCCCAAGGTGCCGTGCAAATTGTTGGGAGAATGCCGTTTTTCCTGCTCCAAGATCCCCGTCCAGACCGATGACGGTCCCCGGCTCCGCCCTCGCGGCCAGCCAAGCAGCAAGCTGCTCCGTCTCCTCCAGACTGCTTGAAGTCATTCGAAACCGGCCCTCCGTACGGCCATTATTCACTGATAACCCACCCTTTATTTAGTTTGCCCATATCTCAAAATACTTGATCTTCATTATATCGGTCCTCCCAATCCGCTGCAAGAACATGCGTTTTTCTGGATTGGCAGAGATGAAAAAAGAAAGGGTTACACGAATTTCAAACACTGACACGATGCAGTCAAAGTTCAAGCACTATAGTGAAACCAATACCCGGAGGAACCATGATAAAAAACCATAGGAGGATGACAATGAACGGAACAAATCAACCGAACGTTATCTCTTTTTCTGAAACGACCATAACTCCCTTTCGCATTCAAATTCCGGAGGCGGACCTGATGGATCTAAAGGAACGTTTGGGCCGTACCCGCTGGCCTGATGATCTGGAGGATAACCACTGGGATTATGGCATGCCGCTTCCTTACTTGAAGAAGCTGTCCGCCTATTGGAAGGATTCGTACGATTGGCGTAAATATGAAACCATGTTGAATCAATTCCCACAATTTACGACCACGATCGATGGACAAAACATTCACTTCCTGCATGTTCGCTCACCTGAACCCGATGCGCTGCCTCTAATCGTTACCCATGGCTGGCCGGGATCGGTCGTGGAGTTTATGCATATGATTGAACCGCTCACCAACCCAAGCAAGTACGGCGGAAATCCGTCCGACGCTTTCCATCTCGTTATTCCCTCCCTCCCGGGTTTCGGCTTCTCCGGGCACACAAAGGAACGGGGATGGAATATCGAGCGCGTGGCAAAAGCATGGGATGAACTTATGCTTCGACTAGGGTATGAACGTTATGGAGCTCAAGGAGGGGATACGGGGTGTATGGTTTCGGCTGAGCTTGGCCGGATTGCCGCAGAGCGTATCGTTGGCGTTCATTGCAATGGTTTGTCGGTGTTTCCGAGCGGCGATCCGGCTGAAACCGAGAACCTCACCGCTGCAGAGCAGCTGCGCTATGATGAATTAGCCGGAGGCGGCTTTGACGGGTCCGGCTACGCCATTTTGCAAGCGACCAGACCCCAGACATTATCCTACAGCTTAACGGATTCCCCGGTTGGGCAGCTAGCATGGATTGTAGAGAAGTTTAAGGAGTGGACCGATCCAACCGCAGGCCTTCCTGAAGAGGCGGTAGACCTTGATCTCCTTCTTACGAATGTCTCGATCTACTGGCTGATGGCAACAGCAGGCTCATCTGCAAGAATCTATAAAGAAAGCGCCGGCAATTGGGGAGCGCCGGCACCGTATTCCTCGGTACCTACCGGCGTCGCGGTTTTCCCTAAGGACCTCTCGATCCGCAGTATGGTCAAGCGCCAATACAACATCGTGCACTGGTCGGAGTTCGACCGGGGCGGCCATTTCGCCGCATTGGAAGCTCCTGATCTGCTGATGGACGATATCCAATTATTTTTCAGAGGACTGCGTTAACGGCAAATTATACGCAAACCAAACACACCTTATCCGGTTTCCGACAGTACGGAAACCCGAACAAGGTGTGTTTTCATGCCATTTCAAGCTTCTGCAAGGAAGCTAAGCCCCTTTAATCAGGCTATTCGCCTTCCTTCAGCCGGTCCACATTCACCGTCAGCGTGTTGGTCGGACGGGAACCAACCTGAACGGTAGCCATCCCGTTCTGCGGATCGATCTGCTCGATCCAGACTGGCTCCCCTTCCAGGTTCACCTTGTAAGTATCCTTGGAGTTAAAAATCTCCACGGCGCGCTGCATCTCCATACGTTATGATCCTCCTTCTTCCGGTTCTCTTGGCGATTCGTCCACGACCTCCATCGTGTCGGTGGTGGATGGGCCGATCAGTCCGTTATCCATCGTGACATTGCCACCGCCAAGGCCTTCGTTAATCATCCGGTCAATATCGAACATGGTAGATTCCCGAGAGATCTCGCTCTCCTCCGAGGTCAGGCTGTTCCAATCCACCATGTCGCCGTTCACCGGTTCGGATGCAGAATGGTCCGAGGCTCTGTCCTTCTGTATCTCTTCCGACGTTTCGGTTTCTCTAGACTCCATCATGAGAAGATTACCTCCTTTTACAGGCAGCGTTCATCGTCAATATGCCACAAACAGGTTCTAATTATGCAATCCTGAGCTATAACTCATACTAGAGTCTTTTTTTGGGCACACTACTAGAGGTAGTTCAAAAATTTATAGTCGTCGTTTATTGCGTTTACTACACGGTCATACCCAAAACATATTAGAACTTGATAGGAGGTTTCATAGAATGCATACGGTTTGGAAGGGCGCGATCAGCTTTGGTCTGGTGCACGTGCCGGTGAAGATGTTCTCGGCTACGGAAGACAAGGATATTTCGATGCGGTACATTCACAAGGAGTGCGGCAGCCCGCTCTCCTACATCCGCAAATGTCCGGTATGTGAAGAGGAGGTTGCCTGGGAGGAGATTACGAAGGGCTATGAGTACGAGAAGGGGAAATTCGTGTTGTTCGAAAAAGAAGAGCTGGAGCAGCTCGCCGAAGCGAACAGCAAAAACATCACCATTCTGGACTTTGTCGATCTGACCGAGATCGATCCGATCTACTTCCAGAAGACCTACTATCTCTCGCCTGATCAAGCAGGTGCCAATGCATACCGGCTGCTGCTGGAAGCGATGAAGCAGTCCGGCAAAATCGGCATCGCCAAAATTGCCATTCGCTCCAAGAGCAGTTTGGCTGCGATTCGCGTGCTGGATGAATGCCTGTCGATCGAGACGATTTTCTACCCGGATGAAATCCGGCCGATTTCGCAGGTCCCGAATTTGCCTGAGCGAACCGAGGTCAACGCCAAGGAACTGGATATGGCCAAACTGCTGATTGACCAGTTGTCGACTCCCTTTGACCCTGAAAAATATACGGATGATTATCGCGAACGCCTGCTGGACCTGATCAACAGCAAAGTGTCCGGCGAAGAGATCAAGATTGCCCCTGCTCGTCAGGAGACCAACGTTGTGGATCTGATGGCGGCCCTTCAGGCCAGCATCGAGGCCGTCAAGCCGATCGGAACGGACCCGGGCACCAAGCCGAAGCCGCGTAAAACGACCCGGAAGACCGCTGCCAAAGAGCCTGCAGCCAAGGTCAGCGGCGGGGAAGCTGACGCGGATGCACCAAAGCCGAAACGCCGGACGGCCAAATCCAAGAAATCCGATTCCCCATCCTAAAGCCGCATGGGACAGTTGCAAAATTTGCTGCCGAAAGAGCCGATGGCTCCGATCTCGACGGATCAGATTACGACCGGCGAAGATTGGGGTTATCAGCTGAAATGGGATGGCGTACGCATTCTGGCCGGGCTTGACCAGAACCGCGTATCCCTGTATTCCCGCAAGCTGCTCGACAAAACATCCCTGTACCCCGAAGTCGTTCAGGCATTATCCGTCCTGCAGGATCGGCGTCTTCTCCTGGATGGCGAGGTCGTGTATTTTCATCCGGAGCTTGGCCGCCCCGTCTTTCAGAAGGTTCTTCAGCGGGAGCGTTCGCGTACGGTCAGTACGAGCGCTCCTCTGTTTACTTATGTGCTGTTCGATATCTTGGTGGATGGCGACGAGGACTTGCGCAAGCTGCCTTATCTGGAACGTCATCATCGTCTCAAGGAGACGGTTTCCGACATTCCGGGCCTGCTGACCGCCGATCTGTTTCTTGAAGGCGAACCGTTATGGGACTGGGCGGAACAGCGCGGTTGGGAGGGCATTGTCATGAAGCGCCTCTCCTCGCCATACCGTGAGGGCAAAAAGCATCGGGATTGGTACAAAAAGAAAATTGCCGTGAACATGGCTGCTTCCGCCGTCGCCATGATCATCAGGGAAGGTCGCGTAGCCAGCCTCGTCATCGCAGACGACGATGGGAACTACATCGGCCGGGCTTCCCTGGGGCTCAATGAGCAAACGAAGAAGAAACTGCTGCAATATGCCGAAAGCCATCGTGCTGACGCGGTATGGAGAACGCTCCATACCGACCTGAAGAAAGAACAGCTGGCCTGGCTTAGCCAGCCTTTATCAGTCCAGGTCACATTTCTCGAGTGGAGCCAGGATGGCATGATGCGCCATCCCAAACTCGTATCGATTGAGGGGGTGTAAACCATATGGCTCGTACCGTTAAAGGCACCCTGACGATCGAGGGGCAAGAGATTCAAATTACAAATCCCGACAAACCGCTGTGGCCGGAGGTCGGCATTACCAAGGCAATGTATTTGCAAAAGCTTGCGGCCATCTCGCCTTTCTTGCTCCGGTACTGCCGGGGCAGGCTGCTCACGACCATCCGGTATCCGCACGGAGCCCAAGGCGAATCCTTCTACCAGAAAAACGCACCCGAGCCGCTGCCGCCCTTTGTTCAGACTTATGTGCACGAAAATATTAACTACGTGCTGCTCAACGGGCTGCCGGAGCTGCTCTGGCTGGGGAATCTGGCTGCGCTTGAGTTTCACCCTTCCCTGCATCTGGCAGGCAGCCATCTGCCCTGCGAATGGATGATCGATTTGGATCCCACGCTCCCGGAGGAGCCCCGGATTATGGAGGCGACGGCCATTGTAGGGGACGTGCTGAGCTCCCTGGGCCTGTCCTCCGTCCCAAAAACCTCGGGAGCGACCGGAGTGCAGATCATCGTTCCGATTCCGGAAGGCGTAACGTTCGATGAACTTCGAACGGTTGGCCAATTCGTGGGCCAATACGTGACGGAGAAGTTCCCGAAGCTGTTCACCATCGAGCGGCTGAAGAAGAACCGCGGCGATAAAATCTACTTCGATTATCTTCAGCACTACAGCGGGAGGACGCTCGCCGCTCCTTATACCCCGCGGGCCCGGCGGCTCGGGACCGTCTCCACGCCGCTCACGTGGGACGAAGTCCGCCAGGACGTTTCTCCCACGGAGTTTCACCTGCTGAACATCGAAGAACGGCTGAGGGAAAAGGGCGACCTGCTGCAGACCCTGCCGCCCCAACCGATCGAGAATGTCATCCGGCATCTGAAGCCAAAGGGTAAGGCAGCGTCAAAAAGGAAAGGATAGCTGCTCAACAGCGGGAGTAAGCTCCTCTCCGGAAACCGGGGCCGCCGGTTGAGGAAGCTTCCTTGGACGTACAGGAGCAGCCCATTCCCTCGCAGGGTGATCGTTGGCCCCTTCATCCGATGTATCGTTCTCCGAGGCTGCAACCGGTCCGGACCGGTTGACGGCAGCAGGTGCCCTCATGGTTAATCCGCTCAGCCCATATTCGTTCAACAGCCTGGACGCCATCGACTTGAAGGAACGAACGTAATGCTCTTCCGCATAAGCGCCTTGCCCATATAACTCGCGGTAGGATTGAACCACCTCGGGGAAGTGGTGTTTCAGCGTTTCGAGGTACCATTTCTTCACGTCGCGCGACAGTCTCAGCAAGGAGATCATCGCAAAGGAAACGCCTCTTTCCTTTGCCTGGGACAAGAGCTCCTTCAGTTCCGGCTCCTCGTCCGTCAAAAAGGGCAGCACAGGCGCCACAAACAAGCCTGTTCTAATGCCAGCAGCCGATAATCTGTGAATCGCATCAAGCCTGGCCTCCGGATGAGGCGATGCCGGCTCCAGCTTCCGGATGACGTCCCCGCTCAGCGTGTTGAGACTCATGTTGACGGACACGTTCTCCATCCGGGTCAAGATATCCAAATCCCTCAATACGAGCGGAGAACGCGTCGTAATGCTGGTAGAAATGCGGTATTTAGCGAGCAGCTTCAGACATTCCCGCGTAAGGGTCTCCTTGCCCTCGATCGGCTGGTACGGGTCGGTTGCCGTTCCGATCGTCACCTGTCCGATCGATCTCCGCATCGCTTCAATGTCATAGTTAAACTTCCTCGCCGCGCTCGACAACTGCTTCTCCAACGCTTCCGCCGCATTCGACTTCATAAAAATATGGTGCTGGAACTCGTCTTCCGCTCCCATCCCGATAAACGATTGAAATGCGCGGGCGTAGCAAAAGCTGCAGCCATGTCCGCAACCTCGATACGGATTGATGGACCAATCGAAGGGCATCCGCTCTTCCTTCACTCGGTTTAATGTTTGCTTGGTGGTTATGCGTTCATATTGCGTACGAGCCATTTCGCTTCCTCCTCCCTGGACCTGCCATGCTCTATGTCATTATTCTTTATTTTAACAAACATATGTTCTTATTATAAGTGGGTTTTACTGGATTTACAAATCATGATTCCATGAACGCTTCATGAGAATCGGATTGAAATCGGTCCAATTACTCATTATAATCAATATATATCAAGTGATATATATTGATCGTTCTACATATGAATAACCTAAGGAGCTGTAGACATCATGGCACCAAAAACGAAGTTTACCAAACAAGATATCGTGCTAGCCGCATTCGACATTGCCAAAACGGATGGCATCGAGTCCATTACGATCCGAAAAGTAGCCGAACGTCTCGGCAGCTCCATCGCGCCGATCTATGTCAATTTCAACGACGTCCAGGAACTGCTTCAGCAGGTCGTCGAAAGAGCCTTCCATGTGGCCAGAGGAATGATCATGGAGCAGCAATCCGGACAGCCGTTCCGGGATATCGGCATGGCAAGTCTCCGCTTTGCCAAGGAATATCCCGTGCTTTATCGGGACCTCATGATGAAGGACAATCCCCATATGAAGAATACGCCGGAACAACTGGACGAGGTTATCGGATTGATGAGGCAGGATCCGGAGCTCGGCGGATTTTCGGATCAGGAGCTGCAATCTATTTTATTGAACATGCAGGTGTTTCAGACAGGTCTCTGCGTCATGGTGGCAAACGATCTGTTCACGAAGAACGTGGATGACGAGCAGATGATGAATATGATGGACGAAGCCGCTGAAGCGTTCATACGTGCTGCGCGTGCCCGGAAACATGAGGGAAACGGAATCTAAACTGAAGGAAAGAAAAATTACGATTCATGGGAGGTAGAACGGCAATGGGAACAATCCTGAAGCAAGCGGTTCTGGATGCATGTGTGACTCAAATCGCCAATAAAAGAAATGTGTTTAGCACAGTGATGTGCGTCGAGGACCAGGAGCGGTCATTGTCCATAGTCGGCAGCGGAGGTGATATGCAGCCTGACGACCGCTATTTCATTGCCAGCGTGACCAAGTTGTACGTGACTGCCGTACTCTTGAAATTACGCGCCGAGCGGCGGCTGGAGCTCCATGATCCCATTGGCAAGCACCTGCCCGAAGAGATTATGACCGGGCTCCACAGGTTTAAGAACCGGGATTACGGCGAAGAAATCACCGTTCAGCATTTGATGTCCAATACGTCCGGCATCCCGGACTATTTCTCGGGAACCGTCTTCTCGAATCTGATCGCCGGGAAGGATCGAGCTTGGAGCCTGGACCAAGTCCTGGCCGCGGCCAAAAGGAACACGCCTAAATTCAAACCGGGACAGCAGAAAAAAGCCCAATATTCCGACACCAACTATCGGCTGCTTGGCCAAATCATCGAGAATATCAAGGGCGAATCCATTCAGGCCGTATTCCAGGAATACATCTTCGACAAGCTCAAGCTGACGCAAACCTATTTTTATCATGACCCGGAGGATGCGTCCCCCGTTCCGTTCCATTACAAGCAGAAGCGACTGGACCTTCCCTTGTATATGGCATCAGTCGGTGCGGAGGGCGGGATCGTCTCCACGGCAAGGGAAACGATGACGTTTTTGCGATCCTTTTTTAACGGGGATTTGTTTCCGCTGGGTGATTTGGGGGAGCTCCAGAGGCAGTGGAACTTCCTGTTTGCTCCCGGCCCCTTCTTCTATGGCATCGGCATTTCAAGACAGCCGCTATCTCCTTTCAGTCTGGGACGCGGACTCATCGGCCACTGGGGCCAATCCGGGGCATTTGCCTTCCATCACCCGGAGTCGGGCCTCTATTTCACCGGAACCGTGAACCAGGCCGTCGGTCAAACCGCCGCCGTGCAGGCCATGTCGCGAATCATCCGCCATTATGTGCGCGAGAAGAAGGCGCTGCGCCTGCACGCCGATACACTTTAAACAAAAAATGGCTCCGCCCGCGCTAACTCTCGCACCGGGTGGAGCCTGAAATGATTGTATTAATGGATTGCCTTTTTCTTAAAGCGGCCGCCCTTCACATCATGGATGTTGCCGACGGCTACGAAGGCCTGGGAGTCCCAGTCTTCCACAATGGATTTGAGCTTTGCTTCTTCCAGACGAGTGATAACCACAAAGATAACCTTCTTGCTGTCTCCGGAATAAGCGCCCTCGCCTTCGAGGTAGGTTACGCCGCGTCCCAAACGCTGGGTCAGCGCATCACCGATCTCCTTATGCTTATCACTGATAATCCAAACCGATTTGGATTGATCAATGCCTTCAATGGTAATATCGATCAATTTAAACGCAAGGTAATACGCAATCAGCGAGTACATGGCATGGTCCCAGCCGAAAATGAAACCTGCGCTGCCTAGAATGAATACGTTGATGAACATCACGATTTCGCCGACGGAGAACGGCGTTCTCTTGTTGATCAGAATGGCCACGATTTCCGTGCCGTCCAAGGAACCGCCGGACCGGATAACAAGGCCGACCCCGATTCCGAGAAGCACGCCGCCGAACACGGCCGCAAGCAGCGGATCGATCGTGATCGGATCGACGGGATGCAGGAAATAAGTGCCGACGGACATGACCAATACGGCGAACAGCGTGGATAATGCGAAGGTTTTTCCGATCTGTTTATATCCCATAAACAAAAACGGAAGGTTGAACAAAGTCAGGAATACACCCAGCGGAATATCGGTGATATGGGAAACCATAATCGAGATTCCGGTAATCCCTCCGTCAATAATCTTGTTCGGCACCAGAAAGATTTCCAGCCCTACTGCCATCAAAATCGCGCCGAAAGTTAAGAACACCAGACGGCGGAGAAGCTTCAAGGTCGCTGAGCCTGCCTTGGGATTCTCCGGCTTCTGCTGCTCCGCTTTCACTTGCGCCAGAATCTTCACATCACTTGACATAAATCTCCCCCGTTCAACTTTATGAAACCAAGCTAATATATATTTATAAGTGGATCCTATATAAATATTCTATCATATAAATAAAAGCGGGACATAGATTTTTCGCAGTTTATCCTGCTTTTTACTCGGATTTCCGTCATTCTCACATCTCATGTAAAATATTACTTTTACAGCAATGGCGACAGCATCCTGCACATAATTTCGGCCGCTTTCTGCCATCTTCCGCGCTGACGGAACGCCTCCGCATCAATAAGCCTGCTATGTTGCAGATCTTCCTTAAAATCCGAAACCAACCGCTCAATAGGCAGCCGATCAAACAGCACGGCCGTCAGCTCGAAGTTACAGAAGAAACTCCGCATATCCATATTCGCCGTACCGACCGAACCGAGAAGCTCGTCCACAATGAGCACCTTGGCATGGATGAACCCTTTTTCATACTCGTAGAACTTGACTCCCGCTGCCAGCAGCTCTTCCACGTAAGACAAGCTTGCCATCTTGACGAGGCGGGAATCGGCGTGATCCGGAATAATGATCCGTACGTCCACACCGCTCACCGCAGCCGTCTTCAGGGCTTCATAAATTCCTTCATCGGGAATGAAATACGGCGTGGTGATCCATATCCGTTCTTTGGCCACGGAAATCGCCCCGAAGCACATTTCCTGAATGGCATTCCAGTTCAGATCCGGTCCGCTGCTCAATATCTGCACTTGCTCCTCCCCGGTGCATTGATGCTCCGGAAACAGCCCGAAATCCGCAATGCGCTCTCCGGACGCAAGCTTCCAATCGTGCAGAAACACATTTTGCAGAAAATAGACCGCATCCCCCTTTACTTCCAGATGCGTGTCGCGCCAGTAGCCCATATTCGGATATTCGCCAAGATAGTCGTCCCCGACGTTAATGCCGCCCAGAAAACCGATCGTGCCGTCCACGACGACGATTTTGCGGTGGTTCCGGTAATTGATTCTGCGGCTGAACATCGAGACCATTGCGGGCAGGAAGAAATAGAACTCCACTCCCGATTCTTTGAAGCGTTGAATGAATGTTTTCTTGAGTTTATAACTGCCCAGCCCGTCACAAACCAGGCGCACCTTGACGCCTTCCTGCGCTTTTCGAATCATGACGTCCTGAAACTTCGTGCCGATCCGGTCATGGCGAAAGATGTAAAACTCCACGTGAATGTGATCCTTGGCCTCCTCCATGGCGTTCAGCATGGCCTCATACGTCTCTTCCCCATCGGTCAACACCCGGCTTTGATTACAGCCCGTGATGGGACTCTCCGACAAGTGATTGAGCAGATTGAACAAACGGTCATTATGATGAAAGCCGGGATTGTTCATATCTCCTTTTCTTCGGACGACCGCCGCCCGATCCCACAAATGCGCCCTGATTTCCTGAAACAAACGGGAACCCCGCTTGCGAATCTTCAATCGCTTCTGGTAATCCTGCGCCACAAAGAAATAGAGTACAAACCCGATAAAGGGGAGGCAAAATAAAATAAACAGCCATGCCACGGCCTTGGACGGATTTCGAAACTCAAGCAGCAGCACCGCAACCATCTGCAAAATAAAAGTAATAAGTGCAACCAGAAGCCACACCATATCGGCAGCCTCCTCACGATGAATAATATATTGAGCAGCCCTTTGTCAAAACGTTTGAAATGAAAGACAAGCAATTAACTACACTACATCATTGACCAATTCCATATGTATTTATTCAATTACCCAATGCGGCGCCATACTGAATAAGTTCTCTTATCTAATAATTTTTGACATGTTCTTCGAAAGAATAGAATACATACTAGATAAGGAGTTGGCCAAGTCTAGCGGGTGCCCTTGTAAACCATAAATAATGCATGGAAGGGAGATGCCATGAAAACCGCACACCGTAAACAACGCTTAACCTTGCTGGTGCTTCGGGATGCCCAGCATTCAGTCAAACAGGTCCATCTGTCCAAACCTTTGATGATAGCGGTGCCCGCGGCCGCTATTTTGTCCATCGCCGGACTGATCGTTTCCCTCCAGATCCAGTCGGCTCAGACCATCTCGGGGCTGGAGCAGCAGCTGACGCTGAAAAGCCTGGAAGCCTTAAAGATGGAAGTGACGGTCACCGATAAGAATGAAGCCATCGAACGCCTAAATAAAGCGATCATTCAGCTATCGGGTGAAGCAGAGCAAACGAAGGTCCAGATGGAGCGCGTTCAGCAGCTGGAGCAGGAGCTTCAGCAGTTTATTGAGAAGCACGGCAGCCTGTCCGGCCAGACCTCCTCCATCGCTGACGAGGATAAGCAGCATGTCGGCGGTGAATTCATTGCCGTTCATGAGAATGAAATGTTAAACCTCGCCAGGGAGACCCAGGATGATTTCGAGAACATGCAGCAGCTGATTTCACGCATGGAGCAGCATATTCCGCGTACGCTGGATCAGGCCCAGGAAACCCAGGAAAGGCGTGAGGGCACGCCTTCATTATGGCCGACCACCTCCAAGCGGCTCACCTCGAATTTTGGTTATCGTAGCGATCCTTTTACCGGCCGCTCGGCCTATCATGCCGGCATCGATATTGCCGGGAAAACCGGCGATCCTATCTATGCCGCAGGTGCCGGCGAGGTGACGGCAGCGGAACGCAGCGGGGCGCGGGGGCTGTATATCGTCATCAGGCATCCGAATGGTCTGGAGACGTGGTACATGCATCTGGACAGCCTGGACGTGTCGGCAGGCGATCATGTCGAGCAGGGCGAAACGATTGGCAAGCTGGGCTCCTCCGGGCGAAGCACGGGCCCCCACCTTCATTTCCAGGTCGTCAAAAACAATCAGACGATTGACCCTTTGCCTTATCTGCAATAAGCACACCATCCATTTTCGAATAGGAGGAATGACAGATGAAGAAGAAAAACAAGAAGAAACGGGCGTCGGAGCGGACCGATACGCTGATCGGGCCAGGAAGCGAAGTGGAGGGCGTCCTGCAATGCGAGGATGACCTGAGGATCGACGGCCGCTTTAACGGCTCCATCGAAAGCCAAGGCTGCGTCACCATAGGCGAAGCCGCGATTGCCCGCTCCAATATTTCCGCTCGGGAAGTCATCGTGGCCGGCAAGGTCTATGGGGATGTGACGGCGGAAAATAAACTGACGATTACGACAACGGGGCAAATGTACGGGGATGTTCACGCAGCTTCCCTTATCGTTATGGAGGGCGGGCTTCTTCACGGGGCAAGCCGGATGGACCAGCAGACCTCTTCTCAGGAAGCCTCGGAATCCATTGACGCCGCACTGCCCCTTAAGCGTCCGGAAGCAGGTTAACCCGGCGTATGGACGACCACCCGAATTCGAACACGATATCCGCTTCGGCCGGATCCTACAGCCGACACAATCAAAGAGCCCCTTCTCATCCATGTGACCCACACGGCGGAAGGAGCTCTTTTCTCATCGTTATGAATTATGCTGCTACGTCTCTCCTGGTGAAGGCCAGCCACGAGACCAGCATGAACAGTAAGCAATAGACGGCCAAAATCGCTACGGAAAAGCCCATCCCAACGCCTCCCGGCCCGACGGGCGAGGTGATGTACCCGCTCAGATCGGTGTGAAGAAAGAGCAAATACTTCGCCCATACGAACCGCTCCGGGTTAAAGATAAAACCGAAGATATCCTTGGTGAACAGGACCAGCAGCGATAATCCAATCGCAAGGCCGCCTGAACGGAATACCGTGGAGAGCATAAATGCAATCAGCGAAATGACAAACACCTGGATCGTATCCGTCAGCAGGAGCAAGAGGGAATTGCTCATGGGCGATCCATCAAATCCGTCCGAGAATCCGGCATTGCCGGAGAACAGCAGCATCGAGACAGCGATGCCCACCACCATGGTGACTCCCGCACAGAGCAGCCCGAACAGACACAAGGCGGCGAATTTGGATAACAGAATCTTCCCCCGGCTCCACGGCCGGATCAGCAGCAATTTGATGGTGCCCCCGCTAAATTCCCCGGCCACGATATCCGCGGCGATGACAACCGTGAAGATCGCGCTGAGGTATATGGTAAAACTCTCCGTCCAACTGAACACGGTCCAGACATCCATCGGCGCATCCGTCAAGTACAGCATGACAGGCATGGCTGCATTAAATAAGACAAGTATGCCCAGCATGACCCATGTCCGCACGCGGTAGTAAATTTTCATATTCTCATTGGCAACAAGACGGGTAAAGTTATTCAACAAGAGATCTCCCTCCCGTCATTTCCAAAAATTGATCCTCCAGCGACCGGGTTACCGGCTGTATGGCATATACGCGTATGCCCGCTTCGACCAATGCCGCATTGATGTCCGCAATCATATCCCGGTTACCGCGAACAAGGACGCGATGCTCCCGGGCTGTCGCCTGGTAGTCCTGGAGGAGCGCTGCGGCGGTATCCGCGTCGCTGACGGTAAATGCCGTCTCTTCAAACATCCGCTCTCCCCCGTCCGTGCGAAGCTGCCGGATATCGACCAGCTTGCCGTGACGGATGATGCCGACGGTATCGCACATCAGCTCCATTTCCGACAGCAGATGGCTGGATACGAATACGGTGGTCCCTTCCTCCTGCGTCAATCGCCGCAAATAATCACGCAGCTCCCGAATGCCCTGCGGGTCCAAGCCGTTCGTAGGCTCGTCCAGGATCAGAAGTTTGGGCCGGTGCAGCAGCGCCTGTGCCACTCCGAGCCGTTGGCGCATCCCCAGCGAATAGGTCTGCACCTTCTCATGGATCCGGTTCCCGAGCCCGACGAGTTCCACCACTTCGTCGATACGCTCCTTCGTAATCCCCTGCATCATGCGTGCAAAATGCTTCAAATTATTGTAACCGGATAGAAACTTGTACATTTCCGGATTCTCGACGATCGCCCCGATCTGGGCAGCAGCCTGCTCATAATTTTTCCGAATGCTGTATCCCCCGATGGTTATATCCCCTTGGGTAATGGACATCAGCCCGACCATCATGCGGATGGTTGTCGTCTTGCCTGCCCCGTTCGGCCCAAGGAATCCGAAGATTTGTCCAGGTGCGATATCAAAGGTCACATCATCTACCAGAACCTTCGACGATATTTTTTTCGTAACCCCGAGCAGTCTTACCAGCGGTTCCTGCTTCATGTGAATTCTCCTTTGCCCCTAACGAAACAAGTTCAATATTCCCCATTATACACAATACCAGGCATGAGTCTAATAGACTCCGCTCCAAGCCGTCTGAATCAGCCAATCATTCAAAGGTCCTGCGCCATGTAAAATAGCTCATTGGATGCAGCCGTTTTGCACTTTCCACATATGCCCATAGGCATATCGTATCGATAGAAACCGGTTTTAAACACGCTGACTCCCTCGATCATCGACACGATCCGACGACAACATATACAGTACATTTTCAGTTCATTTTCCATGAATGTTCCACTCCCAATGAGAAATGGCTTGATATAATGGTTGTTGATACAGAATGTATCCTAATAAATTTGCACTCTTTTGTCAAACGAAAACATAAATATTTCTTGGCTATTTAAGGACAATTAGGTGAATTGACATCACTCCGGCCGATGCTTGATCATATTTTGTATGAGGATAACATTCCGACAGATGGGAGGGTACGAAAATGCCTGTACTGAACAGTCAAGCCAATGTGAAAAATTTCGGTGCAAAAGGTGATGGCGTTTCAGATGATACGTTAGCCTTCCAACAAGCGATCCAAGCGTGTGCCTCCGGTGCATATTCCGTCATCTATATGCCTAAAGGCCGATATCGCATAACGCAAACCTTGGTATTACCGAAACAGGAAAGGCCCAACACCAACGCCACGCAAGGAATTGGACTTACCATCTACGGGGACGGAATGTATGACAGCGGTATTATTTATACGGGAACAGATTTTGCCCTATACAGCGATAAAGACATGGCCGAGACTATCTTATTTAGGGATTTTTATATTAACCACGCTGCGGGTGGTGGCATCTATCTGCCGCAGGGCGCACACCAAATGTTTGAGCGTTTCTTCTCAAGCGCATGCGGTGAAGGAAAATTCGGAGTTTATATTCAGGGGATGCGAAGCGGGACGAATCCCACATCGGGCTATGGAGGCTATATGATCTCGTTTCGCGATTGCCGTTTCTGGCAGGAGACGGGTTACTTGGGTACGGGCTTAAAGTTAGAGGATATTGTGTTGTGCACAACGATTGATAGCTGTTTCTTCTCCAGGTCTGTGCGAAATTACCCCCATCTGGAAATTGTGAATTCGGACAGCATTCATATTACCTCAACGGCCTTTGAGAGGAGCGAACAAACCGTCCCCCCTGCTTCTCCTGCAGAGGGACGCACCGAGGAAGATGTCATGAGGGATGCGATTGCGGCGAATCAAGTGATGACCGCCCCACTCATCAAGCTGGATAATGCCCGTGCCGTTTCGATCGAAGAATGCCATGCGGAAGCGACCTATGAGAGCTTTGTGGGAATTTACGGACATACGTCAGGCGTGTGGATTGACGGATGCCGTCTGGATCACTACGCGATCACGGATTACAATCACAATAAAGGATACATCGTCACCGTAGATCCGGGTTCTACGGCATCGCAGGATATCATCCTCGGACCGCGTAACTACCGGATTCAAGCCAATCATCCCAATACGACACACGGTACGCTTATCAAGGACCCTGTCGGCTGCGTAGTTGTCGAGAATATCGCGGACCGGACATCATTTCGGGATGCATTCTATTTAACGGAACGACGTACCGTACCTTATATCGGCTCCTCTGGCCATAACCTGCTTCGAAACCCGTCTCTCAGCGCCATGTTTACGAATGATGTCCCATACTCCATCGAACCTGACCCGGGCTTTGCCTTTAAACAAGCGGCTCCATCCGGCTGTATCGTCACCCAAAGTTCAACCGGCTCAAAGACCAAGCTCCGTATGAGAACCGTTGAACGTCTGCATAAGCATGAATATTACACCTTCGTGCTGTCTGGCACGAACCTGTCGGGGAAATCAACACCGCTATTTATTGATATCGGCGGGGACACCAACGATCTGACTCTTATTCTTCCTTCCGGCTCCGAACGCTTTACCATTACGAAAACGTTCAAGAAATACTACACGGACATCGTCGACCTCGTGGTATACGAGCCGCTTAATCTCCAAGTCCATTCGATATTCGTGCTGCCGAACCTGGTAAATAACATTCCTTACGGGGAGGAAACGATCGCGAGTTCGGCTGTCTTTACCGAATTGATTCGCTCCAGCAGCATGATCCTCAGTCCGTTGCCTGCGATACCGGCTGCTTCTGCTGCCCACCGCGGCCGAATCATCATGGTTGAGGACAGTAACGGGGTAGATTCGCTGTATATTTGCAAACAGCGTTCAAAAGGCGTCCATTCCTGGATCAAGTTAGGATAATCGATGCGATGATCATGATGCAATACAACACGGAGAGGGTGAAGACTTAACGTCTTCCCCCTCTTTTCATGCCAACTGTTTCATTGTCAGAGCCATTAAGCATCCATGCACTCATCGTCTCATTCGTTTCGATCCATATGCTCTTTAAGCAGTTGATGGATACGCTGACGTTCCTTCTCGCTCACTTGATAATACCAGACACCGCCGATCTTCTGCCCGCCTCCCTGAATTTCGATCTGTTTGATGGTTTTCATATCCTGGCGATAGTCGGTTACAAACGTCTTCATTTCATCAAATCGGACGTCTGTCTTTACGCTTGACCCGACCTCCTTAAGCAAAGCTTCAAGCTTGAAGACCGTTGATACGTCAAGCGCGCTGTTCAACACTTCTTTCACGATTTGACGCTGCCTGGAATTCCTGCCTAAATCGCCGCGGGGATCCTCATAACGCATCCGGGAAAAAGCCAATGCTTCCCGGCCGTTCAAATGCAGCCGTCCCTTGGCAAAATGATGGCCCTCATAATCAAATGCCAACGCGTTATCAATATCGACTCCGCCAAGCGCGTCTATGATGTTCGCAAAACCCTCCATGTTGACTTTAACGTAATAATTCACCGGAAATCGGAGCCATTCCTCAACGGTCCGTACGGACATTTGGATGCCTCCGAACGCGTAGGCATGATTGATTTTATCCTCCGTGCCGCGGTCCGCGATGACTGTACGAGTGTCTCGAGGAATGTTAAACATCAGGATCGACTGTTTCGACGGATTGACGGACAGCATAATCATCGCGTCCGACCTTCCCCGGTCATTCGGGCGTTCGTCTACTCCCAGCACAAGCACCGTAAAGGGCTCGCGCCGATCAATATCCGCCGTCTGGATTTCCTGCAGGATGGGATCGGCTGTTATAAAAGCGGGAGGCGATGAGGGTTCCCGCTGCTCATAAATTTGTTCAGCCGTCGCTTTGACGGACTGGTACACATACACACCATAACCGCCTGCCAACACGGTCAGACTCACGAGCGCTCCCGCCGTAATCTTCAGCCATTTTTTCATGCCTCGTCATCCTTTCCGATCTAACACTTCCCTCGGCCTCGATTTCATAGACCTCCAATATGTATATGCACTGACCAGCGTTATTCCGACCAATGCGGCAATCGAATCCAGGACAACATCCTGTGCCTTAAAGATGCGGTACCCCGATGTGCTTTGATGCAGCTCGTCGCTAACGGCATACAACGCGCACAAGCACCATGACACAGGTATGACTATGCTAGCCCTGATCCGCAGCAAATTCGTCAACAGCAGCAGCAACAAGCCACCAAGGACGAAGTATTCCCCGATGTGGGCTGCCTTTCGGATAAAAAATTCAACGAAACCGGGCACACCCTTGGCATCGATGCTAACGATCTCTCCGGCATAAGTAAACGAAACCCATGAAAACCAGTGTTCAATCGCCGCCTCTGGCAAGTGCTCCTGAAGCCACGGCCTTAGATCCTGCTGCTGGTACGACTGGGAGGAGAAGAAAAAAATGATGCTCATCC
This sequence comes from Paenibacillus sp. JNUCC32, assembly GCF_014863545.1. Taxonomy (NCBI): domain Bacteria; kingdom Bacillati; phylum Bacillota; class Bacilli; order Caryophanales; family Paenibacillaceae; genus Paenibacillus; species Paenibacillus sp. JNUCC32. The sequence goes on along the minus strand of NZ_CP062260.1, from coordinate 6,810,451 downwards.
AAACGAAAACGATGACGATGATAAACAGGAGCCTCCTGCTCCTGTAGCTGCTTCTGTTTCTGCCCACGGCATTCTCCCCCGTCATGAAATTACCTTTGTCCTTAGACGAACTGGGTCATCTCTTCCCATTGAAAGGTTAACCGGATCGTATCCTCCTCTGATACTTCGGTACCGGATTGAACCTCAATGAATTCAAGATCTTCAAGCGCGCGAATTCCATGCAAGGTGCCTGCGGGTATTTTGAGCACATCCCCAGCCTGAACGGACTTTACCTGGTCTTGAATGCAGACTTCACCTGTACCGCTGGTGATCGTCCAGTATTCTTCGCGATGCAGATGATAATGATAGCTGGAGTTCTTTCCTGCATCAATCCGAATCCGCTTGGTAAGAACCTCATGTCCGTTCTTATGCTTTTGCAGATCGAGTACACGGTACCATCCCCAGCGGCGTTCCTCATACATGGGCCGTTGTTCGATATGAGAAATAAATTCCTTCAACCGCGGGCTGGATGATTTCTCCGTAACCAGGATGCCGTCTGCGCCAGTGGCTACCACGACATTGGAGAGTCCCAGCACCGCTACCGGAATATCCAGTTCATTAATCAAATGGGTGTTGTAGCAATCGTCGCTGATGGTCCCTTTCCCGTTGATCGGCGATGGAATCTCCTCTGTAAGCGTGTTCCAAGTGCCCAGATCCTTCCAGCTCCCTTCATAAGGAACCACCACGACGCGCCGAGCCTTCTCGATCACCTCATAATCGAAGCTAATCTTCGAGAGCCTTGCATACTGTTTGGACATTTCCTCATATTGAATCGGCAGTCCCTTATCGATCAGAAGCTGGATCAGATAGTCCAGCTTAAAAGAGAACACGCCGCAGTTCCAATAAGCGGATTGTGCGATGTATTGCGAAGCCTGCTCTTCGCTTGGTTTTTCTTTAAAGCTTTTTACGTTGCGGTAACCACACGAGGCATCCTCCGTCTGTTCAGGGAGAATATAACCGTACTTCTCCGAAGGATAGGTTGGCTTGACCCCCATAAGCGCTATATCCGCTCCGGACTCTTCCAAAACGCGATCCAAAGAAGACATTGTATGAAAGAACGGCTCCTCCACAAAAGGATCTACCGGCAGTACGGTAACTGTTTCCTGTAAATTGACGTTGGCTATGGAATACAGATACACGGCGGCTAGCGCGATCGCAGGGAACGTATCTCTGCGCTGCGGCTCTACGATGATCGGCACCCTGCCGGGAAGCTGATTTCGAATAATTTCAATCTGCGAAATGCCTGCGGCTATAAAGGATGAATCCGACAAGTTGCTCCTCTGCAATTGCTTCCAAACGCGCTGCACCATGGACTCGGATTCTCCTTCTTCTCCAGGGAGCACCTTAAGGAACTGTTTGGAGCGAAGCTCGTTGGAGAGAGGCCACAGACGCTTACCCGAACCGCCGGACAATAAAATAATCTTCATCTTACTACTTCCCTCCATCCTTTTATCACAGCATCTATATGGACTGCAGGAGCGTCCGGTATTTGTCGATTGACTGAGCCTTGGCAAGATACCGTTCCAAATACAATCTTCCGCCACGTCCGGTCAATTCCAACGTTTCCGTACCGCATGCATACATATTCGCTATGTGCTGGGAGATTTCGCGGTATTGTTGCGGTTCCACAACGACTCCGCATCCGCTTTCCTTAATAAGGACGGCGGCTTCGCTTCCTTGCTCAAGAACGCCGAGTATCGGCTTTCCGGCGGCCATGACGCCGTAGATTTTGCTTGGAACCGAGACGCCCTTGATCCCTTTCTGATTGACGACCAAATGGACATCCGCAGCGCATAGAGAGTATTTGATGTTTTCTTTAGGCTGAAACGGAAGGAACCGAACATTCCCCAGTCCCTTCTCTTCCACATATCGCTGCATCTCAGGCTTCATGGCGCCATCGCCGATAAAAACGAACAGGATATCCGGATGATCCTTAAAATCCGAAGCGACCCGTATAATGTTCTCCAGATCGTAATAAAGACCGAGATTCCCCGAGTACATCACGATAAATTTTCCCTGCAGATCATGATCTTTCAAAAACTTCGACACGTTAGCATCGCTGCGGGGCAGCGGCGTGATATCCTGCTCGTCAGTCCAGTTATTAATTACGCTGTTGCTCGGTACCTTGCGTCCACGAAAGCGGCTGTTCAGCGTCTCTTGCATGTCCTGTCCAACCGTGATGATATGGTCGGCTATGCGGCAGCTCAAATTATCCATTCTCTTGGCCAGACGAAACAGCCATTTTCGATTCGTGTAACTGATAGCTTCGGCTTGCTCCGGATTAAAATCCATGATGTTATAGACGAGTTTTCCGCGTTTTAACACCTTGCCGATGGCGCCAATCAATCCGCCGATAATCGGAGGAGAAGATATCGTATAGATGACATCCACTTTCTTAATGCGAAGCAATGCGATAACAGCCAATAGAAAATAGGAGAGAATAAACAGGATGCGGCTGAATTTGCTTCGCTTATTCACTTGAGGAGTACGAAGACGGATAATCCGTATACGTTCCAGTTGATCGTATTCAAACATTCTTTTCTTCTGGACGTGGTTTGCGTTTTCCGGCTGAACGGCGATAACTGTCACATCAAAATCATGCTGGAGCTCCAAACAAAGTTCAGTTAGCAGCTGCCCGGACGAAGCATAATCCGGATGAAAATAATTGGCCACAAACACGATTTCTTTTTTCATTTCATGTCCCCTTACTGTCTTGGAATGTTCTTTTCGCCGCCTGAATGAACGCTACCGGGATCCTTATGTATCAAACAGATCATGGTAAGGATCATTCCGTACGACAAGGTTTTATAGCTGACCTGAAACAACAAGCCGATAATGACAGGTACAAAGGCTGCCAGCATGTAGGGGAGCATGGTGATCGTAAACCGCTGAAGAGCCCTATACAGGATCCAGATCAGATAAGTCATCAACACTGCAATCCCGATCAGCCCTCCCTTGAGCAGGAAAAAGCTAACCGCCGAATGAGTGTAGGAAACAAGAATGTTGTTTACCGCCGGATCGTGAAACAGGCCTCCCCACCCTACTCCCAGCAGCATGGAATACGGAGAGGCGGACGTTTCAGCCAGTACGGCGGCGAGCTCATCCGTTTTTCCGTTTGCGCCGAAATCCTCCTGTTTGGATACCAACAATTCAAATGAGTTGGATATTTGCTCCTGGGCAAGCATCCCTGCGGCGACAAGAATGATCAGACCGATGATCAGCTTATTCATCGATTTGCGCGAGCTCACGATGAAGTAAACGGCAAAGCACAGCATAGCAAGCGCAAGCGGCGCGCGCTGCGCAACGGCCATGAGAGACCCGAGGGCCAGGAAACCGCCAGTCAGCATCACGAGGCTCCCCAGCCAGCGAAACGGGCTGGAGCTTTTCCACGTATGAACCGCCATGATGGGAAGAAATACGCCGGCAAACGAAACGCTGGGATCATACGGAAGATACAGAAAATTATCAAAGTAATACATTCTGCCTACTTCCAGAGGGGAAATCTGTACAACCACGTAGAATCTGATGGATAAAATAACGCCCATTACGGAGATGATCCAAGGCAATATCGCAAGCCAGTTGAGCGTTGAGCGTTTCATTGCCGGCAAGAGCAGGAGCGGAACGAACAGATACACGCACGGAATCAAATCGCGAATAATATCCGTCATATCCCACCCATAAACGACACCGCCGTTCAGAAGCCCAATCCACAGCAAAAAGAAGAAGCCGGCATGAATAACGACAGGCACGGTACCGTAATGGCGATATAACGAGAAACCGCCGCCCATAACAATGATTCCGGTCGGGATCGATACAAACAAGATCAGAAGAACAGCAATCAAAGCTTCCGCGATCCCGGGCTCTGCTGGAAAAGGGGAACTGAACAAGGCATATAACAGCAACGCTGCTATAAATCCGAATCCCCCCAAGTTGGCCACTGAGCTTCTGCCCCGATTATGCAATGTATCCGCAGGGAAACTCAGATTGTGATTCATGGGATTGACTCCTTATCTTTTAAGATCAGAACGGTGAGGAGCATTCCGTAGGAGAGCGTCTTGAAACTGGGCTGGAACAACAATCCGATCATGATCGGAACCCCGGCCCCAAGCATGTACGGGAGATTCTGCATGTTTACGCGCTTTAAGCACTTCCATATAATCCAGCTCAGATAAGCCAAAAAGACAGTAATGCCGATAACCCCTCCCTTTAACAGGAAGAAGGTAAACGCCGAATGAGTAAACGAGACCTCGGACATGTAGGTCGGATCAAAAAACAGTCCCCCCCAGCCTATACCAAGCAGCAGCGTATACACCGACTTGGACGTTTCCTGAAGCACGGCCGCCAATTCATCCGTCTTCCCGTTCGCTCCGTAGTTCACCTGCTTGGATAACAGCAAATCAAACGAGCTCGTGATCTGCTCCTGGGCCAGAATCCCGGCTCCTATCAAGATCACGATAATGACGATCAACTTCCGTACAGACCTTCCGGAACTTACGCCGAAATACACCGCAAAGCATAGGGCAGCCAACCCCAGAGGAGCCCGCTGCGCTACGGCCATGAGCGAACCTAACGCCAAAAAACCGCCGATCAGCATGGCCAGGCTGCTTAGCCAGCGGAGCGGATTCGTGCTTTTCCACGTATGCACGGCCATAATCGTCAGGAAGACGCCGGCAAACGAAACGCTCGGGTCATAAGGCAAATACAGAAAATTATCAAAATAATACATTTTTCCGATATCCAGCGGCGAAATGCGAACTTCCATATAGAATCTGATGGATAAAATAACGCCCATTACCGCGATGAGCCACGGAAGAATAGACAGCCATTTGAATTTGGAACGATTCATTGCGGGAAGCAGCAATAAAGGGACAAACAAATATACGCATGGAATAAGATCACGCAGTATATCCGTTGAATCCCAACGATATATGACGCCTCCATTCAGCAGCCCCAGCCACAGCAGCACAAAAAAGCCCAAATGCAGCGGCATGGGGACGGTGTCATATCTGCGATACAGCGTAAAACCGCCGCTCATGACCAGAATTCCTGTCGGAAGCGAAACAAACAATACCAGCAACGCCGCGATCAACACTTCCGTCATGCCGGGATTGGCTGGAAAGGGCGCGCTGAAGATAGCGTAAATCAAGAGGGCCAGAATAAAGGCAAGCCCCCCCATAATTCCTCCTCCAGTCGGGACCGGGGACAACTGATTACCGATAGCAGTACGGCTGTTCATGTCCCCTGGCTTACTTTCCGGAGCTCCGACATCTTGATTCCGATCTGCCAGTAATAAACCGAACGTGCGAAAGCATAGTGGAAGCCGGCGGAACCATCGAGAAACCCAAGCTTAATGATATAAGAGTGTATAAATGCAACCGCCCACTTCAAAGGCATCCGGTCGAACAGCTTCTTCTGGAGGCTTCGGATGAAAATTTGGGATTCGTTCAGGTTTCGAAAACCGCCATTGGTGCGCACAACCGCCTCCCAATCCGAATAACGGTTATGCTTCGCGAAATAATCAAACAGGGAATCATGATCATAGTGAACCATACAGCTGCTGAGCACCCCGGTACTTCCATCAATCTGAGGCTGATAATGCCCTTCCACTTCCCACATGTTCGACGCCGACAGATCGTCATGGTCCAGAAATCTGCCTAACCGGCGGTGGAACAATACCAGCTTATACATCCTGTGACCGTGCTTCAGCACCTTGTTCATGAATACATAGTCATACGCCACGAAATAGCCTGCCGCCAAATCCCGCTTTTCTTGAAACAACCCCTCCATCTCGGCGACCAGCCGGGGTGTGGCTTCTTCATCCGCATCCACGTAAAACACGTAGTCATTGCGGAACGGCAGCTCCTCAAGGCACCATTGCTTTTTCTTCGGATATTGGCCATTCCATGTAAAATTGATGACATGTGCACCCATTTCCCGTGCAATGGCACATGTTCGATCCGTGCTGTTGGAATCCACGACGAACACCTCGTCAAAAGCGGATACCGAAGCCAAGCACTTGGCTATGTTTTTTTCCTCGTTCTTCGTCATGATAATGACGGACACCGGGATTTTATTTTTCATAGGAAAAGCGCACCCTCTTATAGATTTTAGGAAAGCTATGTTTAACCAAACGAACGCCCCATTGCAGCAGCGCGATCGAAGCGCGGAGGACGATTGGCATCCCGAGAATGGTTTTACGGATAAACCACTGGTCCCGTTGGCCTTGTTTATGCTGGGTTTGGGAGATACCGCCCTGCTCAAAAATGCATATGGGTTTACGGAGGTACGCTGCGGTCCCGCCCTGCAACAAGAGTTCCGCTGTCAGGGCATAATCCGCTCCGATCGGGTATTCCAGACGATATCTGATGCTGCTCAAACTCTCCCGCCTGAAAGCCATGGATTGGTGATGCGTAAACATGCCGTACCACATGCGCTTATGACTGCGTGCCGTCTTATACAACAGTTCACCCGACCGCGCTTCTTCAAGCGCATCGCCGTACAGCAAATCCGGGAGATGATGCTGGATAGCTTGCATACGAAGCCGTTCGCCTATCGTATCATCATAAAATCGATCGCCGGAATTCATGAAGACCACATACTGACCATTGCAACATTCCAGCCCTTTATTCATCGCATCATATATCCCTTGATCCGGTTCACTGACAAAGGACACTCGTTCATCTTCAATATTCTGAAGAAAAGCCAGCGTGCCGTCATCCGAGTTGCCGTCAACGACGATCCATTCGAGCGAGCAGGATTGCGACTTCACGCTTTGCCACGTTTTGATCAGACCCTGTAGATTATTTCTGCAGACCGTGACTACGGAGAGAAAAACTTCAGATCTGTCTTCTACCCATTGAGTCCGTATCATTTGTAACTGGCTCCCTTTAATCGAACTTGCTGTTCCATGTTTTTGTTCCTGCCTGCCAGACGCATCAACTGACGTATCAGATCAACGGGGTGGAAATGCACCGAAATGCCGAGTCTTCGCCGCACCTCTACCCACATCCAACCGTTCTGCGCAAGCAAACCGCATACCATCACGACGGCAAGCGCAAACGGTCCCCATGCATGAACGACCGTCACGGCCGCAATTACCGTCACGACACTGGTAATCAGCGTGATTCTCAACATGGCCCGCTCATGGCCGGTTAAGGTCAGAAGGAGTCCTGAAGGGCCTGCGAATAAATTGATGAGCTGACCCAGCGACAAGACGGCCAGAATGGCATGACCTGAGCCATAGGCAGATCCAAATGCCAATTGAAGCACTTGCTCGCCCATCAACATAAAAACCATTCCAATGACGATTGCGGGCAGCGTAGATATGCCAACAATGATCCGGCCGGCATTTTGAATGCTCGGGAACTGGCCGCTGCCGAAATACTTGGAAATGATGCTTGTCATCAGCGTATTCATCAACACGACGAAGAAATTAAGCACGGCCATTAAGCGTACGGCTGCACCATAAATCGCCACTTCGCTCTCATCGTAAAAAACGCCCAGAATCCAGATATCGCTAGAGGTGAGCATAAACAGCGCGACGTTCGAAGCCATCATCGGGAGAGAGACGGCAAGCAGCCGCCGGGCGTTTGGCCCATGATCTGCGGCCGGCTCATTCGTTGGGTTCCGGAACCCTCCCTGGAGAAGCTTCAGCAATCTCCAACCGGCGACGAAGCAGCTAATCCCCATGCAGACCGTAACCAAGATGAGCGCGTGCTCCAACGATAATGATGAACGCCCCAGCCACATCAACAACCCTAAACCTGCCAGCATGAGAAAGTTGGACAAAACGCCGCTAAACAATGTAGCCTGCCTCACATCACCGTGTCCCCGAAAGGTTTCGGCCATTACATTTTGCAAAACCGTTAACATGATCCACAGCCCGGTCCATAACGCAGCCGATGCCATAATTTCCGAGCCCAAAACCCCTCGAAGCAGCGTCAGCTGCAGGAATGTATACAGTATGCCTGTACCGGCTGCTCCGAGCATCGCAATCTTCAGAGACAGCAGCGCGGTTTTACGGGCCCATGCCTGCTTTCCTTTCTCCCTCTGCTCGGCCAAAAAACGTATGATGCTCTGGTTCAAACCCAGCGTGCCAACCACGCCGCCAAAAAAGGCGATATTGAAAGCCATCAAATAGGCGCCGAAGGCTGCCGTATTCAGTACCCTGGACAGTAAGATATTAATGAGCAGCGCGGACCCCGCGAAGAATGCCCGCCCTGCAAATATCCACAAACCGCCGTTGACCGTTCGATTACGGGTGAGTTTGCGAAGATCGTGAAACCTTTCTAACTTATGCCGCGTGCTGGACGATCGTTTGCTTCTCACACGTATGCCGCCGACAGCGCTTCTTGGTATTTGATCTCTGCGCGCACCCGCTTCATGTCCTCGTCTACCATCATCTTAATCAGCTGTTCAAAGCTGACCTCAAGCTCCCACCCGAGCTGCTCTTTAGCTTTTGTGCAATCGCCAAGGAGCAGGTCTACCTCCGCAGGACGCACGAATTCGGGGTCAATGACGACGTAATCCTCGTAATGCAAGCCCACGTAAGAGAAGGCTACCTCAAGGAGTTCCCTTACGGTGTGCATTTCGCCCGTTGATATTACGAAATCGTCGGGCTGCTCTTGCTGGAGCATGAGCCACATGGCTTTGATATAATCCCCTGCAAACCCCCAATCCCTCAATGCATCCAGATTCCCCATTCGCAGCTCCTGCTGCAAACCATGCTTGATCCGGGCAACGGCATCCGTGACCTTCCTGGTAACGAACTCCAATCCCCTTCTGGGCGACTCATGATTAAATAAAATGCCGGAGCATGCGAACATCCCGAAGCTTTCGCGATAATTCACCGTGATCCAATGGCCGTATACCTTGGCTACCCCATAAGGGCTCCGGGGATAGAAAGGCGTTGTCTCTTTCTGAGGCGTTTCCACGACCTTGCCAAACATTTCGCTGCTGGACGCCTGATAGAAACGCGCCTCCGGCTTCACCAGCCGGACCGCCTCCAGCATATTGGTTACGCTGATCGCCGTCATTTGGCCCGTTGCCAGCGGCTGCGGCCAAGAAGCGGCTACATAGGACTGGGCTGCCAGGTTATATACTTCGTGCGGATCGGCGATGCGGACCGCTTCGATTAACGAGGCGAGATCGGTCAGATCCCCGGATATCCAGTGAATCTTATCTTTAATATGGGTCACGTTCTCGTAATTAGGTGTGCTGGTCCGGCGGCGCAATCCAAAAACCTCGTACCCTTTGCTTAGAAGAAACTCAGCCAAATACGAACCGTCTTGACCGGTAACGCCAGTGATTAATGCTCTTTTCATATTGATCCTCCAACGGATTTACTGTAGATCTGTTGCGATTCTAAATAGTGCTCATAGGTTCGGGCCAATCCTTGCTCAAGGCTGATCGACGGCTTCCAGCCGAGGGCTGTCAGCTTGCTGACATCCACCAGCTTTCTGGGCGTACCGTCGGGCTTAGAGGCGTTATAGACAAAACTTCCGTCATAACCGACAGTGGAGGCTATGCTCTCTGCAAGTTCCCGGATGGACACATCCTCTCCGCAACCGATATTGACGATTGTATTGTCCTCGTAATGCTTCATCAGGAACAAACAGGCATCGGCAAGATCGTCAGCGTAAAGGAATTCGCGCTTCGGCTGACCGGTACCCCAAATTTCCACCTCGCGTTGACCTGTCTCCTTAGCTTCATGTATCTTTCGCAGCAGCGCGGGAAGAACATGGGAGGTTTCCAGATCGTAGTTATCGTTCGGGCCGTATAAGTTCGTAGGCATGGCCGAAATGAACCGGGTACCATACTGTCGATTGTACGATTGGCACATCGTGATTCCCGCGATTTTGGCAACGGCATAGGGCTCATTGGTAGGCTCCAGGGCGCCGGTCATCAAATATTCTTCCTTCATTGGCTGCGGAGCCAGTTTGGGGTAGATGCAGGTAGATCCGAGAAAGAGCAGTTTTTTTACCCCGTACCGATAGGAAAGATCAATGATATTATTCTGGATTAGAAGATTGTCCCGTATGAAATCCGCTGGGTGATCCCGGTTCGCAATGATACCGCCGACTTTGGCGGCAGCTAGAAACACATACTCTATCCCTTCACTGCTGAAGAAGCGTTCCACGCGATCACGTTCACGCAAGTCCAGCTCCTGGCTGGTACGGGTAACCAGGTTGCGATATCCTTGCAACTCCAATGCCCTAACAATGGCAGATCCCACGAGACCGCGATGACCAGCCACATATATTCGGGAATCCAAATTCATTACCGCCATCTCCTTTTAAGAGGTTGTTCAAAAAGCATCTTTGGACCCCATGAACACCCGGACCGTCTTGAACAGGATCCGAATGTCCTGGGTCGTGGATTGTTCACGGATATACCTTAAATCCAGCTCCACCATTTCGCGGAACCCCAGGGCGTTTCTGCCGCTTACCTGCCACAAGCCGGTACAGCCCGGAACCACGCTCAGCCGCTGCATGTCGTAAGGGGTGTAGGCTTCTACTTCCGCAGGCAGTGGGGGCCGCGGTCCGACCAGGCTCATCTCGCCTCTCAGTACGTTCCACAGCTGCGGGAGTTCATCCAGGCTCGTTTTTCGAAGAATGCGTCCCACCTTCGTGATCCGTGGGTCGTTCTTCATTTTAAACATGGCACCTTCAACCTCATTTAGGTGAACCAGCTTCTGTTGAAGCTGTTCCGCATTAACGACCATGGAGCGAATTTTATACATTTTGAACGTTTTTCCGTTCTTGCCTACCCGAATCTGCGAGAACAGCATCGGTCCTCGGGGGCTTTCCACCTTCATGCACACGAAGATGATCATAAACAAAGGCAGAAGAAGAATAAGGCCAACAGCGGATAGCACGGCATCCGTCGCCCGTTTCAACCGGAAGTACCCTGAACGGGGCTTCACCGGATAAGAGCTCGCACCTGTCATCACGGGAAATTCTTCGGCTGCAGCGGTTTCCAACGTTCTTGTTTCAATCGTTTCGATATTCATGGCTTGATTCAATCTCCTATCTAGCCAACGTTCGGTTCTTATGTATCATTTGCTCAAGTCCGTGCAAAAGGGGGAGCCGCAGCTCCTCTTTCATCAACGCGAATTCAACCGATGTAAGAATGAACCCGAGCTTTTCCCCGACATCATAGCGCGTACCTTCATATTGGTAGGCATACACTTCCTCGATTTCAGTCATTCGCTGAATGGCATCCGTTAGTTGGATCTCCCCGCCGATTCCTTCCTCCATCTGCTCCAGGTAAGAGAAAATCGCGGGGGTCAGAATATAACGTCCCATGATCGCCAGATTGGAAGGTGCGTCCTCGGCTTTCGGTTTTTCTACCATTCCTTGCACTCTGGACAGCCCTCCGATGGTGGGCACCGGATACGGATCAATGATTCCATATCGGTGTACTTCCTCAGGAGATACGTACTTAACGCCAATCACGGAACTCCGGGTCTGTTCATACTGTTCGATTAACTGCTTGATGCACGGTTTCTCCGCACGAACAATATCATCCCCGAGCAGGACGGCAAACGGTTCGTTGCCTATGAATTTTCGTGCGCACCATACGGCATGCCCCAGCCCTTTGGGTTCTTTCTGGCGAATATAATGAATGTCCGCCATGCGAGAGGGCCGCTGCACCTCATGAAGCAATTCAAGCTTCTTGGTCTGCCTAAGCTTATGCTCCAGTTCAAATGCATGGTCGAAATGGTCCTCAATCGCCCGCTTGCCTTTGCCTGTAACGATAATGATGTCCTCGATACCGGACTCAATCGCTTCTTCCACAATGTACTGGATCGTAGGCTTATCCACGATCGGAAGCATCTCTTTGGGCATTGCTTTTGTAGCTGGCAAGAATCGAGTACCCAGTCCGGCAGCAGGAATGATAGCCTTTTTAATGGTTGCCATTGTCTGTTCCTCCTCTATCCTAATTCGTTCGTTTTACCGGAAAATTGGGTATTCCATGTGAAGCTCTATGTAAACAAGAGAGGGCATCTAACCCTTCCTCACTTTACGCCATCGACGATGAACGTCTAAGCCATCCTGTTTGACGGATGCCCACAGCATAATCGAGTGCCTACGGTGGTAGAGGTTCAGTAGGCATTACCTGATGTATGCTTTAAGTAACAACGTTTATTCGGACGCGTTAACGATGGCCTTTCCGGAACCGGGCGGTTCAACCGGACTGCGTCTTGACACGGAGCTGCCTCTCGCTTTGAAGTCACTTGACTTGAAGTGCTGTATGACGGCAAGTGTCGGAAGTCCGAGAACCAGTTCAACCTCTTTGTCGGTGCGGATGGAATCATCCAAATATTCGAGCAAGAAACAGAAACCTATCGACAGCATCAGCGACACAACGAAAGCAATCACGACATACAGCAAAGGACTTGGAGTGACCGGTCTGGGATCGGCGTTATTCTCGTAGAGGATGGTGATGTTCCCGCCGGGAATGATAGAGGATATTTCGGATTTGAATACGTCGGCAACGGCCGTCGCTACTTTGAGCGCGCCATCGTAACTATAATCCCTGACGGATATCGTCATGACAGGTGTATCCTGTACGGTATCGACCACCATCATATCCATCAGGTCTTTCACGGTCAGCTTCAATTCCGGGTGCTGTTCCACCACTTTTTCCAGAATCACGCTAGTTCCGATAATTTCTTTGTATGTATAAACCAGACGCATCCCCATATCCATATCATCTGAACTAAGGACAGACTTTTTTTCTTCGGTCTTATTGGTCACGATCATCTTGTTGCTTGCTTCGTACTGGGGTTCAACCATTCGATAACTGTAAAATCCAACGAGTACGCAGACTACGGCAACCACGAGGAGAATTAACCACAGCCTTTTCTTCAACACGGTTGCATACTCTTTAATTTCAAGTTCCACTGAATTTCCTCCGTCCATAAGCAAATGTGCTTCCGTAGATACATTTTGTATCATTTAGCATCTTCAATTTACGATACAATTCGTATCGTGTCAATACTGATTTGGTCTTATTTACCTACAAACGATACATTTTGTTACACAATCAGAAAGCTAATTCAGATCTTTCAACATGATTTCTAGGCATGTAAGCGTACACAAATATAAATGCATAGCTGAAACAAAAAAGAAAAACGCCCCCATTCGGCAGACGTTTACATTTTTTGGTACTCTATTCTCTCATTTGTGAGTCGTTATAACTAATTGATCTTATTCCAATAGAGCTTGCTCTGTTTGTCGAGACGTGTAATATCGCGGAGGGCGTATCGTCTGCCCTCCGTATCCTTGATTGTATAATCATTCTCCGAGAGGAAATCGATGCTCTCTTGCGGCTGGTCTATGCGAAATGAGATCCTGCCATATGTCGTCTCCACTTCCCATAGCCAATTCCTGCCCCGGCGCTTGATTCCCATAATTTTCAATATCTCGGGTATCAAATAGCTTCGCTGCAGTTCTTCCCTGGCAGCCGACTGGCTTTTCTTATCCAGTTCATCCAGCGAAAGAATAAAATGAACCTCTTGATCCAATGCAGAGCGCACAGAAATGTACCCCTCCGGCTTCGTGACCGGAAATGTCAGAACAAGGCGCACTTTACCGATTGTCTCTCGGTTTTTTTCCGCCTCTAGTTCACCTATCCCGTTACGATAGAGTCGAAGACTTTGGTCCTGAGCCCATACTTCCCTTCTCGCTACCATCATGTAGCAACCTCCTGCATCGGTATCCATTCGTCTTTCGGGGCTTTCGCCTGCGCTGCATGAAGCAAACGATGATATACCCCTTGGCGTCTCAGAAGCTCTTCATGGCTTCCACTCTCGACCAGCCTCCCTCCTTCAAGAACCAGAAGCCGATCCGCTCGCCGAAGAGTCGACAGCCGATGAGCAATGACAAGGGTCGTTCTGCCTTGAACCACCGTATCCAGCGCCTCCTGAATGACAGCTTCGGTCTCCACATCGACCGAGGAGGTCGCCTCATCCAAGATCAGAATCGGGGGATCGAGCAGCACGGCTCTGGCAATCGCTATACGCTGCCTCTCTCCTCCGGACAACCGATGCCCTCTTTCTCCTACCTTTGTTTCATAGCCGTCAGGGAGGCGGCATATAAAGTCATGCGCATTTGCGGTCCTTGCCGCTTGAATAATGTCCTCTGTACTGGCTTCGGGGCATCCATAAGCGATATTCTGCGCTATGGTCCCATCGAAGAGGAAGGTTTCCTGAAACACTACCCCAATGTTTCTCCTTAATTCCTCTTGCTTAATGCTGGTAAGCCTTCGTCCGTCCACATAGATGTCCCCCTCGTCCGGATCATAAAATCGGCACAACAGATGGATCAAGGTCGACTTCCCCGCTCCTGACGGACCGATGATGCCTATCATCTCGCCAGGTGCTATTCGTAGGTTGATCCCTTGGAGAATTCGTCGATCTTGCGTATAGCCGAAAGCCACCTGATCATAGACGATTTCGCCTTGAACGTTGTTAAAGCTCGGAGCTTTCTCGTCATCCTTCACTTCAGCAGGCGTTTGAATCACCTCAAAGATTCGTTCGGCCGATCCCAGCACCTCATTGATCCAGCTGGCGGATTGCGCCAGCCATTTGACAGGACCGAAGAACATGATCAAATACGATGCATATGCGCTTAATGTTCCGACAGTCATGCTGCCTTCCAGCACGCTCCGTCCTCCGGCAAACCATACGAGGGCTGCAAACAGTGAAATGAATAACGTGAGTACCGGCGTCATGAACATCCATAAGTTCTGAATTGAAATCATGCGATGAACATATTTTTGATTGACCTGATCAAAACGTGCTTTCTCGGCATGTTCCTTGGAGAAGGCTTTTATGATTCGTATTCCCTGAAGAGCCTCCCCAACCATATTTTGAACGTGAATGGACGACTGCCACTGGGCATACCACATGTCCCGGACTTTCGGCCACAGACGCATCACAAGGATTCCAAGCGGCGGCAGCGGCAGAAGGATCATCAGGGTCAAGCGCCAATCCAAATAGAACAGCATTCCCATAATAAAAATAGCGGATAAAAATTGAGAGGTCAGGTGAACAATCCCTTGCGACATAAAATTTTTGAGCGCATCCGTATCCTGATTAATGCGTCCGATATATTGAGATACCTGCCGATTATCAAAAAAACGCATCGATTGTTTCATCAGGGCATGAAACATATCTCTGCGAATCTCCCCAAGGAAGCGTCCACTGATCCTAATGGCCGTATAACCTTCGATCATCTGAAGCAATGCCTGCAGAATATACAAACCGGCGAGCATTGCGGCCAACCATATCAATGACGCGGAATCCCCGTCTGAGCGAGTAGGCGATGATATTTCATCAATGATCCATTTGATTACGTAGGGTGGTGCCAGGGATACAAGAACGGTAACGGTTACGATGATCCCCATCATCATGATAGAAGATCTATAGGCTCTGCTCCGCTGAAGAAGATGGGACACCGTACTCCATTTCGGATTGCAGCGCATGCAGAAAGCGGAAGCTGTCCGTTTTGCGCGGCCGCAGCGGTCACATTTCCCCTTCTTTTCATCCAAATCGCCGCGTTGGTCCATACGATGCGGCGATGAATCCGTTATCCACTGTTCGACTTGCGGCAGAGCCTTGCGACAGGACTCAAGGTACGGTTCCGTGAATCGTAAAATTTCAACCGGGCCGTCCGAAGTGCCAGCGACAAGACAACCACCGCCGATGACCTCAACCAGGTCGATGTTCATCATTTTACGCTTGGGAATATCCAGCAATTCCCTTCCTTCCCGATCCAGCGCCTGCAGCCTGGAAGCTGTAAACACAAGCTGCAACGGTTCAAAACGCACATCACGATTCAAGTCTCCGTGCAATATTAGCCAGGGCGTCTCTTTGCCATGCTCTTCCGATCGTTCCGAAATCCTCGATCCTCGTTTTCGTAATATCCTCATATCATCACATCTTTCTATTTAAAGCCTTCTTAACGACAAATACCGCCTTACCATCTTTGGCCACAGCGGTATGTTGAGCGTTATCCAGGTTAGAATCGACAATTTCCAATGATCGGCAGGAATCCAACCCTTCCTTTTATAAGTTCCGGTAAACCGTCCCAAGATTTGTTCTTTCCGTACCGGCTCATCCGGGACAATGTTGGTGTCCCCTTTAAATATGTATCGTTTCAGGCTGCCTTCGCCATGAATGTCATGAAGCCGATGACAGACGAGGCTTCCCGCTCCTGTAACAAAGAGATAGACTTCACCGATTCTGGCTTCCTCATGATTGAGCTTTTCAAAAGAACTTAGCTCCCCCTCCACCATGAAGGGGTACATGCTGCGCCCCAAGGAGGGAAGTTGGATCCCCCCGCGTCTTTCCATCCATTCGTTGGCGATTCTGGCCTCATCCAGCATACGTCAGAAGGCCGCTGCCCAACAGTTCTTCAATAAATGGTTTTACGTCCTGCTCAGCAGTATGACGGTCAATGTCATACTCCTCCGCAATTTTTTCAATGATTCCTTCCATGTGCCCATATTCCGGGATGATGCTCCAGATATACCCCCCGAGTTCATTCAGCTTGGTTGCCACATGCTCCTTCATGTTCAGCAGTATCCATTCGTTTCCGATCATTTCGCTTTCAACGTGCTCGTTTCTTATCAGCAGCCTCGTTTGTGTTTGGCTCATGAAATCCTCTCCCAAAACGTATCATTTTTCTGAAAATAGAGCTGATAGGAAGGTACTTGCTGCACTACCTTCTTGCATAAAGCAATCATATTTCTTGTTTCCTCAGGATCATGACGCCAATAAAACACCTTATCCAGCATTAGCGCGAATCCGTCTAACGGCGTTATGGACACACGCTCCACTTCAGGGGATTGAATAATGTAATGGATGCCGGATAATTCGGCTTCCTCAAGTTCACAGGGATTCTCCATCTCGCTGCGAAATGGAGAATCGAACACGGTTACACGTCCGTTTTCTTCTATGTACAGAAACGTAGCTTCATCAGATAAAATCGGACGGGGACGCGACAGCTCAGCGACAGTCGACTTACCTGCACCGGATTGGCCTGCGAACATCCACGCTTTGCCGTCTTGAACCACACAAGAGGAATGGATCAGCAGTCCGCGCTCTCCATGGATTAGCCATGAGCTGTACAAATTAATTAATGCATGCTTCAGGGCAAACTCGTCATAGACATGGATTTCCGCCGAACTGTAATCCCGGGATGAAATCATATGATAATCACAGCGTTTGAAGTTAATTAGATGTTCGGATACAGAAATCTGGACAGGTCCATCATCAAATGGCTCTCCGTACCCACCTCGAATACGAACATACAAATCAGCCTGAGGATCCTGACCGGAAATGGCGGATACCCTAAATCGCTTGGCGACAAATTCGGCTATCCGTTTCGATTCGGTTTTAAAGGACACCCGGGACTTTCCGACTATTGCCGTTGCTACATACATATGATCAACCTCGACTTCCACCTATAATAATTCAATTCCAGCGAAGCGCTTTATGGAACGATGAACAAAGGAATGTATAAATACTACCAAATAGGGTTTCCGCCGCCGCCCGGGTTGCTGGGACGAGTCGTGCCAAACTCCACTTTGCCCTGTGCCAAAATTTTTGGAGCCTCGTAGGTCTTTTTCATACTTAACACCTCCTTCTTGAGCATTAGTTTATGATACAATTTGTATCATGTCAACTAGATAATGCTACATATCGCAACCAATAAATAGTAAAAATATCCTATCTGAAAATTTCACGTTTTCTTATCCATAGCAGCGGCAAATTCCAGATAAGGAATCCTACCTGGGACCAGCGCTGCCTCCAAGTATCATGGACCGTGAAGGCGGTCATCATCCTAAACCATGAGTAACTAAAGCCCTTGCGACCCTGCATAACTTTACGCGCCTTTTCAAGGTTCCATCCTGGATATTTAAACTTGTATGAAAGCAGCGGCAGCGGCCATCGTGCCTGAAGATGCGGGAACATGCTGTAAACCAGATTCAAAGCGATCCATACCTTCGAGAGATTTCGATCCGCAGCGGCCATATCCAACAGTTTCGCGTAATCCAGCCTTGTATCAAGGGAATGTATAAGCGTTGCAATGTCAACAAAGTATTTCATCGACATCATGTGATGGTTCATGCCGTGCAGACAAATATGGTAAAAGGTGTGCAACGGGCTTAGCTCGTAAATGTAATTAAAATCGCTCATCACGCAAGCTTCGTCCCACAAACGTGACACATCCGTAGCCGTAAAATCCTCTCTGCTGATATTCCAATGCAATTCAATGGTTAGCGAGGGAAAATTATCGTTATCCAATGATTTGACGTACTCTTCATGAAAATGTGTAGCATCGCCCGCAGCTTTAACAAATCCAGCATTCGTCAACAGCGTGGCGGCTCGATGCAAGTCCTCCTTGCCCACAAGCAGGTCGATATCTGTCGTGCCGCGCGCTGCGAGACCGCCAAAATAGCGTTCTGCAAGCAGCGTTCCCTTGAGAGGGATCGCTTCTATACAGGACGCTTCGAAGGTCTGCAGGATCTTTTTGAGCTCGATTTTTATAAAAAGGTTCTGTAAGAGTACGGTATTTGCATCAGAGCTTAATTTGCGCCGGAATTTTTCCGGGATTTGAAGAAGAAGGTGTTTTCGCTGAAGCTCTGAGAAAACCTGGGGCCCGATATCAAACAATTCGACATCTTCCATCAGTTTGTCATATTGAGATTCACTCAGGGAAGGAAGCCTCCCCTGGTACAACTCATCCAGAAACATAACCAGAATGTCGCGGTTCTTCATTTCAACCACTTACTACCGTAATAAAGCTGCTCTGCTTCATTTTCTCTGATCGTTATATTGTTAAGCACTACCCCAAGAAGATGGGCCTTAACATGCTCAAGTTGAGTTTTGGCTTTTCTCACTTGGGATTTCTTCACCTTCCCACCCAGTACAACCAAAACGACGCCATCGCATAAAGCACTGACAATGAGCGCATCGCTCACTGCCAATATGGGAGGGGTATCAAACAAAATCATGTCGTAGCGTTGCTTAAGATCGTGAACTAACATTTGCATGTTGTGGGAACCTAGCATTTCGGAAGGGTTGTATGGAATGGAGCCGGAAGTTATGACGGAGAGATTCGTAACCGCCGTCGGCCGAATGACGTCTTCAACGTCTACCTGCTGGGCCAAGACATTGGTCAATCCGGTATCGTTCGAAACGCCGAATACGTGATGCAGTGAGGGTTTGCGCAAATCCGCTTCAATCAACAGCACATTTTTGCCTTCATGCGCATAGGCGACGGCCAAGTTGCTAACTGTGGTTGTTTTGCCTTCGTTCATTTGAGCCGAGCCAACCATGATCACCCTAACCTGTTTGTCATGAACGGAAAATTGAATGTTCGTCCTTAGCCCCCGATACGATTCCGCTGCCGGAGATTTCGGGTTAATGACGGTAACCAGAGGATTTTTGTATTTTCTCGCCATTTAACTCACCTGCCTATTAAAATAGTCCGATCCCTGTGAAAAGAGTGAGCGGATTTAAGGTAAAAGAACTAATGACCAAGCATCTTAAATATAGTAAAATGTCTGTATCTAGTTTGTTACTGTATGATTAGCTTTTTATTATATTGGCCTGGCGAACGATATATGTAATTTTGATAAACGGCATGGCTAAACGCCACATGACTGCTTATCATCCGGTTAAGCATGCCCGTTATCCGTGCTTTTTGATCACGATCCGTACATATTTGAACCTGATACAACCGATAATCATGCAATGGCTCTTGAGTCTGTATCCTCCCATAAACCTGAATATGATCAAACATGTCATCGATTTCATAACGCAGCTTTATCTTGGGACTCATGGGGATATCCCAGGGACACAGGAAAACAAGCTTCTCCGGACCCAGCTCGATCGGCGTCACATCGTGGCTTCTGCCGTGCAGGCTCAGGGGACCAATCTCCATGACTCTAATCCCTACCTTAATAAGATGCTTCGTTTCGCTTGACATCAGGATTTTAATTCTCCTTTATTTCTATAAATTCTGGTATGGGACATTTTATCGATGGATAAAATGATACTAAGTGTCACTCAAAAAATGATAACAGATACAAATTGTATCGTTTTATTTTCCAATTTTACGATACATATCGTATCGAGTCAATAGAAAAATCGTCATTTTCTACCTTCCGTGTGTAAATTTAGGATGTTACGTATTTTTACGACCCTCTCATCACCAAACCGTGACTTTACGTACATTAAGCTGCTTTATATAAAATCGACGCATTTTTCTAATCACACCATCAGGTATGCCAAGCAATTGAAAGGGGGATCAAAGCATGAACTACGGAGAACGAATTGCAGAACTACGTGAACAGCGCGGGTGGACTCAAGAAGAACTCGCAACCTCTGTCGGCATTACTCGTGCTGCACTATCCCATTACGAAAAAAACCGGCGCAAGCCGGATTTTGAAACATTGACCCGCCTGGCAGACCTCTTTGACGTATCCATAGACTATCTGATCGGGAGAACAACATTGGAGAAATCGGTGCTTGATCCGGAGGTTCGCTCATTTGTGGACGGACTTGAGCTTTCGGACCAGGATTTGCTGGAGCGGTTCAATCTCACAGTGGATGGCCGCAAGTTAACCGAAGAGGAAGCCAAAAGATTTATTGCTTTTGTTCGCATGGAACGCTCCATGAAATAATGCAGATCATGAAGATGGAAATCCCCGTTACTCACTATGTCCAACATAGCGGTATCGGGGATTTTCACTAGAGTCATGTTTAGCAATGACAAATGTATTAATCGTTATGAGCTTCCTCCATTTGCAGCCATTTATCAGGATGGATTCCCAATTGAGTCATGAGCTTATTGATGTCGATGTTCGTCTTCTGCTGGTCAAGCCGCTGCTCGGTGCTTCCGGAGCCTCTCTCCTTGTCCACACTCATTTCTTCAACTACCTCGCTTATCTATAGTTTCATCTCCATCCCTGCTGCATGAACACGATGACAACGCATATCTTCCCAACAACTTACTTACCAATATTATAACGAATGAAATCACATGATGCTGTCGTCTTGTGGAGCCTTTGTCCTATGCTTCCGGTTCTAATTTTGTCGAATTTTCTTTTGGTGAATCCTGTCATCATCATAGAAGATTCTTAAACCCTTGTAATTTATTTATATATGAAGAAAAACCACATTGCATTCATTAAAGAATACAATGTGGTTTCCCGTCATACGTTTTGGATTCTAGTTCCCTGTACGTGCCAGCTCTTTCATATTCGCCTCGAAGGCGGCGAGGAGCGCTGCTTCCCCCGTCAGGCCTTGATCCTGTACCTTCTCGATATGCAGCAGCATGCGTTTGTAATCCTTCGGAATGATACGGACAAAGCGGCTTAGCGATTGATCCCAGTCTCCCAGAATTTGCTGTGCCGGCACACTGCCGGTATACTGCTCATGCTGCCGGACAAGACGGTGGAGGGCTTCCGCTTCCGTTCCATCCTCGACGCGTTCCAGAAGCACCATCTCCAGATTGCAGCGATCCACGAAGGTTCCCTCAGGATCATAGACGTAGGCTATGCCGCCGGACATCCCGGCCGCGAAGTTACGTCCGGTTTCCCCGAGAACGACCACCCGGCCGCCGGTCATGTATTCGCAACCATGATCGCCGACGCCTTCGACGACGATGTTCGCGCCCGAATTACGTACGGCAAAACGCTCACCGGCAATGCCTCTTACATAGGCTTCTCCGCCTGTAGCCCCATAGAATGCGGTATTCCCCGCAATAATGTTCTCCTCGGCTTTGAAGGTTGCTTTAGGTGAAGGTTTCACGATCAGCTTGCCGCCGGAAAGGCCTTTACCGATATAGTCGTTGGCATCCCCTTCAACCGTCAGCGTCATCCCTTTCGGCACAAATGCGCCGAAGCTCTGCCCTGCGGAACCCACGAAGTCGAATTGAATGGTGTCTTCCGGCAATCCGGCAGCACCATACTTGCGCGTGACTTCGCTTCCCAGGATGGTTCCCACGGCACGGTCCACGTTCGTGATCGGGAAGGTGCCCTTCACCGCAGCTCCCGATTCCAATGCCGGCGCCGCGGTGCCCAGCAGCGAACGCATATCCAGCGTCTGTTCCAGACCATGATTCTGTCTTTGGGTACGGTAGCGCGTGCTGCCCTCCGGCAGCTCCGGCGTATACAGCAATGCCGAAATATCCACGCCTTTCTTCTTCCAATGATGTTCCGCTTTGACGGCATCCAGGCAATCCGTACGACCAATCATCTCGTTAATGGTACGGAAGCCAAGCTCAGCCATCAGCTCGCGCATGTCTTGAGCGACAAAGCGCATAAAGTTGGCGACATGCTCCGGATCTCCCGTAAAGTTCTTGCGCAGCTCCGGATTCTGCGTGGCCACGCCGACCGGACAGGTGTCCATTTGGCAGACGCGCATCATAATGCATCCGACGGCAATCAATGGTGCCGTTGAGAATCCATACTCTTCGGCTCCGAGCAGAGCCGCCACCACCAAATCGCGCCCGTTCAGCATTTTGCCGTCGGTCTCCAGCACCACGCGGTCACGCAGATTGTTCATGATGAGGGTTTGATGGGTCTCGGCAAGCCCAAGCTCCCAAGGCATGCCGGCATGACGGATGGAGCCTTGCGGCGAAGCACCCGTGCCGCCATCGTAACCGCTGATCAGGATGATGTCCGCGCGGCCCTTCGCAACGCCTGCGGCAATCGTGCCTACGCCCACTTCGGATACGAGCTTCACGTTGATATCCGCACGTGGATTGGAATTTTTCAGGTCATAGATCAGCTCCGCCAAATCCTCGATGGAGTAAATATCATGATGCGGCGGCGGCGAGATCAGCCCTACGCCCGGCGTCGAACCGCGGACCTCGGCCACCCAAGGGTATACCTTGCGGCCCGGCAGCTGTCCGCCTTCACCCGGCTTCGCTCCCTGCGCCATCTTGATCTGGATTTCGTCCGCGTTCACCAGGTAATTGGAAGTGACGCCGAAACGTCCCGACGCCACCTGCTTGATGGCACTTCGGCGGGAATCGCCGTTGGCATCCGGAATGAAGCGGGCCGGATCCTCTCCGCCTTCACCCGTATTGCTCTTGCCGCCGATGCGGTTCATCCCGATCGCGAGGCTTTCATGCGCTTCCTTGCTGATGGAGCCGAAGGACATCGCGCCCGTTTTGAATCGGCGCATGATGGACTCCGCGGATTCAACCTCATCGAGCGGCACCGGTTTGCCGGCCGGCTTGATTTTGAGCAGTGCGCGAAGCGTCAGATGCTGCTCATTCTCACCCTGCACGAGCTCGGCGTATTTCTTGTAAGTTGCGTAGTCATTGGTCCGGACGGCCTGCTGCAGCAAATGGATGGTTCTCGGATTGAACAAATGCTCTTCCCCGTCCGCTCTCCATTGGTATTCGCCGGCTGAATCCAGCGCTTTATCGTTGCCGTCCTTGTCGGTAAAAGCACGCTCGTGATGGGCCAGCGTTTCCCTGGCCACTTCCTCCAGGCCGATGCCGCCGATGCGGGACGGCGTCCGCGTGAAGTAGCTCTCCACGAAATCTTCCTTCAGGCCGACGGCTTCAAAGATTTGTGCGCCGCGATAGGACTGAATCGTAGAGATCCCCATCTTCGACAGCACTTTCACGACGCTTTTGCTTGCCGCTTTAATGTAATTTTTCACAGCCTTCTCATGCGAGATGCCGCGAAGCATGCCTTCCTGAATCATGTCGTCCAGCGTTTCGAACGCAAGATACGGGTTGACCGCGCTCACGCCGTAACCGAGCAGCAGGGCGTAATGATGCACTTCGCGAGGCTCGCCGGATTCCAGCAGGATCGCCACCTTGGTCCGGGTTCCCTGACGAATCAGGTGATGATGGAGCGACGAAACGGCTAGCAGCGAAGGAATCGCCGCATTGTCCTTATCCACGCCGCGGTCGGACAGGATCAAGATGTTATGCCCCTTGGCGATGACTCGGTCCGCGGCTTCGCAGAGGGTGTCGATCGCCTTGCGAAGCCCTTCGGCACCTTCGGCCGCCGGGAAGAAAATCGGAATCGTCATGGACTTGAAGCCCGGACGGCGGACATGGCGCAGCTTCGCAAACTCTTCGTTGGACAGCACCGGCGAATCCAGGCGGATGTGGCGGCAGCTTTCCGGTTCAGGCTTCAGCAGATTGCGCTCCGGGCCGATCGTCGTCGCCGTCGAAGTGACCAGCTCCTCGCGGATCGCATCGATCGGCGGATTCGTCACTTGGGCGAACATCTGCTTGAAGTAGTTGAACAACCGCTGCGGGCGGTCGGACAGCACCGCAAGCGGTGCGTCATATCCCATGGAAGCGATCGCTTCCGCGCCCGTGATCGCCATCGGCTCGATCACTTTGCGCAGTTCCTCGTACGTGTAGCCGAACGCTTGTTGGAGCTGACGCACATTCTCATGCTTCGGATCCGGGAGTTCCGGCGCATCGGGAAGATCATGCAGCTCTACCAGATGCTCATCCAGCCATTCGGAATATGGAAGCTCCGCCGCGATGCTGGCTTTGACTTCCTCGTCGGAAATGATGCGGCCTTCCTTCGTGTCGACAAGCAGCATGCGTCCAGGACGCAAGCGATCCTTGTACAGCACATTTTCCGGCGCAACGTCCAGAACGCCCGCTTCGGAGGACAGGATGATCAGATCATCCTTCGTCACGTAATAACGGGATGGGCGCAGCCCGTTCCGGTCCAGGGTGGCGCCGATCTGAACGCCGTCCGTGAATGCCATCGCCGCTGGTCCGTCCCATGGCTCCATCAGCGTGCTGTGGTATTCGTAGAATGCTTTTTTGGTCTTATCCATGCTCTCATGGTTGCTCCACGGCTCGGGAACCATCATCATGGCCACGTGCGGCAGGGAACGACCGCTGAGGTACAGGAATTCAAATGTATTATCGAACATCCCGGTATCGGATCCGTCCGGGTTGATGACAGGTTTCACCTTCTCCAAATCGCTTCCGAACAGCTCATGCTCGAACATGGACTGGCGCGCGTGCATCCAGTTCACATTTCCGCGCAGCGTATTGATTTCGCCGTTGTGAATCATGAAACGGTACGGATGCGCACGTTCCCAGCTCGGGAACGTATTCGTGCTGAAACGGGAGTGAATGAGCGCTATCGCCGATTCCAAGCCCTCATCCTGCAGGTCCAGGTAAAATTCCCCCACCTGCTCCGTCGTCAACATGCCTTTATATACGATTTTTCGGCAGGAGAGGCTGGATACGTAGAAGCTGTCGCCTTCGGGCTTGCCGCTGTAACGGATCGCCAGCTCGGCGCGGCGGCGGATGACATACAGCTTGCGCTCGAACGAGAGATCATCCTGAATGTCGGCGCTGCGGCCGATGAACACTTGGCGGACATACGGCTTTGCCGCTTTTGCGGACTTGCCCAGCATTTCATCATGGGTAGGCACATCGCGGAAGCCAAGCAGGGTCTGGCCTTCTTCGGCAATAATCGAAGCCAATTGCTCCTCATGCGCCGAACGGACGGCAGGATCATGGGAAAGGAACAGCATGCCTGCACCGTAATGCCCGGCTTCGGGAAGCTCAAAGCCCAGTTTCGCCGCTTCGGCAGCAAAGAAGGAATGAGGAATCTGCAACATGATCCCCGCACCGTCGCCGGAGTTCGGCTCGCTGCCCTGACCGCCGCGATGCTCCATATTCGCAAGCATGGTCAGCGCGCTGCTGACGATTTCATGGGATGGCTTACCCTTGATATGAGCAACGAAACCCATACCGCAAGCATCTTTTTCGAACTGCGGATCATAGAGGCCCTGTTTCTGGGGAAAATCAGTATGTTTCATAAGATGCAACCTTTCTTTTTATAGAATAAAATGCTGCTGATCAATAACAGAAAAACGTAAAGGTTGGACATCAATCCTCTCCTGCAGTGGACACACTGTCTTGAGGCGATGCAGTATTGTGCAAAAGCGACAAGGGTTAACATTTACCTAACACGTAAGATTAATTAGTTCTATATATTTTATCACCGTCATACAATGCAGGCAATTCAAAGTTTTTATGAATTTGATAAGAATTGTTTTTGTGAGAGTAATCACAAAAGTTAGTTAAATATTATGTAGAATAGTGCAAAAAAACATGCAAATAGAACATTCCGAACAAGCGGTTTTCATCACTTTTTTCGTAATTCGTTATCATATCGCTCCGCTTTGGCCGCTCACTCCTCTCTCCAGCAGTGAAGCCGTGATCATCCTGACCATCCATCCTATATAAAATGAAGCCCCTTCATGATCGGTTCTCGGGAGTATTTCCAGCAGCAGGTTGAGGGGGGCCGATGAACCTTGACGCAACCATACCCGGTATCGCGTCGATGATCGCCACGTTATATCGGCTCATCAAAAAAAAGGACCTCCCCTGGATCTGTTCGATCCCCCGGGGAAGTCCTTTTCCTTACATATTATATAGAAGCTCTTCTTATGCAGTCACCGCTGTATCGGCGTCTGCTGCTTGCTTGTTGTTTCGGATTGCCAGGAAGTACACCGCGGTCAACACTAGGAACACCAGACCGAATCCGGCCAGTACGCCCACGTTGGCCCACATGCCGTCGAAGCTTCCCGTGGAAATGACGTCTTTGTAGCCTTTTACGCTGTAGGTCATCGGCAGCAGCGGATTCAAAGCCTTCATCCAGTTCGGAATCAGCTCTACCGGGAACGTGCCCGCGCTCGTTGTCAATTGAAGGATCAGGATTACGATGACGACGAAGCGTCCAGGCTGATCCAGCCATGTGACGAACATTTGCACCAGGAACATGAACGACAAGCTGGTAATGATGGAGAAGAGATAGAAGAGCGGAACGCTCTGAACCTCTAGCTTCAATCCGTACAGCATGACAACCGAAGCCAGCAGCGCTTGAATCAATCCCATGCCGGCAAAGGACAGCGTACGGCTGACAAACCGGTTCCAGCCCGATGCGTTCGGTACCGATGCCTCGCGGATCGGCAGAATAATCGTGCAGAGCAAGGCTCCGACAAACAAGCCGAGCGACAGGAAGTATGGCGCGAATCCGGTACCGTAGTTCGGTACTTCGTTCACTTTATGCTCATCTACCTGAACCGGTCCGGCAAACATCGTGACCGTTTCGTCGGTGGTTTGGATACCGCCAGTCTTGTCGGCAGCCTCGTTCAGCTTGCCTGCAAGCTCCCCGCTGCCTTCCTTCAATTCGTTCATTCCGTTGACCAGCTCGCCAGCCCCGGAATCCAGCTGTTTCGAGCCGTCGGCGAGGGTCGTTACGCCGCTTCCCAGCTTGCCGGCTCCGCCTGCCAGCTGCTGCGTGCCCTGCGACAGGGCGGCCGCGCCGCTGGCAAGCTCCTTGCCGCCGGCTGCCGCTTCGCTCAGCTTCGTGCCGAACAGCTTCATGCCGTCGGCCAATTGGTTTTGGCCGGCGTTCAGCTGTTTGGCGCCGGCCAGCAGCTCTTGGCCGCCCGCGGCGAGCTGTTTGCCGCCGTCAGCGAGCTGGTTCGCGCCGGCGCTCAGCTTGCCTGCGCCTTCCTGCAGCTGCTGCGTGCCTTGATTCAGCTCCGCTGCGCCTTGCGCCAGCTGCTTCTGACCGGCATTCAGCTCACTCGTGCCGGAGGCGACGGACTGGCTCGCGGCCAGCAGCTGCTGCACCTCCGGACTTTGCGCCAGCTCCGGATTGCCTTCAGCCAGCTGCTTCAGGCCGTCCGCAACGGCCTTTGCGCCTTGCTCCAGCGCAGCCGTGGCTTCCAGCGATTGATTCAGGCCGGCCTTCAGGCTGCCGCTGCCATCATGAGCGCTCTTCGCTCCCGCGGCAAGCTGGGCTGCCCCTGCCTGGTTGGCTTGCAGGCCTTCATTCAAGGCCGTGCTGCCGACTGCGGCCGATTCAATGCCCGCCTGCAGCTTGGCACCGCCCTTGCCGGCCTCTTCTGCCCCTGCTTGCAGCTGGCTGTGAGCCGCCTTAAGCTGATCCAGGCCGGAGGCGAGGGAGCCCGCTCCCGTATTCAGCTTGCCGGCACCGTTATTCAGCTCCTGCACGCCCTGCGTCAATGGCGCGATGCCGTCTTGCAGCTCCTGCGTGCCGCTGACGAGTTTAGCCAAGTTCTCTTTGAGCTTCACCGCGCCGTCGTCCAGCTTCACGGCACCTTCGGACAGCTTCGTGGCGCCGTCCCCCGCTTCGCTTAGGCCGTCAGATACTTTGGCCACTTGGTCGAACAGGGTTTCCGTGTAGGCTTCAGTCACTTTCGCCGACACCTTGGACTGAATCTGCTTCACGGCAGATCCGCCGATCTGTGCCGCAAGAAAGTTGTAGCCTTCGTTCGGCTCGAAGACGATTTGCGCAGGCTGCGGATGTTCATCCATTAACGTTGTCGCCTGCTGCGAGAAATTTTCCGGAATGCTGATGGTCATGTAGTATTTGTTATCCTGCATGCCCTGTTCAGCTTCGCTCCGGTTAACGAACTGCCAATTAAAATCTTTTCCCTTCTTCAGCTCGGCCACCAAATCCTCGCCGGCGTGAAGCGTCTTTCCTTCAAAAACAGCGCCCTGGTCGTTATTGACGACCGCTACGGGCAAATCCTCCATCTTTCCGTACGGGTCCCAGAAGGCCCCGAGGAACATACCGCTGTACATGACCGGTATGAACAGCACCGCGATGATCGGAATCAATATTTTTTTATTCCGAACGGCGGCACCAAGATCTTTGGCAAACACAGATAATGACTTCATCCAGTCTCTCTCCTTTTTTTTCTATAGATACAGCAGTTTACCAGCCGACATGAATCTGCTCTTACGGCAAATCACATCTTCATTCCAGTACACAATGACCAATATGCTCATTCGGTCAGTTTAGACCAAAAAAAAACGATCCCTGGCAAGGAAGGCGATCCCTCAAGCCAAGAGAGTCCGCCTTCCTCATCACGAAGGAGATTGCATCTTCCTCTTACGAGGAGGCTTTGAGCCCGTCAGCCAAGAACACCATCATATATTCCTTGATCTGTTCCTTGCTGAGCGGCTTGTGAAGCTGATTGAAGTCGGTCGTGAGCGCAACGTACAGCTTCAGCATCACAAAGGATACCACCTGAGCATCCAGCGGCTTGATCTCACCGATCGAAATGGCATTCTCCACGATTCCCTTGAGATACCCGACGATTCCGTTCTCCACTTTCGTCAATCCCTCATGCGCCTTAGGCGTGCCGATGTCCCGAACTTCCTGCGACAGCTTGATGAACAGCTCATGCTCGCTTCGGAATTCAAGCAGCGCATCCAGCACCCGGTAGAGATTGTCAAAGAAATCCCTGTCCTTCCGTATCTCCCGTTCGGCCAGACGTTTCATCTCCATGATGGCCGATAGCAGGATCTCGTCGAACAGCTCATCCTTATTCGTGAAAAACGTGTAGATCGTGCCTTTCCCAACATTTGCAATCTTCGCCACCTGTTCCATCGTCGTCGCTTTGTATCCGAACAAAGCAAACGACTTGGAGGCAGCATCTAGCACCTGCTTCCGTCGGTCCACAGCTGGCATGCTTACCCCTCCTTCTACGATCTTCTTTTGATTGGCCTTTTCTTTCGAAACTGACCAAAATACAATTCTGGTCATTCGGTCAAAAATCACTTTACCAGATTATCGGATGCGTTGCAATATCTTTCGTTAAATTTTTTTGAAAATGCGGATGCAGGGTTCAAATCTTATCATAACGTCTAATGAAAGAAAAAGTCCGCCGGTAAAATAAATTGAAATGCTTTTCCCTTTTGCGCGTATACTTAGGATGCATACTCTTTTTTTTCGCGCCGCTCTTCAAAAAATGATTCCTGTTTTGTAAGATAGAGGGAGAAAGAAGTAGGTGAAACCATGCGATATACAAGAGTGCTCCTCTTCTCAGAGGGTTTCGGCACAGGACATACGCAAGCGGCGTATGCGCTGGCTGAAGGTATACAGCGGATGAATCCCCGCATCCACTGCCGCGTCATTGAACTTGGCAATTTTTTGAATCCCACCGTGGGGCCGTTGATTTTGTCCGCTTATCGAAAAACCGTCAGCACCCGGCCGCGCCTTGTCGGCATGCTGTACCGTTCGCAATATAAGAAATCGTTAAACCGTCTGACGCGGCTCGCGCTGCATCGGATTTTCTATGCGCAGGCCCAGCGCGTCATCGAGGAGCTGAAACCGGATCTGATCATATGCACCCACCCGTTTCCCAACGCCGTGGTCTCCCGCCTGAAGCGCCAGGGGCTTGATGTTCCGCTCTATACGCTGATTACCGACTATGATGCGCACGGCACCTGGGTCAATCCGGAGGTTGATGAATATCTCGTATCGACGCCTCATGTGAAAAAGATGCTCATGCTGCGGGAGATTGAGCCGGAATTCATCCATGTGACCGGCATTCCGGTGCATCCGAAGTTCTGGGAAAGAGGCAGCCGGGTTGCGCTGCAGGCCGAGCTTGAATTAAAGAACATGCCCACCGTGCTGATCATGGGGGGCGGATGGGGCCTCGTATTCAACAAGGAGCTGCTCAGCAAGCTGGCCGGCAGGGCCGATGATATCCAGCTGGTCTTCTGTATGGGACAGAACGATAAGCTGGTTGCCAGCATGCGCGAAGATCCGATCTTCCAGCATCCCAACATTCATGTTCTCGGTTATCGGGACGATATACATAAATTGATGGACGTGTCCGATCTTCTCATTACGAAGCCCGGCGGGATGACATGCACGGAAGGAGCAGCCAAGGGAATTCCGATGCTGTTCTATGAGCCTATCCCGGGACAGGAAGAAGTGAATTCCCACTTCTTTGTCAGCGAAGGCTACGGGGAAATTCTCGACTCCCCTGCCGTGATCGACAAGTGGCTGAACCTGCTGTCCGATCATTATGACCAGGTGGAGAAGAAGCGTAACGGAGCGGTCCGGCAGCGCACGCCTCATCTGGAGCCCGACCACTGCGCCGGCCAGGTGATGGGATTGCTGACCGAAGGACGCATACCCGTTTATCCCGAAGATGCCGTCAAAATATTGGCGGACCAGCCCTAATATGCATCCTGTTCCCAGAACGCGCTTATGCACTTATCCTCTACCAAAAAGCTTCCCTGTCCTATGTGACAGGGAAGCTTTTTTAAGTATAAATCGATCTATATTTCCAGCGTTTCTCCCGCTTTCAACGGATGACCCTGAATGCCCGTTTGGGCCAGTTCGTCGCAGAAGGCCCTTGCATCCTGTTTAATGCCCGGGAACGTGTCATAGTGCACCGGGATGACATGCTTCGCACGAATCCACTGTGCGGCCAGCAGGGCGTCCTGCGGGCCCATCGTCAACATATCCCCGATCGGCAGCGCGGCTGCATCGATGTTGTTCATCTCTCCGATCAGGCGCATATCGCCAAACAAACTTGTGTCGCCAGCATGATAGAACGTTTTTCCGCCCATGGTCAGAATGACGCCTCCAGGCTGCCCCGCATAGATCCAGGTATCCCCCACCGAGATGGAGGAAGAATGGAAGGCCGGGGTAAACTTCACCTTAAAACCGTCGAACTGCGCGCTTCCGCCGATATTCATTCCATGGGATTTGGCTCCCTGCTGGCCGCAATACACGGCGAGTTCATACACGGCGATAATCGGACAATCATTCTGTTTCGCGATTTCGATGCAGTCGCCAAAGTGGTCGGAGTGCCCATGCGTCAGAACCACTGCATCCACTTTCACGTCACTGGGTTCGATGCCGGAACCGGGATTACCGGACAGCAACGGGTCGATGATGACACGAACGCCGCCTTCCTCCACCAATATGCTGGAATGGCCATAATACGTAATATTCATGGTTAAACACACCTCCTACATCCTAGTTTACCCTTATGGGCACTACTTGTAAAAAGAGTGATTTCCTATTTTTTTAACAAAAGTCCTGGAATGATGCACCGTGAGATCCTGAGCCAGCTTCAAAGACAGGAAGAAGTACGTATCGTCCTTCACCTCTTTTTGGCCATGAAGCGCCGCATTCACGGACTTAATCGTCTCTTCGTTCGGCTGGACACGTTTAAGACGCCCGTTCGCTACAGGACTAAATTGATGCTTTTGATAGATGACATCGGTAATCGTATCGGGAAAATTGGCTGACCGCAGCCGGTTTAAGACAACGTTGGCAACTGCCACCTTGCCTTCGTACGGTTCGCCTTCCGCCTCTGCCATGACAATCTTCTGGAGCAGAAGCAGTTCTTCAGCTGACAAATCATAGGTCCAGGTCGCTTTGTCTTTTTGGTCCTGGGTTAACGTATTTGTTCTTGTGAAGAATAAAGTTGTGGGGGGTGATAGGCTTTCCGCCTTGGATTTGACGACATGAGTCCCCTTTTGTTTTGCCGGTTTCCCGTCCGCAGCCTGAGATTTGGTTGCTTTCTTCTTCTCATCTGCAGTCTTCAATGATGCTTTCGAGTCGATCTTCCCGGAGGCTAAACCAATGCCTTTTGCGTTTGAAAAAGCATGAACCTTGCTCCCCGGCTTATTCCACTCTTGGAAAACAATTGAAGACAAAATGTTGACAGGTTCCCTATCCTGCTGCCTACTCTCAGCT
Source organism: Paenibacillus sp. JNUCC32 (assembly GCF_014863545.1). NCBI lineage: Bacteria > Bacillati > Bacillota > Bacilli > Caryophanales > Paenibacillaceae > Paenibacillus > Paenibacillus sp. JNUCC32. Next base: position 6,777,838 of record NZ_CP062260.1, on the reverse strand, counting down.
TTAACGTAGTGATCAGGGTCGCCTTCCGGAACCGGAGCAGCCGTTACAAATTTGGGCATGTCCTGCTGTGGCTCTTTCCCTTCCGTCGTTTTCGATTGCATTCCAAGCAAACTTATAAGAGACAAACTCACAAAGAGCGCTCCGATGAGCAGCGCAACCCAGCGATTTTGCCGTAGCACTTTCATAACCATATTTTTCCTCCTATGATGTCGGCACATTTCTACACTATGTAACCACATTTTTAGGCGTTGAAAACATGGTAATTTTATGAACATTCTATTTTCAATTTCAAAAAATGGTCGAAAGCCGCGCCACACCTACGGTTTCGTACATCGGGCTCGCCTGTAAATTTGTTCGAAAAAGAACCATTTCTAGCACGTCCCACTGGATAGGTTCGGGTCCTTTTCCGATAACATCCAAAGAAAATGTTTGATTTCCTTGAAATTTCCGGCCAACCGTAATATGCGGTCGAAAGGGACGCTCCTCCGGTACGAATCCGAAAGATTCCATCCGCGACACGACCGATTGCTGCAGCTCAGCGAGCGCATTCAGATCCCCGCCGACCCCAGCCCATAGAATCCTTGGGGAGCCGCTTGCCCCGAACACGCCGGCATCATAAAGACTGAGCTTGAAGGGCTTGCGTTCCTTGGCTACCTCCTGGAGCGCTTCGGTGAGCTCCGCTATGCGATGAGAGGGCGTATCGCCCAGAAACTGTAAGGTAATGTGATAATCCTGCGGATGAACCCATTTTTTGAAATTGGCTTGCTTCCTCAATGTTTCCGTCCAATCCTGTATCCGGGAGGAGACCTCCGAAGGCAGACGCACGGCAACAAACAAACGATCCATAGCTCCCTCAGCCGAATGGCTCAACTACGACACTTCCTTCCAATCATCTTTTATCGCTAGCAGTCTAAGCACTGCCACCATGTTTTCCTGGTTCGTTTATAGTTTGAGCAAGAATATCTGAAAATAGTATGAGGGGTACATCAAATTCGCCTAAAAATATGATGAAGCTTCAATTTACCATAAATCGGACAATAATTCATGTACAAATTTACCAATCGCGTCCGTTCGTTCATGCGCAAAGCGATGATTTCTGATAATATGTTCCCTAAGAGATTTTCGCTATGATTCTGGTTGAACATCATATTCCTTAGGAGGTAGTACCATGCCGAACATCGTGGCCATACACGACTTAACCGCCGAGCAGCAGCAAAAAATCAAGGAGATTGCCCCCGACTATGACCTGTTGGTCACAAAAGCGAAAGAGCTGACGGGAAGCATCGTTCGGAATGCCGAGATCATGATCGGCTGGTCACGCTCCATGCAGGACGAGGTATTGTCCGCCGACAGTAAGCTCAAATGGATTCAAGCCTGGTCGGCCGGGGTGGATAAAATGCCGCTCCGGGAACTAGAGGAAAAAGGCATTCAGTTGACCAACGCCAGCGGCGTACATAGCGTTCCGATCACGGAGCATATTTTTGCGATGATCCTGGCCTTCAACCGCAACCTTCATCTCGCGATCCGTCAGCAGTCGAACAACAAGTGGGATACATCCGGCACGTTCACGGAATTGGCCGGCAAAACCATCGTCATCGTCGGCGTCGGCCAAATCGGCAGCCATACGGCACGGATGGCCCAGGCGTTCGGCATGCGGACCGTCGGGGTCCGCAACTCCGGCAAGTCCGATCCTAACGTGGAATCGATGTATAAGGTCGATCAGCTCGATGAAGCACTGGCGCAAGGCGATTACATCGTCAATATCCTGCCGCTGACCGATGAAACCCGCGGATTGTTCAATACGGCAAGATTCTCGGCGATGAAGGACTCCGCCTTCTTCGTGAACGTAGGCCGCGGCCAGACCGTGGTCACGGACGACATGGTCCAAGCGCTGCAATCCGGAGCTTTGGCAGGCGCGGGTCTGGATGTCTTCGAGGAAGAGCCTCTTCCTGCGGACCATCCGCTGTGGAACCTGGACAACGTCATCATGACGCCTCACATGGCAGGCGATACGGATCGATACGGCGAGCGTGCCGTGGATATTTTCCTGGAGAATTTAAAGCACTACGTAAACGGAGAGCCGTTATCCCGCAATGTGATCGATTACAGCAAGTCGTACTAAGACCAGGCAACAAGTCGTGAAGCACCGTTTCGTATCTAGATCCACGCCTTGGTTTAAGGAGCTTGTCAAAAAAAGGAACGTCCCGAGGTTTTCCATGCCTGTCGGGACGCCCTTTTTATTTATATGGAAAATGGAGTGAGCACACATAAATGCAGCCGTTTACAAAACGCGTCATTGAAGTGATTCAGAGCATTCCGGAAGGATACGTGATGACTTATGGACAGGTGGCCAGACTGGCCGGCAGCCCCAGGGGCGCCCGGCAGGTCGTCAGAATACTTCACACCCTCAGTCATATTCACAAGCTGCCGTGGCATCGGGTCATCAACGCCAAAGGAGAAATCGCGATCCAAGACGATGAGTCCAGGCTCATGCAGGAGCTGTATCTGCAGGACGAAGGTGTTGCCGTCAATCACAAAGGCATCATTGATTTGGAGAAGTATCGATATGATCCTGCCGAATAAATCGGGGAGCCGTTTATTCGCACAGCCAAATATCCCTTACAAAGCTCCCCTTGCGGGTCGTGCAATGAGAAAGCACCTTCCACCCCGTGTCCGTCAGCTGCTCTCTTAGCGGCTCCGTACTTACGATGACAGCACGATCTGACAAGCAGCGTAAGCTTTTCAGCATCCGCAACTGCTCATCCTCTGGAAAGACGGAGCACAGATTATACGGCAAATCCAGTACAGCGGCATCATAATGTCCATGCAGCGTGTTCATGTCCTGGACGGCAACTTTATTGTCATCATAACCGTAGTGCCGGAGATTCACCCTCGCTCCCCGAACCGCGAGCGGATTGATGTCACGGCCCTCGGCCGGGATTCCCATCGAGAATGCCTCGATCAATACATTTCCCATTCCGCAGCAGGGATCCATGAGCGTGGCACCGTTTATCCGAGGCACGGCCAGATTGACCAGCGCCCTGGCTACCCTCGAGCTGAGCCCTGTCGAATAATTTTGCGGCTTCCGCTTATGCTCCAGCCAGGCACGTTCAGGCTCGTGCAATACCCCCAATCGCCAGATTCCGTTTAGGGATATCAGGCCGAGCGTGACATCCGGAGATTTCATCTGCGCCGTTCCTTCGATTCGGCCACCTACCATCCGTTCGAAACCGCGCAATTGATCATAGCTGAAACGATCGCCCGCCTTAAGGCAGACGACTTTGAAGGTCGTTTGGTTAAGTCGAATGCGGCCTGCTTGCTCGGCGATGCTTTCGATGGAATCTCCAGTCATCTTGACGTCAAGGCTGGCCGATAGGAACGGGCTGCGATCCGGATCGACCCGCCGCTCGCTTTCCAGCCAGTCCGCACCGTCAGGCCCCTGACCGAACAGCTCCGTCAGCTCCATCAAGCATAGCGCCCGCTCGGTTTCATGACAGGCATACGTATACAGATAAGATGATTTATCGCTCATGGAGGACGGACCGAAGGTCATGTCATAGTCGTTCGTATTCTTCATGTATTTCGTCTCTCTTCTATTATATATGTGCAGCAGTGTGCAGCAGTCGCTACTGCCCCATTAACAGCCGATACGATTCCAGCCGCGCATCGTAATCGCTCACGGGGGTAACGACCAGGAACTCGTCGCACCGGTATTTTTCCGCCATCATCTGCAGCTTATCTCGCACGCTTGCAGGCGCGCCGATGATTAGCCTCCGGGATGGACCGGAAGAATCGGAATCCGTCGGTTCCGAAGGAAGGTCGCTCTCCCCAGGCCGTGGAATTAACGCGGCCAGCTTTCTTGCTTGCTCCTCCGTCTCCGCGCAAATCACGCTCACCGCCACCATCGCACGCGGTTCTCTCAGATCAGCGCTTGGCTGAAAGCCTTCCCTGTAAGAACGGAGAATCTCCGCCCCGTCCGTATCGCTCATAAACTGTCCGAATACATAGCCCGTCCCGAATTCGGCTGCATACCCGGCACCTTTCGTATTCGTGCCCAGCATCCACATCACCGGCTGCGCCGCAGGTACCGGTTTGGCTGCCACCGGCACATCGTCGTAGCGATACCGGTCCTCCAGCAGTTCGGTCAAAGCCCGAATTCGCTGCGGCAAATCCGCCACATGCCCCAGGAAATTCCCGCTAAGCGCCATGCTCGTATGGGCCGAACCTCCCGGCGCCCGCCCGATCCCGAGATCGATGCGACCGGGATACAGCGCCGCCAGCATGCGAAAATTCTCCGCCACCTTCAGCGGGCTGTAATGGGGCAGCAGCACGGCCCCGGAACCAAGCCGGATGCGCGTTGTTCGGGCGCCGATATGGGACAGCAGGATCTCGGGCGACGCACAGGACAGGTGCTCCAGATCATGATGCTCCGCTGCCCAGTATCGCCCGTAGCCCCATTGTTCCGCAGACTGCGCCAGTATCACCGCTTGCTGCAAGGCTTCTTCGAACGAGCTCTCTCCCCATCGCGGAACCAGATCAAGCACGCTCAGTTTCAATTGGCTATTCATGCAATCCCCCTTGTATCGCCGTTACTAATCCAAATCATAGATCGAACCTACCTTGAGTCCGTACAACTCGTTATAGATTTTCTCGGCAAAAGCGTCCGTCATCCCTGCGATATAATCAATCACCATATGCTCCCACGTCCAGATCGGATTCGCCCGCTTCTGGTCCGCTTCGTATCGCTGGAGCCAGTCGGATGGAATGATCGCCGTTGAAGCGACAGGATCCAGAAAGGCATCCCACAAGCGCTTGATGATCCATTCGCTGCGCTTCTGCAGGCGCTGAACCCGCAGGTCGCGAATCATGGTCACCCAGGCGAAACTTTTCAGGACGCTGACCGTTCGCAGCATATCCTCGTCTTCCACGCCGTCTTTGACAAACGTGACCTTTTTCCAATCCCCGTTCGCGATCACGCCAAGGCTGCCCACAAACAGGCTGACCCAGTAGGCCTTGACCTCGCGCCGGGTGCGTGAATAATCATTCTCGCAGGTCGGCATTTTTTCGTTCCATATTTTCAAAAACTCGTCCAGCACCAAATCCACCTTCGGCTGGATCTGCTCCTTGGTCCATCCCTTCCACACCTCGTCTTCCAGCGTCATGATCTTCTGCACGATCAACTTGTTGAGATGGCTGTCCCGCAAAAAGTGCTCGTGCACCTCAATCTTCCCGGCTTTGATGCCATCCTCCAGATCGTGCGCGGAATACGCGATGTCATCGCACAGATCCATAAGCTGCGCTTCCAGCGTTCTGTGCGTTCCGGGTATTTGCCACTCATTCCGGATATGGGAGATGTATTCCCATTCATGCCGGTACATCCCCTTGGGATTATCCAGGCCGGAGAACGGATATTTGTTGATGCCAAGCAGCACCGCATCCGACAGGTTGAGGCCGTTTACGTTCTCTCTTTTCTCCAAAAACATGATCAGCCGGAAATTGTGCGCGTTCCCTTCAAAATGCTCATATTTGCGCCGCATGGCCTGCTGCACCTCGGCCGCCTGCTCCGGTGTCGGCGTACCGGGCTGGCGCGTCAGCTCCTTCTCGGTCCTGCGGTCAATGAGCTTCTCCAGAATGCCCTGCAGCACCTCTTCGCCCTTATGGCCGAACGGAGGATGCCCGAAATCATGGGCGATCGCCGCGCATTCCACCACCTCGGGATCAATCATCAGCCCTGCGTTCTCGGCCTGCTCCGGCAGCACTTCGGGATAAAGACGCGTCAGGCTCCGTGCCGCTTCTCTCGCAATCTGCGCCACCTCAAGCGAATGCGTTAAGCGCGTCCGGTAGTAATCGCCGGTGCCGGCGCCGAATACCTGCGATTTTCCTTGCAGCCTGCGGAACGTCGGCGAATGGATCAGGCGCGAATAATCCCGCTCGTATACCGCGCGCGAAGCATCCGACTTCGTTTGCTCCGGATATTGGCGATGCTCTCTAAGCTCCTTCAGTGTCATTTGTCCCACTCCTGTTTTTTTTATCTATTTAAGGTCGATTCGGAATCGTTCGTTCTTTAGATTATATGCCATACGGCATCCGAAGAAAAATGTTATTCCCTTTCCGCCTGTTCCCTCATTGTATACCCGGCTCATCCTATCCGTTATCGCGAAACAAGATATTTCCTGTCCGAGTCAGGTGTGACGATATCCAAATACACGATGCTTCATCATCCAGGAAAGCTGCGGGAGGGCAGAAGGCGCAATAAATCCTCCCATTATGCAAAAATACCAAGTACTTATAGGATTAACACAAGACCTGTGCGCACATTCTTGCTACGTTTTAGGTAAGCGCTGTCATGCCAGTCTGAAGCGCACCGCAGAAAGGAGGGAAATGATATTTATTAACGATTACATCAACCTACGGGAGGGATCGCCGTGAAACGAAGGTTTGCTTTATCCAAAAAAATGACTTTCTGCCTGATCAGTGCAGCCATGCTGCTTGCTGGTCTATTTGAAGGACAGAGTGTCGCAGCTAATGAGAGCAAGTACCCGGCTTCCGCATCGGCCAGCAGCTACGACACCCGCTGTGCTTGCGATGCATCGAAAGCGGTGGACGGCAGTCTTAGCACACGCTGGTCCGGCGAAGGCGACGGCACTTGGCTGAGGCTGGATCTTGGGTCCGCCCAACCGGTTTCACTGGTCAAGATCGCGTTTTACAACGGAGACACGCGCACATTCACCTTCGATATTCAAACCTCATCGGATGGCTCCAACTGGCTTCAAGCACGGAACGCTGTCACTAGCGCTCAAAACAACCAGCTGCAATCCTTCTCCATCCCCGTCGCTGAAGCCCGGTATGTACGCATTGTGGGCTACGGCAACACCTCAAATGACTGGAACAGTTACACAGAGGTCGAAATTTGGGGAGGTACTACGGATGGAGGAAGCGGAAACCTTGACCCGGCTAAACCCCCTTCGGGCAATTTTGACCTAACCAAGTGGAAAATCACCCTGCCTGACGCGTCCGAGATTCCAGCTAGCGCACTCGCCGGCGGCTATGAGCATCCGGATTGGTTCTATACCGATCCCGTCACCGGCGGCATGGTATTCACATCCCCTAATATCGGCGAGACCACCACGAACAGTACCTACACCCGCTCCGAGCTTCGGGAAATGCTGAATCCGTCGACGAACAGCGCCTCCTCATGGGCCAATAATTGGGTAACCTCTACCTCCTCCCCATCCATAAAGTCGCAGGCCGGCGGCGTGGATGGAACGATGAAGGCTACCTTACGCGTGGATCGTGTATCCGTCAGCGGTAACGAAGCCGATAAAATCGGCCGCGTCGTGGTCGGGCAAATCCATGGCCCCAGCACCGAGCCGATACGGCTTTATTACCACAAGCGTCCTTCGGACAGCAGAGGTGCGGTTTATTTTGGGACCGATGATCTGGACAACAACAACACCTGGGTGAACATACTCGGCGGACCGAACCAGCTTAACCCTGTAAACGGCATTGCCCTCGGCCAGACATGGAGCTATGAAATCAAGGTGACCGGACTGCTCATGACGGTAAAAGTAATCCCGGAGGGCGGATCGGCCACCACCGTGAACCATACCCTCCCAAGCGGTTACAACGATAAATATCTTTACTTCAAAGCAGGCGTCTATAACCAGAACAAATCCGATACCACCTCCGATCAATCCGACCATGTCAAAGCCACCTTCTTCTCACTAACGCACATGCATCCGTAGCTTCCACTTGTCCATCCGATGCCCGGGACAGTCCAGCGCCTGCTTCCGGGCGTTCTTAAACACGCTTCAACTACCAATCGAAAAGCGAGGGATGAAACGTTGAAGAAGAAACTTTACCGGTTCTCATGCCTAGTCCTCTGCCTGCTCATAACCATGAGCGTCATGGCATCCCCAGGGCAGCTTCCTGTTATATCTGCACAATCTGTTGCAGAATTCGATCTTGCGGCAGAATCTGTTGCCTCAGCTTCCGATCCCCTACCGGAGCCAGAAGGTCCGGATGTTCTATTCTTCTCCGATAACTTCGATTCCGAGCGATACGGCACCACCGGAGGAGTCGTTGTTCCCCTGCCCTGGGTTCAAACCGGGGAAGGCGGAAGCAGAGCCAAGACCTCCGTATCCGGCAGCGCGCCGTCCATGCCGAACCTCATGAAAATCGACGTGACCGATTCCGTCTATCTGCCCGTCAATACGACGGGTTACGGCAACATCAAGCTGAGTTATTATACGAGAGCCTCTTCTTATGTCAGCGGAAGCATCGTGGCAGAGTGGTCCGGCGACGAAGGCGCGACCTGGAGCCTGCTGGAGGATTTCAAGCTGGCCCCGGGAACTCCTGAAGCGCCGCGCAGCGAATCCAACACGTTAAAAACCTGGACGCTGCCGCCGGAAGCGAACAGCAATCCGAACGTGCGAATCCAGTTCCGGGTAGGTGATCCGATGAACGCCAATATGTATATCGACAGCGTCTCGCTGTCCGGTCAGGCCATCCCGGGCATTCCGCCTGCGATCGATCCCGTGCCTGAACCCCCGCCGGCCGAAACCGGCCCATACCCTGCTCCGGAAGGCGTAACCCTCTATGAGGACGTTTTGATCGGCAAAGCCGGCGACCGGGACCTCTATACGTCCATCGCCGTTCCGAGCACTCCCCCGGCCGAGCCCATGCCGGTCATGATCTACATTCACGGCGGAGGCTGGAACAAGGGCGACCGCAAAAACGCATTGGGCAGCATCTGCAACTATGTCCTTAAACGCGGGTATATCGGCGTTTCCTTAAGCTACCGTCTAACTCCCGAAGCGCCTTACCCGGCCCAAATTCAAGACGTGAAGCTGGCCATCCGTTATTTGCGGGCCCACGCCGAGCAATACCACATCGATCCGAGCCGAATCGGCGTCTGGGGCACTTCGGCGGGAGGGCATCTCGCTTCCCTGCTCGGAACGACGGGAGACCTGACCCTGGAGGACACGGTCACGCTGGATACCGGGGATACGGTACATCTGCCTGATATCGAAGGGACCGGAGGCTGGCCGGAATACTCCACCAAGGTGCAGGCCGTGGTGGACTGGTACGGACCTGCCGATTTCACGACCGATTTTGCCGACCGGTACAGTTCGGTCACGAAGCTGCTCGGCGGGCATAACGCCCTGTCCGTCCCGATTGAAGCACGGCTTGCCATGCCCGGAACGTACGCCACTCCCGATGATCCGCCGTTCTGGATTCGGCATGGAGACGCGGACGCCACCATCCCTTATACCGACAGCGTCACCTTCGCCAATCAATTGACGGCAGCCGGCGTTCCTGTGGTCGATTTCGAAATCGTTCCCGGCCAAGGCCACGGCTTTACCGGAGAAGCCAAAACAACCGCGGATGCGGAGGCTTGGGCCTTCATGGAGCAGCACGTGAAGAATCTGGAGGTCACGACGCCGATTCTCTACAAAGACGGCTACACGCCTCCTGATCCGACGGATCCGACCGATCCCACCGACCCGACTGATCCTTCAACGGGCATCCCCGTTGAGGTTGGCCGTTTGGAGCCCTCGGACGATGCGTTGATCGACAGCTCCAAACCGGACGCCAATATCAATTCCGCTACAGGCACAAGCGTCGGTTTGTTTAGCGTTTCATCCGGTACAACCAACAAAAGGTATGTCTATTTCAAATTCGATGCTTCCACCCTGAGCGATCCCGATTACCGGTACGAATTCCAGGTCGCCGCGAAAAAAGGCACCAGCAACACGGATCTTGAGCTCTCCCTCTACGGGATCGAGGATATAGCCTGGAGCGAAAGCCAACTGACTTGGAACAATGCACCCGTGAACGTTCTCGATCCAAATGCTTATATCGGATCGTTTACCGTACAGGCCGAGAATGGCGGCCGGCCGGAGGTGTACAGCGTCGATGTGACGGACTATGTCCGCAGTCACCTAACAGATGGCAGCGTATCGTTTCTTCTGGCGGATGCGACCCATACCGGTGTCAGCGTCAATATCTATACCAAGGAAGCCAACGGCTCCAGCAATCCGAGACCTGCCATGGTCGTAAGCGAATGGGTGGATTCCAGTCAGGATACAACGCCGCCGTCCTGGCCGGACGGAAGCCGCCTGTCCATCGGCAGCATTGGCGAAGATTATGTGCATTTGTCATGGCCGACGGCGGAAGACAACAAGATCGTCGCGAAGTACAACGTTTATCAAAACGGCGTCAAAGTCATGGAGCTGGGCTCCGACATCACCCGCCATGAAGCGGAGGGACTATCACCGCACACGGAGTACAGCTATAAGGTCGAGGCCGTGGATGCGGCCGAAAACGTCAGTCCGGTTCCGCTGACGCTCCAGGTTACGACGCTTAGCGCTCCCTTAGCCCCTTGGCCTGTGGCCTCGGTCACGGCAAGCGGCAGCGACGGCAATATCGAGGATAATACCCTGGACCAGAATCTATATACTCGCTGGTCTGCAGCCGGCGACGGTCCGTGGATCATGTACGATCTCGGCGAGGCCCGGGACATCGGTTATCTGGGTATCGCCTTCTATAAAGGGGACGTTCGCGCGACGAAGATCGATATCGAAGCCTCCGATGACGGCGTGACCTGGTCTTCCCTCTTCAACGGTTCGAGCAGCGGAACCACCACCGCAATGCAGGCTTTTGACGTTCCGGATACGAACGCCCGCTACGTGAGGCTGACCGGGCGCGGAAATTCGGACGGCAGTGCCTATACGAGCCTAACGGAAGTTCATATCTATCCGCCCTTCGCTAGCGGGGATACGCCCGTGGCGATCATTCCGGATTTTGTGCCGCAGCCGCCGGAGGGTACCGTTCCTTTTACCGTCCCAGGCATGAAGAATGCGGACGGCAGCGACCATCCGGTGCATCAGGCTTTTGCCGCTACCGGAAGGACGCTGAACGTGGTCGATTACGGGGCTGATCCTGCAGACAATGCAACGGACGATCGACCGGCGATCCAACGAGCGATGGATGAAGCGCTCCCGGGCGACGAGGTGTTTTTCCCGAATGGGGTTTACAACTTAAACAGCACGCCCGATGGACTGACCAATCTGATGCTGAAATCCGAGGTCAATTTACGCGGGGAAAGCCAGAACGGCGCGATTCTAAAGACCTCGCTGAACAAGGTCCGCAACAGCACGATGCTGAGATCCGCCAAACAGCATGATCTGACCATCTCCAACCTGACGCTGACATCTGCCTGGGATGGCCAGTACACGACGGATCACAGAATCAACAACCCGGATGCCGGCGGCCCCGACATGATGGTCATTGCCGCCAATTATGGCGAGGCGCCATCGTACAACATCACGATCGACGGCGTGACGATCGAGAAATTCAGCCGCATGGGCGTCCGCATCGAGAACAGCCATGACATCGTCGTCCGCAACACGACGTTCCGAAATGCCACGGACCTTGGTCCGGGCGGTGCCGGGTACGGCGTATCCATTCAGGGCGTGCCGAAGGTCGACCGCAACGGGTTTTCCAACGATACCAGGTGGAATCTGGTCGAAGACTCCTCCTTCGAGGGGCCTTACCTGCGACACGGCGCACTCATTCAATATGTGGCCCATAACAATGTGATCCGGCACAGCGAATTCCACCAGGTCCGGCTGGATGCGATTGATCTGCATGGGGAGCTGGAGTATTTTAACGAGATCCACGATAACCTGATCACCGACATGCCGTATGGCGGCGGCATCGGCATCGGGAATACCGGGGGGACCGCCCCGACCAATCACAGCAAATCCGGCCCGCAAAACTATATCCACGACAACACGATCCGCAATGCCCGGGAAGGCATCGTCGTATCGATGGGCTCGCCGGATACCATCATCGAGAACAACCGGATCGAGAATACCGTCGATATTCCTAACGCGGCAGGCATCAATATTTTGAACGGGCCGGGCACGATCATCAAAGGCAACACAATCCGTCAGAACACCGCCGAGCATTATTGGGGCATCCTGCTCGAGCACGACAACGGGGACACCAACGCGGGCGGCATCGGAGCCGGAGACCCGGAGAACGTGCAGATTCTGGACAACGTCATCACCGGCAACAGCAACGGAATTCAGCTCCAGGCAGGCAAGAATATCAAGCTAAGCGGGAATACGCTGGATAATATCGGGGAGAACTTCACGGCGGCACCTGACGTCACGTATACCGATCTCACCGTGGGCCTGGAGTACAGCACGACGGCCCCAACGAATGGGGACGTTGTAGCAGCCTTGGTCTCGGAGAGTCCGATTACCGTTACGAATAACGGCGGATCTCCAACTTACAGGTTTACGGAGAACGGTTCGTTTACCTTCGAATATGCGGATGAGGACGGCAACGAAGGCACCTTAACGGCAACCGTGTCGAACATCGATAAAATCGCCCCGGTTCTTAAGGTTACGCTCTCGCCTTCCGTACTGAAGGCGCCGAATCGCAAAATGGTCGATATTCGCGCTAGCCTCGAATCCAGCGATGAAGGCTCGGGCGTTGCGTCCATCGTGCTAACCTCCATCACCATTGAGAGTGCAGGCGGCAAGGGGGATAGCCGGGATATCCAGGGGATTTCCATTGAGAAAGATAAGGACGCGAGTAACAGCGAAAGCAAAGGCAAGGGAGGTGATCAAGGACCGGATGTTCAGGATGCCGAATTCGGTACCCATGACACTCATTTCCGGCTGCGAGCGGAGAAATCGGCACGCGGTCAAAGCCGAATCTACACGGTGACCTATACCGTTACGGATCATGCGGGGAATCAAGCAGATGCGGTGAGGACGGTGAGGGTGAAGTGAGGTAAGGTATAATACGTGAAAAACGTAATGGGGAGGCACGTTAATCTGCCTTTCATGTCGAGAAATTAGTTGGTTTCCCAGTTGGTTAAACATATTGACTGATAAATATTACATTATGGCAACCCGGAGTAGAAAAATCATCGAAAACTGCATCGCTGCTTTATTTTAGTCGCCGCTAGGCGACTTTTCTTTTTTCAGGCTATTCATGCTTGGTTAAACATATAGTCCGATAAATATTATATATAAGCGGTAATTTATACCGCGCCTACCACCAATGCGCCAGCTCCTTCTACAACGGGGCAATAATCCAGCGAATATGCCGGGCGGGGATCGTATTCTGCACAAAAGTCAGCAGTCCCAGCGTGACGGAATCACCGAAGCGGTCCTTCTGACCGTCGGCGTAGACATAATTTCCGTTCACACCGCTAGTCAAGGGAATGGTACGGATATACAATGCCTTTGATTCCATGTAAGCATGAATATCCCCATCGAATTCCTCCACACCCGGATAAGCCTTTTCCCCTTCTACATGCGTTAACAGATACTTTGCCATCATGATTGTTCTCCTTCTGGTTTATATAATCAGGGATTTTCCCTGTAAAACCCGTGCCAAATAAAAAGGCCGCCTATTGGCGACCAAGCGGTTTCTTATTTTGTTTTCCTTATACTTCAAGTTCAAGTTGTATCCAAAGTCATTCAAAAGAATAAACCCCTGCCATGTTAATTAGATGAACCGTCTCTTACAGAAAACTCAAATTTCACTTACTCTCTTTATGGATAATCCCCAGACGATAAAGCACGGTCATGATCCGGTAAAAATCGAAGCTTCCCTCAGGGTCATGAAGTACTCCTGCCTGTTTTGCAGCTTGTACCGCCGGTTCCGCCCAAGACGGAACCTTCGCAGGCTTCTCCGTCTCCGCCGCCTTAAGCCTGGCATTCATCTGCTTGATGGCATGGTCCTGCTCGGTTAGCAGTTTCATTGCCGAAGCATACTGCTCGTTAAGCTGCCGAACTTGGTCCTGCGTTTTTTGCAGTTCTGCCGTTAATTGTTCGATTTTCATGCGTTCCTCCTCCTCCGGACTAGGCACATCATATTGATGGAGCGAATGCTGCTCTATGATGGAAATAAGCTTTTTGGGATAGTTGGGGTCTGTGGCATAGCCACCTCTCCAAATCTCCGTTGCCGCCGTTTTATAATTCGCCCATAACACGCCATGGTAGCGCTGCGGCTTGTCACGCGTACCGTTCAGGATCAGCCGGGTATGATCGGCAACCGATTCATGCCAATGGTTGTATTTTCGAAATGAAGCTTGGGTCGTATAGGGTGTCAGTCCCCGGTATTCCGTTGTCTGCATGGTCACGCTGCCCGCTGGGCCGGTTCCTTTAATGCCGAACAGATTGTTCGCCTTTTGCGTCAGGCCGCTCGTTCCCCAGTTGGATTCCAGGATTGCCTGGGCAAGCGTAAGCGAAGCGGGTACCCCGTACTGACGCATGTCCTGAGCAGCTATGGGTGCCAGCTTGGCTATAAATTCAGAGGGCTTCATCCTTTTTCTCCTCCTCTCGTGCGGTTGGCTTATCCCCTTCTTCGGATTTGATCTGGAATACCTGTACCACATTACGCAGGGACTGGGGGATCGGTACCCCCATTCTTCCCACGTTCTCAATAATAGACAGCAGCTCATTCGCGAGATAGAAGAAAATCACCGTATTCTGAAAATAATTCATCTCCCCCAGTACCCGGTCCACCAGATGCATCAGGGCGATGATGAGAAAAATGGTCATTTTGCGTGCAATTCCAGTATAACCCATACGGCTGCGCAGCTGGCCGTTCATCCAGGCCGCGCCCCACCCGGTCAACCAATCGATCACCACGAACCACAACAGCAGATGCAGCGGCAGCGACCATCCGCCCCAGACGTAACCTGTCACGGCCCCCGTCCCCGCCACCAGCATCTTAAAAAACTGACCGATGTGCTCATACATAATTCTTCCTCCTTTTATATGGTTTTGAAGGTGTGAAAAAGCCCTCGGGGGAGCCGAGGGCTTAGATTGAAGTTATTCATAGTTGCTTTAACAGAAATACACGGATACACCTTTTAAGCAGTACATCACTTCGCATGCGGATCATGCTTCCGATCGCTGTTGCCCCCAGATTTTCTATAACTTTATGGATAGGGTTAAAATCCGTGGACAAAGGCGACCGCTCCGCTTCTCCAGCATGATTCCGCCTTCTCCGTTGAAGCCCTTCATGCTAGGCCTTTCAAAGCAGCGTTTAATATGCCTCGCCAGTGATGACTTCATATTCATCCGAGGTGATCACGCCAAACGCAACATACTGTCTCAATTGAGACTTCTGCGCCCACTTTTTTTCATAGTAATACTTCAAGCGTTCAAAATCGTTCTCGAACATCGTCTCCCGCTCCTTTCGATCAGCTATTTTCAAGTGACAGCAACCGCAATTCAAGTCCCACGATTTGAGCGCCCTGTGCCTCGTTCTGCTGACGCAGCTCCAAGGCCTCCAGTTCCCGCGTTACCATCTCGCTACCTAAGCGATCCATTTCATTAGGCTCTACTGGTTGAGGTCTAGTTAGCTCCTCGATTTCCTCTGGGGTTAACCCTTCTACCCAAAGTATCGGCTGAGTCGGAGACTCCAGAACCGGTATGTCGTCGCGCTGCTCTTCCGGGAGTGCGTGCCACTTAGACAAGGCTTGTTGGAATGAATCTTGTGCTGCGCTTACGGCAGACTCGTATGCATTCCATGCTTCGAGGTCAATGCGCGGGCGGAACAAGCCGGGGGTTACCGGGATGCCGATGATGTAGCCGGAGATATTGGTTTCTGGTTCGTTGGGTGGCTCATTTTTTGGTTCTGTTGTTTCGTTTAGAATATTTGGTATTGGTTCCATGTCGGAATAAAAAGGGACGACACCAGAAAAGGTATCGTCCACTAAGGTGTCCTCTAAATAGAGACCGTTTGTATTTACTTTAGGTACGGCTTTCATGTGGTGCCTCCTTTATTGTTCGGCTAGGAATGAGACATTGTTAAACCATGCAATAGTAGCCATATTCATGTCGTTTTGCCCTCTCAAAGTCACTAAACCTTCAGGGGTAATTAAAAGTCTTAAAGTACCGTATCCTGTTAAAACTGAATACCCATTCCGTCCACCAATAGGAAAATATAGTACCTCCTTAGGTCTATACCCATCGGGGAGCAACATAATAGGAGCGGAGTCAGTGCTAGAAAGTATGCCATCTTTCAAACTCCCTCGAAAAAGGATTATTCCATTACTAAGTCTTACATATCCAAAGTCATCCTGTTTAGTCCAACTATTCATTATTGTCGGCGAAATCCATCCCGGTTGATCCTTGTCCACTTTCTTGTTCATCAATACGGATACAGCGGTCGTATTCTGCCGCACGGAATCGGTCAGCTCTCGAAGCATTGCCTTTTCATAAGCAGCGTACGATCCGGTGAATGGGACGTTAGGGGACGTATCCAACCTCAAATATGAGACAGAATAGGCAGCGGAAGTATTAAACAAGTCTCT
This sequence comes from Paenibacillus sp. JNUCC32, assembly GCF_014863545.1. Classification (NCBI taxonomy): domain Bacteria; kingdom Bacillati; phylum Bacillota; class Bacilli; order Caryophanales; family Paenibacillaceae; genus Paenibacillus; species Paenibacillus sp. JNUCC32. Next base: position 6,761,484 of record NZ_CP062260.1, on the reverse strand, counting down.
CGGCACGTTGATCGCGGCTCCATTGTGAGTTGTTCTTAGCACCTTTGTGTAGCCACTTATCGGGCGACCGGACTCATATACGCCAAGGAAGTCCTTTACTTTGTATTTCGCTTGTCCGGCTCCCGGAACAGCAGCATTGTATGAGTACCCGCTAGTTGGCGTCTCAGCAGCGAAAACTGCTCTCTCCCGAACCACAATCCCTGTTCCAACCTCGATCTGATTATCTCCCTCGTTAAGCGTCAACATACCTTCGGAAACGATAGGTTCGATAGATTCTTTAGCTAGACGGTACAAGAGTTGGTAAGGCGTCCAATTAGGAGCTTGAGTTGTTGGAAGTTTATCTGTCCAGCCTAACCACGATCTAGTCACACCGTCCGCCCGATAAGCCCACGCCTTTACCCCTGTTCCGTTGTAAAAGTTATTAACCGGATTATCAGGCGTTGCGTTACTTCCTGATCCGTCGTACATCATCCATCCCATAAAATACGCCTTAATCTCGTCAGCTGTAGGTGAATAGTTGTCGCCCCAGCCGCTGTCTGTATTGGCTATTGAAATATAACAACGCTTTGCGTTTCCTGAATCAATTGCACTAATGTCTGGGCTACTGGTTATCTGATTCGATTGGAGTTTTTTGCCGTCATATTTTATGACAGTTTCAGAATACGGTCCAGATGTGTTACTAGGTAAATCAAAGAAAGTCTGTTTCCATCCGGCTCCCTTCCCACCAATACCAACATAGTTAAATTTGTCGGTTAAAGTAGCTTTCACCCACTTCGCCAACCTGAAATACTGTCCGTCTTTTTCAAACACTTCGTCAGCATTCGCACCTGATACTGGATCAGCGTATAAGTCTGTTTGCAATGCGAGCATGGAGGCTTCTTTTGGCTTGAACCGTTTAGATTCTGTCCCTATCCTAAGCATAGGATTTTTAAAGGTATAGGTCCCAGCACCTTTTGGACCGGAAGACATTAAGATATGCAAATATGCTGCGTTATTTGCGGTTATAATTGAAGCCCGCTGAGCATTCAGAAATCCGCCATTATTGTTAATGAGGACTTTATCTTTGTCCATATCCTGCAAAGCTATAACACCGTCATTTTCTACCGCAAAGGTATACTCAGTATTCGGTACACACGGAATCCAGTATTGAAATCCAACATTCACACCAGAAGCGTTAACTATACCTTCATAAGGAGAGACAATATACGGAGAACCAGCCAGCGAACCCGCAAAAAACGCTTCATAAAACGGCGGCAACAAATTCTCTCCATACTGAATCGCATAAGGATTTCGTACAGGTTGAACACTATCGACGTAAGGATACTTGGCGGCGACTTGTTCAGGTGTCATATCGTCTAGGGCAGCGTATTCGGCCTCGCTAATTTCGTATAGTCGAATTGCATCAGCATACCCATATTGACCTAGAGCGCCATAAACTAAAACCGCAATAGTATCATCACCACTGAAATAAGCTGGTTGTATTTTTACCGCTACTGTTGAAAACTTTGTATTATCCGTTACTTCCATAAATGGAGCTGATCCACCAATACCTACATTCTGTTTCTGTAATACGATTCTGGTTGCATTACCGTTCTTAAGGTCTGCTAGCAAAACATAGTGCTTCGTTTTATCGATATTGTTGATCCTACGAAAAATATTACCAGTGTTACCACTGCTCGCTGTAATGGTGATTTTGAATCCATTGTTTCCAGTTGTTTTATTCACATTATCCAGAGCATGAGTGCTCCCGCTATCACTCCATGGGCTAACATCCTCACAATTACCCACTCGCCCCAACAAATTCACCAATGTCCGCCCCTTAATCCCACTCAACTTAAAAGGCGCGCTTCGCTCCGCATTCACGATCTGAAGCCCTGGCTGCAGTACGACTTCCCTATGCTCTTCCGTGTCCAGTCGCTTTTCTAAAGCGCCGATGGCCTCACCGCTTTCACCCGCGAACCGATCTACGGCATCCGCATTTTGATCAATATACTTCTCCAAATCAAAATACGTCGTGGACGGCGAGGTTCGATCGATTTTGTTCAACCCGATATTCGGCGTAACCGGATTCGTCATTTAGGCTCCTCCTCCCAACAATCTGTCTTGTGTCGTTGCTGATATTTCCTCAAACGTCATGCCCTCCACCTCGGCGATAGTGAGATAACGCAGGGCGTAATCGACCGCCATATGGGCGGGTTTGATCTCCTCAATGGCCGATTTCAAGTCACTTAAATTGGGCGGAATGCCCAGCGTATCTCGAAAATGAATCGTCACTTTATACTCCGCCGGCTGGACGGATACCTCGATGCTGCCCCGCTCATAGGCTTGTGCCACATTTTTGAGCATGCTGGCAGACACCTTCCCGCTCCCACGCATCTTCGAGATAATCACCGACCGCCGCTGTTCAATCGGCTTGGATAAGTTGACCGGGATGTTCAGGTCCTGCTCATACCTGGATAGCGCCCAGGTGGCGGTTTCGGGATAATACTGGTCCAACTGATCCTCCAGTTCTTGCGCCAGCTTGTCCAACTCAGCCCCTTCGGCTCCGGCAATGGCTTTCATTTCCCGGACATCATGGTAAAAGGACGGCAAGTAACCCAGCCAGGCTTCGGCTTTACTCATCGGACCGTCACCGTCCCCAGGACAGCTACCGCCTCCGGTTCGATCGGAATGCTGTCTGTTCCTCCGTTCACGGTCAATACCTCGTAGTCGATGACAGACGGAATATCCAAAATCACGTTGGCAATCCGGTTATACCGGACCAACGGGTCGGACATGGCGAGGTCTTTCAGATACTGGCGTACGCCTTGTTCAATCGCTTCCTGCACACCATCCAAGCCGGCCCCATCGAGCAGCGTAACCTGCACTTCAATATGAATTGGCACTTCAGTCGCCCCCACAACGGTGACCACCGAACCGACGGGAGCCGCCCCTTCTCCCATGCCACCCATGGTCGGATCGATATGCTGCTGCACCGATTCCACAACGGAAGACGTAGGCGATCGCATCTCGTTATCCAGCAGCACCACCTTGACGGTGCCGGGTCCATCCCATAACGGAAAAGCCTTGGCCTTCCCGACTCCTGCTTTCTCCCTCGCCCATAACTCATATTGATTCCGGTTCGCACTGGTCACGGGGCGGGAGATTTTTTCGCGGTATCGGTCATATAACGCTTCATCCGATTCGGTATCCTCGCCAGGTACCCAGAGCTCCACCAGTTCGGCCTTAACCAAGCCTTCTACGTATTCCAGCGGAAGCAGCGAACCGAATCGGCGGTTGCCTTCCTTCCCGCTTGTCTCGCATTCCAGCACGTACTGCCCCGCACCCAGCCGGGTCATGACTTTGTAATTCAGCGGATCCAATGAAAAACGGCTCCCTATAGGCACATCCACCGGGACGCCGTTACTGCCCGAAAATTGCCCCAGCAGTTGTGCTTTTGTAGCCTGCTTTCGGGTCAGTCCCGACCAGGCAATGCTCCGATCCAAAAATTCGCCCGATGCCGTAGCAGCAAATTTCAGGTTCATGGAATACTCCAATTCCACGTACATCTGGGCAAGCTCAGCCGCGGAAGGCGCCAACGCATCGTAGATGATGCTGCCTTCCCTTTTATCCATACCCTCCGGGATGCGATCCAGCATCCGCTCCAGAATGGCTTCATACGTCTGTTCCTCAACCATCCTCCCTCACCTCCTTGGTCATACTGTAAGTGCCATACACACTTCGGACCGTAAACTCTGCCATGGCCAACTCGCCAGTAAACGTAATATTCATGTCATCCACCGACAACACGCGATCATCCTGCAGCAGCGCTTCCTTGATGTGCCGTTCGATTTCAGCATAGGCCCACAGCGGGTCACGGCCAATGACGGAGTCCAACTCCTGCCCATAATTGCTGCTGTAGATCAAATGTTCAAAACGGCGCGTCTGAAGGATTTTGACGACTGCCTGTTTCACGGCCTCAAGACCGTCAATGTGACCAGATATCGTACCTTCCTCCAGGTTCAAGTTATACGTTAGGCTGGGCTGCTCCAGTGTTTCCATGATCTCGCTACCCGGTTGCAGCGTTCCTCCCTGCGGAATCATGACGGCTTCACCAACCGATCCAGCACGAGATACGTTTGCCCGCCCTGGTAACGAATGAGCAGCACCGTGTCTCCCGTTTCCAGCCCTTTTCGAATCACATATTCCGCGCCGCCAATGTTCAGCTTGTACTCGGTCATCGACTCTCCGATAACTAAAAAATCCTCCGTCAGGCTGAAACGCTGATCCACGTTCACCTCCAGAGGATGGATTGATGTGACTGTGCCATACAGCACCGCCATCGGGTTTGTGCTACCCACGGCGCTAAGACTGGCTTTTTTGATAATATCCAGCATCCCTGCTTACACCACCTTCATATTCAGCGACATCGTGTGCGTACCGTCCGAGAATTTATGCGTACACTCATCGATGAGATACGGCTTCAAGCCTTCTTCCGGCAGATTCACATAGATCGTGTTTCCGGCACGGACCCGTAAATCCCCGATAGCCTCGATGGACAGCGTCTGCTGCTCCCTGTTCTTCAGCTCCAGCAAATTTTGCGCTAACTGCTTCAACTGAGCGGGATTCATGTTCTCGTCAGCAACCTCGTATAACTGGAGCAGGCCCCACTGGGCAATGTTTTGTCCATGCTGATATAGGTAAACGTCCCGCTTGCCCGTCTGCTTGTTGTCCCGCACGACTTTGATGCGGTTGTACGTCTCGTTGTCGATGCTTTTTTTATATGAAAAATCCGTCATGAGGCTGTCTTCTCCCACTGCAAGCATGAGCAGCATGTCGTTGATGTTGGTCAACGTCAGTTCGCCATACCGGTCGTAAAACATATAGTACTGCTTGGTCGCGATCAACGTGGAATCCAGGGCCTTACAGATGATATCGATCAATTTCTTGTCCGCTTCCAGCATGGCAGGGATCGTATGGCCCGTATCGGCCAGCGTTCCTGTCTTCAGATTGAAATCCTTGGCGATCTTCCGGATGATATCCTCCACCTTGGCATTCGTGAACCGGTAGGTGTCGTTGCTGGACAGGTAGCGCAGCTGATCGTAAGCCATCACCTTGACCTGGGCGTCCATGCCCCACTCTTTGGAAAAAACATACCCATAAAACAGATCCTTGTTATCCTTGCGGAAGCGCACAATGTCGCCGTTCTCCACTTCGAATGCCTTGCTCTGCGCCAGGCCATCGTTCACATAGTTGATATCCAGACTTGCCGGCTTCGCCTGACGGCTTGTTTTCCATGTGATGTCGGTTACGATCTGTCCCAAATCCCACACGCTTCCGTTCTTGCGGTCAATCATCAGTTCGATCACGATGCCACCTCTTTAGGGAATCTTCAGAACCCGGCCGACGGCCAGCTTCCGGACCTCATGGTCCTTGATTCCGTTCAGATTTTGGATGTCCGCATGACGGGAACCGCTGCCAAGCAGCTTTTGGGCAATGCTCCACAGGGTGTCGCCTTTGGCAACCGTATAGGAGGTTGGTTTTTTGCGGTCATCCGGCCTGTCTTTGGTTTTCACCGCAGCGGCCTTTTTGTCCTTAACCGGCATAACCTTGCGTGCCCCATAGAACACATAACGCTTAAGCGTGATCGAGAACTCGATATCTTCCGGCGATCCGGACATCGTATTCCAGTTGAAACTTTCGATGGAGGCCGCCATGTTGATGCCAAAAGACTTCATCGCCCGCACCACATTCTTGCCATCCGTACCGCTCAGCGGATCGGGAACAAGCCCAGTCATAACAAAGCGAACAGGTCGGCGTGACTCCATCCAGCCTTTAATGGTATTTACGTATTCAATCGGAAGCTTCAGCTTCTGGTCAGACCCTAGATGGACAAAGGGATATGCCCTCCCCGGAAAAAAGCTTTCAAACGAGATCTCCGTCAGCTTCGGGTACAGAATCGCATTCACTTCGCCAAGTCCCGCGACCGTATAGGATTTGCCTTCACCGCTATCCTTGACGTCAATCCGCTCAGGATTCACCGGAAATCGAAAAACCTCCTCCTGGTTATTGAAGCTCAGAAAAAATCCGTAATCGCTCATGCTACAAGTACACCCCCTCGGCACTGGACACAAACTGCTCCTCCAGCGTCCGGTTAATTCTCGACATGATCGTATCCAGATCGGCCCCGGAATTAATATCTCCCGTCGTCATCTGCACGGTCGGCGTCAAGGTAATCATATTGCTGATCGCATTCACTTCGGCCAGATCGCGCATCACTTTTAGATCCTCGCTTGCCACGTCAACCGAGTTATCCACTTTACCAATGGAATCGATGCTGCCGCCCGCAGGGGCTACCGGGATTGGCGCCGTTGGCATGGCGGGCATGGACGGGGTTGGGGTGGTTTTCGGAACGGTAACATCGTATCCGGTTTTGCCGGTGTTGTATTGTTTTAAAAGATCCTCGTTGTTCTTGCCCAAGCTCTTATCCGGCATGAATTTATCCTTGAAGGTATCCATTGAAAAATCTTCTATCGCTTTCTGTCCCGTATCCTTAAAATTCGTAAAGTCTGCTTTATACTCGATCTCTGCAATCTGCTTAGTGTCCACGCCAAGGACTTTGCCAAAAAATCCCGCTACCGCGTTCACACCTTTAATGATCCCGTTAATGACGGAAATGACGGTGTTGACCGTGTTTTGCGCCAGATCGACGATGAAGCCGAATACGTTGCTAAAGACCTTTTTTAGTCCTTGTGTAACTACACTCCAAACACCGAATGCTGAAATCACGGCGATAATTAAGGCAATTAAGAACATAAGTGGATTCGCGTTAATAATCATATTAAGAATTCTCATCGCTCCGGCTTGGATGCTGGTTGCTGCCGTTAATAGATTTGTCTTCATAGCTGCAACTAGTTGAGCGGCTCCATAGCCTAAAGCAACGATTCTGCTAGTAATTAGTCCAATATTGAGAATTCCTAGTAATACAGCTGCAAACGTAATGATAGGCAATAACCCCATAAATATGCTGATAACATTCCAGATTGCCACTCCAACGCCAGAGATCGCACCTTTAATAAATTCCCATGCCGGTGGTACCAGCTCAGCAATCCACATAAACACTTGGACCAATACAGATAACCCAATGGTTAAAGCATCAATGAATGGCTGAAAAGCTCCCGACTCCAATGCTACACTTATCATTTCCATTAACGGAATAATGGCTGCCAAAGCTCCAGTTCCAATCTGAACAAACGAGTTATCCACTAGTCCTAGCAGCTTCTGCCACTTGTTAACGGGAGAATCCATCATTGAGGCTAATGATTCTTGCGTCATGCCGGATTTTTGAAGCAGCTTATCCATGGATGAGAGAAACGCAGTAAAATTGCCCTTAGATGAGATAATTTCCGCATTGAAGCTTTTGATTTGGGCATCAGGAATATTAAAATTTTTCGCTAAAGAACTAGTATCTCCGCGCATTGCACTCATAATTGCCTCTGTTGCATCTTTAGAACTCTTGTTTCCTGACGACATCATGCTCATTCGATCGGCAAAGCCAGTAAGCTGCGTGAGTTGATCCGAATTTTTGGTTATAGACATAAACGAGAGTGCGTTTTCTAGAGATTGATTTACATCCGTTCCCGTTTTCAGCGCATTATTCTTGAATGTCTGAAACATCGCAGTGCCCACTTCCGCATTACCTGCTTTTACTTTAAATAGATCTTCAAGTTTCTGTTCCTGAGCAGCAGGAGCGATAGTCGTCTTGACGACAATTTCTCCCGCTTTATATGCCGATTTGGCAAATTTGAAGGCTTTGCTGAGGGCACTCGCTTTCTTTTCGCCTTCCCCCATTTTTTGATTCATTTGTTCGATGCCATCCACGACTTTTTCGGTCATTTGAAGCATTTTTTCTTTATACGAGACAGATTTTGCCGTTGTACGCGTTAATTTTTCTTGCTCTTCCTTCGCCTTAGTGATCTGTTTGACAACCTGTTCGTATCCCTTTTCAAACTGCAGCCATTGACCAACCAACACATCATTGGCCATGTTGTTAAAGTACGACAACGCATCCTTTACACTCGCCATTCCTTCACCCCCTTCTTCTACAACCTATCTCCGCTTCCGGACTCGCTCGAGCTTCTCTTTCTCCACCCGCATCGAGATCATGGCATAGATGGCGGCCCGTTCCCGGACCGACATCGCCATGAGCTGGTGAGGAAGGATGTGCAATTCGTGGAGGGCGTAGTACGCATAGTTCGCGTCACCGTCGCCCTCTTTGATTAGTTTTTTACGTCATCCACCAGATCGTTCATATCGCGGTCAAAACCATTCAGGGCTTGCACCCGCTCGCCAAGCGCAGCGAACTCGCCGGGCAGCAGCATTTTGCGGAGCAGGGATTCTGCACCGAGCACGCCGTAGGATTTTTGCAGCTCGCTGTTTTTCAAATCCGGGTAAATGACACTCGATACCATCAGCTTCGCCATATAGTCATTCGGGTCGATTTCCGGCGTGAAGACGCCGTTCTTGCCCTTGACCTTACGCGTAGCCGCTTTGCGGCACTCCTGGTTCTCTTCCTCCGTGATGCTGCGCAGCTTCCAAGGCACGGGGCTCCCTTCCGCGTTCTTAAAACGAACAGAGACCACGAAATCCTCCGTGATCTCCGCAGACGACTGCCCAGCAAAAAACATGCTAAAATCGCTCATATTCCTTCCTCCTCAATTATGTTAAATATTAGGCCAATGGGTTAAACGGCGTCTCAATCCGCACATTCTCAAACGTGAAGGCCACTTCTTCCTCCAGCGCCTCCGCTTCAGTGTCGAGCGATGCCATAATCACGCTGTCCAGGTTGACCCCTTCCAAAATCACCGTCTGACGTCCCGTGGTCGATCCCGGATCCTCATTGCGCACTTCGATCATTAAGTAGGCGTCTTTGCCGGTTTGGATGTATTCCATCATCAGCTCGCGGAACAGCGTGGTCACATAATAAATGGTCATCGTGCCGCTGCCCTTCCAGCCAATGGCTTTATGCTGTACGGCACGTTGGCCCATCGTTTTCAGCTCGGCTTTTTCCTTCTCCACCGTAGCTTCCAGTGTTTTAATGTAGAACATTTCCTCCATACGATCGCCAATTTTGACGAATGCCTTACCCTCTTGCCCCGAAATCGTGTCGCTTGCCCGCAAAAATGCCATCTTAGACCACCTTCACTTTCATGTATACTTTTTCAATCGCATCCACCGGCTGTACCTTGATATCCACAAACAACACATCGCCTTCCGTGCCCGGCGTCACCACAATATCTTCGTTCGCATCGAAATTCTGGATAGCCCCGATATTCTGCAAAGACGCAAAATACGCCGCGCATTCCGCCCAAAACAGCGTCCGGCCATCCACATTGTTGTCTACCTTCCCGATATAGGACTTCTCAAAAATCAGCTTCAAATCATTCGCAATGCCATCCAGCACACGGACCACACGGTTTTTGGAAAAATGGCGCGCTTTGGCCGGCTCAATCGATGTAAAGCTGTTAATATCCTGCTCGACCACGGCCTTGCCGCCGCTGTAGCTGAACAGGAACTCGCCCTTCGTCAGCGCTTCTTCAATCTCCGTATGGCTCAAGCGAACATCGGTATCCACCGCTTCATCGTAAGCCGCATACGTCAAGGATTCGTTAACCGCTGCCGCAGCAGTGGCTCCTGTGACCCAAGCCACCGCCTTCACCTTGTCTACTATGGTGCCGTCGGTGAGAACAACGCCATTTTTCACGGAGATGATTCCTTCATAATCCGCAGTTGGATAGTCGGACAATACAGCTTGGACCTTCTTGCCTTCCTGCTCGCGAAGCCGCTTGACGAAAGCGGTATACAAGGACTTGAGCGTGGGGTCCGCAGACAACAGGCCAACGGTCTGGAAGTCTTGGACCTCAAGCGCGGCAAGGAAGTCCACATGCTCCTGGTTCGTCACGGTGCCGTTAGCGCCGCCAGTCAGAGCAAATCCTGCTGTAGCCGCCAAATCGCCGGTATCCGGTGCGAAGGTTACGTACAGGTTCGGCTGCAGTTCTGCCGCACTCGCTACTAGCTGCTTGTCCACAACTTTGCCGCTCAGCAGCGTGCTGACCACAAACTTGCCGGGATCATCCACCGCGTTCTCAACAACGATTTGGATGTCATTCCCACGCTCTCCGCCGTAAAGAGCGGTTGCTTTCAGTCCGGCCACAGATCCGGCCGCCTGTACGCCACTGTTCAAGCGGTACAACAGAAGTGTGCCAGCACGCTTGAGGGTTTCTTTTACCGAAAGCAGCTGCGGTGCCGTGATATCATAACCCAGCACCTCAACCAGATTGGTACCTGGTTTGATTGTCAGAATCTTTTGCGGTTCTCCCCATGGAAGGGACAAGCCCAGTGCGGCAATCCCCCTTTCACCTACGCGCCCGATCGGCTGCTCCTGCGATGAGATTTGGGTGTAAACGCCTGGTCTTACTTTGTTGGGTGTTGTCCATGTTCCTCCGGCCATTTAGATGACCTCCTTTTTCAAAAATGTAGTAAGTTGCTCTTTCGCTTGCTGAACGGTGTACGTTTTGCCCTCTTCGAGAATGGCGCTCAGCACATCCTTCTCGCGATTAGTGAATTGATTGGATCGTGCCAGCTGGTGTTTGTTGAATGTCGGCGCTGTGTCTTTTTTACTCATTTCAATCCGCCTCCCTGTTTCAATGTTTGCATCTTGCTTTCCGTTTCGACCTGATCGGTCGTGAGCTGAATGACATACTCTGCGCGAAAAAATCCTTCCCCTGATGTCCCATCATTCCCCGTTGGTCGCTCCCACGCCACTGATGAGGCGCGGCAAGGACGGCCTTCGACATCAAGGGATGTCAGGCATTCCAGCATCTCGTCCATGATCGTTGCCACCGACTTCCCTTCCACTGGTACGTAAGAGATGCGGAAACGAAAACGAGCCGCATATCGACTTGTCGATATCGGCTCGAACTCGGCTAGGGTTAGCTCGGTTTGGAAGTATGGAGCTGGAGGTAATAGGTCGGCATCCTCTTTGGTGATGAGGGGGATGTCGGGGAAGGAGCTGGATAGTTGGGATGCTAGGGCGTTACGTATGTGTTGGGTGAGCATGATGGTGCTCCTTTCGTAAGCAAACTGGTTGATTAAGTGTAAATTTATTAGTTTCATTTTTTACATATAATGAAACATACCACTAACGTAAAACTCAGCACTTCGTTCTACATGATAGTTCCCCTGACTGCATACCATACGGATCCGAAGTGTTAAAGGCTCATTTTTTGCAATCCTATGGGTCCGCCATTCCGTAAAATTTCTATTATAACTCAAATGCTCAATAACTCCGTTATCATTTGAACTAGAGTTCGGTATATTGCTATAGGTTGATAGCCCCATAAAATTGTTCTTTAAATCAATAAAAAAACCAGAAGAACGAAAATTATAATAGTTACTATAACCGAACGATAAAGTAATAAATGGATATGTGATACCAGTTGAATCCAGTACTTCTAAATAACACACAATTGGGATTGGAGGACTATAAGTTTCAGAGCAAGATGTTCTTGAACTACGGAAAGAAATAAATGAGAGCGAGTCTAAACTAGGAAGTGTAAAAAGGTTTTTAGTCATAATAATTGGATTATTGTTATTATAATAAGTTAACGACTCGTTGACTTCAAATAGACTTGGCAATGTTTTGAAATTCCCAATAACTCCAAAAACTGATGCACCTTGCTTTATATTTTCTGAAACTAGAGCAGGCTCAGCTTGCCTTAGTTGCGTCTGTGTTACCTTAATCTCGCCATCTCCTGCCCCTCCCTTTTGATAACCTCTTTCAGGATATACAGCTAAGTCACCATTAGCCCATTTAGATGCCCCGGTAGCAGTTCGAATTCCAGTAAGGTGCTGCATTGTTCCGCGTTTTAAAATACCATCATCATAACCTGAATATCCTGTTAATAAATACTGTGAATCTAAATGCGCATCTGATGTATTTACAACTGCAGGACTTCCAGCAACTCCAAAAATATCGGCACCATAACGAATATTCTCTGTTTTGAGATCTGGGTCGTACGCTTGAATTGTTATCTTTGTGTTAGGTGGGTAATACCCACTATCTACATCCACATAGGTATCAACATATGCATCACCATCTGGATTCGACCATAGACCAGCTTTAAACTGGTTCCCTTTCGTTGGCATTGTTCCTTCAATTAACCCTTCCTCGCCAGAAAACGTCTTACCAGACAGCACGTCTCCAGCTGTAGCAGTCCCTACCTCACCCCCTTCACCCTGTAAGATAAAAGCCTGACCATCATAAACCAATGAGTACACACCATCCTGTTTAAAACTTGCTGAACTACCGCTTGTTTTAAGCACTGGTTTTGCCCCCAAACTATTAATATTGAGCATTGGCGCTCCAGTGCTTGCAACATTGACCTTTACGGTAGCCCGTATCCCAGCTGTAAGGCTTGCTGGCGCAGGCCAGAGATTAACCTCATATACGTTCGCTGTAGGTTGAGTAGTCACTCCATATCCTCCAGTTCTCCCCACAGCCTCATCAACCTTATCCCAATTTTCATTCAGCATCGTCTCGATGTTAAAGGTTTCATTGCCATCCACCATAGGGTCTTTCTTTAACAGTCCTAAATTCGGTGTGTTACTGGACAACTCAAACACCTCCTGCAAATTTGTTTAACGGCGTCTGGCCCAGCTCGCCCAAAGTCATCACGTCATGAATATCGCGTATGAGCAAGTAGTTGAACGCATACGCCACCGCCAGATGCGCTGGCTTGATCTCCTCGATCGCTGCCTTCAGATCCTCCAGATTCGGCGGGATGCCGAGCGTATCCACGAATTTAACCGTGAAGCCCCATTCCTCGGGCTGAAAAGATACCTCGACCGTGCCGCCGTCATAAGCCTCCGCCACGTTTTTCACGAGCGCTCCGGAGAAGGTTCCCGCTCCGCGCATCTTGGACTCCAGTACCGCCCGCCGCTGCTCGATCGGCTTGTTCCGGTCGGTGGGAATACCGAGCTCCATCTCCCAGCGCTCCAGGCCCCAGGTTGCTGTACGGACAAAAAACTGGTCTGCGGCTGAGTTCAGCGCCTGATAAAGCGCGTCCAGCTCGCTGCCCTTGGCATCCATATCGGATTGCATGACGCGGGAAGTCTCGTAATAGGCCGGTAGATAAGAAAACAGCTCGCGACCGCGCAAGCTGTTCATTCGGGTATTATTCACTTACGCTCACCGTCCCGAGCACCGCGACCTGACCGGAGCCAATTTCAATGTTTTGCTGCTCGGTATGGCCGTTAATCGTCAAATCCGAGTAGTCGACGATAATCGGAATATCCAGCAGTACGGCGGCAATACGAGTGTATCTTACCAACGGATCTTTCCTGTTAAAAGCAATCTGCTGTAAATACGTCCGAACGCCATCCTCGATCAGCTTCCGAATTTCGTCCATCGTCGAAGGCTGCTCCTGCGTACGCTGCACTTTGACGGAGATATCAATCGGAACTTCCGCCGCTGGCATCACGGTAATAACGGGACCCGCCGGGGCTACGCCTTCTCCCTGTCCATCCTGCGACGGGTCAATGTGCTGCTGAACGGCATCCACGATATCCGGGCTTGCCGCACGCTTGTCCGTATCCAGTAGATACAGCCCAACGGTGCCGGGCCCTTTCCACAACGGCGCCACTTCCACGCCGCCAACGCCGGCAATCTCATTGGCCCACTGCATGTACTGCGCTTTGTTGCCGCTCGTTCCCTGACTTCGGACTTTCGCGTAAAAACGCTCCAGAAGCGACTGATCGCTTTCGGTATCCGTCCCGCTACGCGTCGGTTCCGGGTTCGTAACCGATGTTACGCCGCTGACCGACGTCATCATAAGCTGAATGACGCCTGCAGGAACATTGCCGCTGCTGCCCGGCATGACAGCTCGGATTGGCGCCGAACCGGTACCCAAATCACTCAGCATAACGCCTGATGTTGTCACATACTCCACGGAGGATTCCCCGGAGCCCTCATCGGCTGGCGTAGCGACATAGGTTCCGGCAGGCACGGTCGTCCCCGGCTTCCCCGTAAACACAACGCTGCCGGACGATGCGACCGCTTCCCGCCGGGTAATCCCATGCTCTGCCGTCCTCAGATCGAGTTCGGCGGAACGGATATCTGGATGATCACTTGCCACGGTGCTTGCAAAGCCTCGACGCAGCAGCTCCTGTGCCCACAAGGCTGCTTCGGACAGCATAAACGCGACCGGCGCCTGCGCATCCCAAATAAAAGAGCCCTCCGACTTGTCGATGTCCGAAGGCACTTTGTTCAGCATGCGGTTCATAATGTTCTCTTCCGTCTGATCCAACAAATACAACGGCAAATCTACCATCAGATCACCACGCTTTCTATGATTTCCGTCTCATCCCGGACGCTCGTAATGCGGCAGCTGAAACGGCAGGCTTCTCCTTCCCAGGTAAAAAGAAATTGATCCACGCTCTCCGTCCGCGCGTCCGCCAGCAGCGCCTCGGTTACCATGCGCTGAATTTCGCTCTCTTGTAGAGATCGGTCGTAGCCTTTGCCCACCAGCTCCTCCAGCTCGCTGCCGTAATCGGGCGTATAGATCAAATGGCGGTAACGCGGCGTACGGATCGCTTTTTCGCACCAGATGACCCAGGCTTCCTTCTCATCCGCAACCGGAATCTTCCGGGTGGGAGTCATCACGAACTCGCCGGCTTCAAAATCATACCGCCAGCTCCGTCCAAAAAAGGCTCCTTCACCCTCCAGTACCTCCGGATCCGTGGCATCCGTCCAAACCATATCCTCGTTTTCGGGAAACAAATTAGCCACCGCTGCTCACCACCTTGCATACAACCACCACGTCATTGCCGCTGTTGACCCGAACGGCCAGCACGCGGTCCCCCGGTTTCAAGCCTTTTCCTAGCTCAAAAAGGGTATCTTCGACTTCATTTTCTTCCACATCAAATGTCATTTCCTGCGGCTGTCCTCCCAAAGTGGCGGTACCAGCAGCCGTATAACGGGGCAAGGACAGCATTCCTGGCAGCTCCGCCACCATATAGTCCTGCAGCTCATGCTTGAAATCATCCAGCTTAAGTCCCGTCGAGGTTATCGTGCCGAGCACGGCCCCTACGCCGCCCATGGCTTGACGGGTTTGCTTGTTCAATGAGGCATATAGGGAGGATGCCAATTGTCCATAGGGGTCTTTATTCAAGGTAAAACCTCCTTTTTACATCGTCATAACTCCCCAGCTCCAGCATCATGCTCCCGGGGTTTCCCAGCTCCCGGCTGACGGAAATCACGAGCAGCTTCATCGAGCCCAGCATGACCGCATCTCCGGCACGGATCGTATTGACATCAGGTGCATTCAGGGAGATCGTCTCCCGAATCCCCCTCAGTTTGCTTCGGGCCAGCTGGCGGGCAGCCGCAGGCGACTTCACTTCATCATCCTGAATGATCGCTTGGAGTTGGCCGTATTTGGCGATATCCTTCTCCTCGATGGCCATTATCTTGGAAGGAACCTCTTGCCCGGTCTCGCTGGCGGCTGTCGCCAGCACCTTGACCTTGGTCGCCGCGCCCTCCAAAGTCCGCGATTGCGTGGTATCCGTGATAGCCTCCAAAATGTAGACTTCTTTGTTCGTTCCCAACTCATACAGCTCAAGACCTGAAGAGATCATCCGCGGATGATACAGCTTGCCGCCGGCTTTGGCCGTCTCCCGCAAATCAGCGAACATGCTGGCATAAATCGACTGCGTCCGATAAACGGAACGCCCCAGCTGCTTCTCGGTATCGGGCAAAACGGCTATTTTCAGGTTCCAGTCCGCCGCATACTTTTTGAACCGCTGGGTGGCGGTCTGCTTCGCCGGAAACAGATATTCATCCTCCGACTTGTCGAGGTATACCGTCCGATCGTACAGCGTGAGGGTCATTCGCTTCACCCCATTGTTGGAGGTTTCCACTTCCCACACGACAGCCGGGTGCAGCAGGGGGACATAATCTTTTTTACCGTATGGAATTCCGCTGATCCGGATCGCCATTCCCGGCGAAATCGGCGGCATATCCGGCGTGACAACCAGATTGACGGTTCCCTGGTAAGCGACTTGTTCAAGCGAATCCCGCAGGTTGATAGCTTCCACCAACGGAGACAGATCGTATTGATCCTGCAAAATCACTTTGTAACTCATGACAGCACCAGCTTCCGGCCGGGTTTGATGGCGTTCGGATCTTTGCCGATCGTCTTCTGATTCAGCTTGTAGATCTGGTTCCATTTCGAGCTGTCCCCGAGCTCTAGTTTGGCGATTTTGGAGAGTGAGTCCCCTGACTTAACGGTGTACGTCTTGTTCTTTTCCTTCATGTCGGCCCGGGGCTTTTTATTTGTTCCAGATGCTCCGCTGCTGCCTGCGGTTTTGGCCACCTTCATGTCGCTCCATGTCCGGAGCGTGATGTCAAAATATACGTCTCCAACTTCCCCGCCCCGGAACGTGGACTGATGGGAGGCGACATACACCGGCACGTTCACCGCCGTCTTGGTAATGACAAATTGCAGCGGCGTTTTATATGCCAGAAACTCGTTAAGTTTATTCATCGCGGTTTGCGGTTTAATATGATCTCTCTCATGGCCTTTACAAAAAGCTGCATCATACTCTTGCGGGAAAAAGGAAGAGAACGATATCTCTTTAATCCGATTCCCTTGCGGAAAATCAAACTCTCCATAGTTGAGAATCGTGGCCGTTTCCAGTCCCTTTTGCCTTGAAATGGTTACCTCTTCCGGATTAACCGGGAATCGGAATGTCATGCCTTTGCCGTTCTTCAAAATAAACTCCACCTTGGGCCCCTCCTTTCTGTATGGATGCCTTCGGACCGACTTCATAATTGCCGTTAACCATTATCTTCAATAGGCCATCGGAGTCGGCTTCCGGTTCTGGGCTGCTTTGCTGAATTCGGCTCTCAGCCGCTGCCCGATCAGAAGAATCAATCCTTCTACATCGATCGGGTGCTCCTCATGCACCGTTACCTGCACCGCGCCTGAAGGTAGATTGTAATTCACGGTTGTCTCCGTTTTGAAATCCATCAGCAGGCCGGATATCGTGCTCATCTGCTCCGGGCTGATCTGAACGGATTGCGGGGACGTCGGCTTCCCTGCTAAAGCTTGGTTTTGCGCTGCACTCACGGGTGGACCTAAAGTACTCTGGGTAGGCGGCATATACGGGCCGTATGTCGGGCTCAATGTTGGATTCGGCAGCAGCGGCTTGCTGAAATCAGTCGGCGCTGGTTTCGGGATGATGGGAGCCGGAAGGGCAGCTGCACTCGAAGGGGGTTCCTTCGGTTGAGCAGCTTCCTTGTCTTTTTTCCCGAAGGAAAACGTTTTGGAGAACCATTTCGACACCGTCTCCTTTCCCTCGTTGAATTTATCACCGATACCGGTAATGGCGCCGCCGACCTTCTCGCCAATAAAGCTACCTACGGTGCCGCCGAGCGTTGAGCCGATCATCGTGCCTGCAACCGGGATCACGGAGCCGACGAGGCCGCCGATCGTGCTTCCGATACCGCCGCCGACGGTAGAGCCTATCGCTTGGTTTCGTTCTTTTCCCGGTTTAGCGGTAGCGATTGCGGTCGCATCGGCTATAAAACTTAATGGGCCAAGTGCGCGTTTACCAAGCCCCTTCATCAAGCCGGAGCCTAGGCCGCTTTTGCCGGCATTTTTCACTGCATTTGCTCCAGTGCTACCGTCAGCTGCCTGTTTTACTGCATCTGATCCTGCACCGGCCTTAACAGCGCTCGCCGCGCCGCCGGAAACGATGCCGCTGGCACCGCCGCCGCCAAATATATTTTTGGCTCCATCCCAAACATGTTTAAGCCCCTTCACTGCCCCTTGTCCGAACGTACCGACAGTTTCTACAAAGTCACCTATTTTTTCTGCTTTATTGCGAGCATTTCCTAACATAGTTGAAGACTTACTTACCTGTTTAGTTTCAGGAGCAGCAGCTTTCTTTGGGAATGGAATTACATTGTTTTTTCCACCCTTTTTATCTTTATAGGATATAGCAGTTTTTTTCTCAGGGGGTTTATTACCAATGGATTTAGTTTCTGCGGGCTTGTTTTCAGGAACTTTATTTCCCCAAGCTCCCTTCATGTCTTTGTACTTACCTTTCATCTGGGTTCCACTTCGAACGGTGGCGCCTACGGTGATAACACCGCCTAAAATGCCTAGAGCAGTATCCCATCCCGATTTTTTACCGCTCCCGCCGCCTCCAAGCTGAAGCGATCCAAGCGCATCCGTAAGCTTATCCACCGCAGTCGTATTCGCGTTCAGCGCAGCGATCATCGGAGAGAAATCAAGCCCTGCCGCTCGCAAATCCACCTGAACACTCGCCTCGATCTGCTTCTGCACGCTCAGATTTAGATTCGTATCAATCTGCTTCTGCACATTCAGCTTCACATTCGCTGAAGCTTGGATGACTTGCGACTTCACCCGCTGCATTTTGGCCAGCAGGTTGTCCAGCCCCTTCGAGGCGCTGTCCTTCAGCACGATTTCAGGTGCCATGCGGGTTCGTCCGATTCGCATGACGCGTCCCTGGATCCGCTCAAAATAACGTTCCATCGCCCGCAGCTCGCGGTTGGCCTTGATCACGTTTTTCGGATCGATGACCAGATTCATGCGGTAGTTCATGGCTTCAGCCATTTCGTTTCACCTCCTGTTCACTTCAAACTCTGACCGGCCATGCCCTCGATCTCCTCCTGGGAGAAAGCGAGCAGCAGCAGGCGCTCGCCTCGCGGGAGCCGCCAAAAATCTCCGGGACGAAGGTGATGCCGGACCCACAGATGATACAGCATCGTCGTCATTCCCCCGGAGCCGATCAGTTTTTTAGGTCAGCAATCTCAACTCCGAAGCCGGACAGCTCCAGCACTTTATCGCCTACGGCATCCAGCTCTCCGGCCAGCAGCATGCGGCGGACCGCCTGCTCACCGCCCGACAGCTTCAAGCGGCTCGTAATCCGGGGATCGCCCCAGCCGCTAAGCGTCAAGCCCTTCACCGACAGACTGCTCGTCGCTTCGGAGATGAGCAGCGCATTAAAGGTTTCGGTATCCACCTTTTCATCCACCGCGCCCTTTACCGTACGGCGAACCGTGCAGCGCTCGCGGATGCTGTCCACCTTGCTTGAAGTCAAGCCCTGCAGCACCATCTGCATATCCAGCCGCTTAATGCGCACCGTCTCCTCCGGCAATCTTTCCGCCGCCTCAAACAGACTGTCCAATATTTGCTCTTCGCTCATGTTCTCGTGCAAGCTCATGCGTATATCTCCTTTACTCATAAAATAGTAACCCACAGCTCAGCGGGCGACGTTCGCCCGAATCAGGCACACCATGCCGGGCGAAGCCCCGCTTATTGACCGCTCTCAAGACGTGCTTAAGGCAAACAGCCTTAAGCCCCCTGAATCGGATCCAACAGCTCGTATCCCTCAAAGGTAAATGAAGTTTCCTCCTGCACTTCTTCACCGGCTGTCCAGTTGGCCAGCTGGATTTTGTCCGGCATGCAGCGGATCAGGCGAACGCGCTCATGGCCGTAGGATTCGGGATCGTCCAGCTTGGAGATGATATCGAATTTGGTGAAGCCGCGGGAGATCATATCGGAAGTAACCTTGTAACCAGTCATCGTGCCGGTTCCTTTTTTGCTGCCGTTTTTGTGCACCGTCCAGTCGTTGCCGACCAGCTTCAGCTCGCGCTTCTCCAATTCCACGCTGGCTTCCAGCTTATTAATGTGCGTCTGCCAGACCCCGTCAATATATGCCTGGCCGTATGTCCCCATAATGACTCTTGAAGCATCCAACATATTAAGTTCCTCCTCGATTTCGATAAGTTTATAAGAAAAACGTTTATGGACATGCATCCACAGAAGACAGTCCGGTTCTCATCTTAAATGTACTGATCGCTCTTCTCGTTATTGCACGTAAAACGTGCCGAACAGCTGCTCCATCACGTCGGTCAGTTTCACGTTCCACTGCAGGAAGACCTGGTCCGGCTCCGGCGCGTTCACGGCGGAATCGCCGTAGTAGGCCGGATCGAGAATGACGTCATAACCGTCCGGCTCGATGACATTGCTCAGCGACAACGAAGCGAGATATTCCTTCACGGCGCCGATCAGCGCGAGTCGGCCTTCCTCGGTGTTGTTCACCTTGCCGATGTAGGTCTGTTCCGCGGCCAGCTGCAAATCGGCATGGATCGCATCCATTACGCGGATGGAACGGATTTTTTTCCAGGCATTGTTTTGGCCTTCCGCCGGATTCACCAGCGTGTTGATGCCGCGCAGCGCCTTCACCTGACGACCGTCGTAGAACAGGACGAATACGCCATTGCGTACGGCCTGCTCCTGCTCGGAGCGCGTCCAGCGGCGTGTCACATCCTCGAATGGCGTTACCGCGTATGTAGCGGATTGGTTCAAGCGCTGACCGGCAATAAGCCCGGCCACGTAAGCAGCCGTCTGCGCGGAACTGTAGTTCACGCCGGACAGACGCACGCCCGTACCCACATTGATGATCCCTTCATGGTTCAATGCAAGCGACCGGTCTGCGGCCAGCTTGGCTGCATCCTTGGAGATGTCGTCCGCCGCGCTTCCGCCGAATACGGCCATCACGCCGCGTCCTTCTTGACGGAGACGCTTTACCCAGGCCGCAAAGCTCTGCAGCAGAGCCATATCCGCAGCATAATCCAGGGCCAGTACGTTAAATTCCTGGCCTTCGACCGCATCCAACATCTCGATATAATCCGCATTCGTTAGGCCGCCGTTGCCGCTCTTGCCTCCAGACAGCGCGGCTCCGTTCACGTCAGCGGGAACGCCGGACGCTTCCAATGCGGTTGCCGTCACCCAGAGGTTCTCGGCATCTTCATTGATCTGAGCCGCCATCGATGCAGCGGATCCGTCCTGGCTGGAAAAGGTGCCAAGCAGCTTGGCGCCTTCATAGAGGCGAAGCTCGCGTGCGGCCGGGTCGATCAGCGACGGCTGCACCGTTACGGAGAAGCCGTTGCCACGGCTGCCCGGGTATTTGGCCTCAAGCTTCAGCACGTCCGAAGGCGTAGCTTCCGCATTTTGAAGCGTCACGCTAGCCGCTGCCGCCGTATTGTCCGCCAAACGATAAGCCAGCAGCTTTTTCGGACCGCCGAGCAAGGCCAGATAAAGCGTCTCGTAAGCGGTAGCGCCATTCTGGCTATCCGCGGAATACAGTTCGGAAATCGCGAACTCGCTTCCGATCTCCACGAACTCCCGCACCGGTCCCCAATTGGCTTTGACCGGCACGACGACCGTACCGCGACTGCCGCCCTGAACAGCCGACGCGGCTGCTGCCTTGAAATTCATATACAAACCCGGCAGTACCGGTTTATTTGTGCTTTCCCATGTTCCACCTGCCATGATTAGACCACCTTCGCTTTCATGAATTGTTGGATTCTTTCTTTGACCTCGGTTACCGTGAACTGCTCTCCATCTGCCCCATACATGGCACCCGCAAGCACTTCCGCCCGAACCTGGAACAGTTCATGGGCGTGTGCTTCAAGTTCCGCCAAGGCATATCGGGGAGCGCTGCTCCCGGGAGCTTCGGATTTGAGTGTTTTTTTCACAGCCATATTGGCCACCTCACTTTAAGATAGGATGAATGTTAACGCGCCTGATCAAGGCGGCTTCCTCCGGCGAACGGTTCTTCCGCTGGGCCAGGGTCAGCTTAATCTGACCGTCCAGAATGGGATCGGCCTGCATATCGGAGGAAATTTCCGCAACGGATACATAACGGCGTTCCTGTAAGTCCAGAACCAGCTGGACCTGGGTGCCAAGCTCCTCCACCAGCCTTGCAGCCGTGAGCTGCTCGTCCGCGGAATCCAGGGAGGCGATATGCCCGATAAAGGTTTTGCGGACCTCGAACATCGAAGCTCCCGCCATTCGGGTCTCGCAGCCGGTCATCCGCCATAATACGGCGTGATCCTCCCGCCCCGCAGGCCATGCCGTATGGTAGATGCGCCAAGGACCACCCAGCATATCTCCTGTCCAGGCTGTCAGCGTATCCAGCCATTCATCCGGCTGTCCGACGGAGCCTGCCCCGGATGCCTGCGGCATATAGATCCCGAATCGCAAGATACGGATCATGCTGCCTGAAACAGGATCAAGCTTGTCGGCCTCCGGAACACCCAAATAATGAAGCTTGAATGCACTTCCGTCGGCTCCGGCAACCCGCTTGCGGTGAAGTCCCTGAATGAGTAGATCCGCCCATCGATCCAATTGCGGCAGATCGGTACGATCCCCATGCAGCTTCAATCGCACCACCTGCCGGTACCCGGCCCATGAGGATTTCCAGACGTCCTCGCCGAGCGTGATCACGGCATATAGCGGTTCGCTTACCCCGTCCGGCGGATGCACGTCATATACATGGCCGTCAAGCTCCGGAATGAGGAATGCAACGGCCTGTTTGACCGCCCCTCTCATTCCGCGGTTTGCCGGACGCTCTCCGGTCGGCCATAGGACAGCCAGCTGCTCATGACGATCACATGCTTGTGCAATATGACCCCCTCCTTTCTTGTCATATAAAGAATCGGAAATGAGACGCTCCAGGCATCAACCGCAGCAAAAAACCGGTCCTTCTCAAGGCCGGCTCGCATCGACTGTGTGCGTGTTCGGTACGCTCTGTTTTGCTTCATTTCCGATAATACAATCTTACACCCCTAAATCGGATGCGCTGACGCCTTATGGGACGTTTCATGCTGAACTTTAAGCGGAATGTCGGCGGGAAATAGTACGAACTCATGTTCGTATTTATAGTTGATTTCCCAGTCTTAACTTGTTTTTCCCGTGAAATGCTGCCTTCTATATTAGAAATAAAAAAAACCAGAGGACGTCCATAATGGAGGTCCTCCGGTTTTGCTCGATGTGATGATCCATGCTCGCGCTTGTCAGCTCATTTTGCTCTTGGCGGCTTTCTCTAATTCCTGCAGCTTCAGCAGTCCTCTGTCCGCCAAAGCCAAGGCCAATTTATAAAAAGCACGGGTGCGGATCTTCGTATACGTGTCCTTGCTGACCGGCGGCTCGAGGATATGGTTGTACACTTTGTAATCGAATACGTCGTCCTGTTTCATGTACCGTTCCCGAATCAGGGTCTGCTCCCGCTCGCCAAGCCGTTCCACGATCGATTCGATCGTTTCGCAATACTGCTTCCTGGCCGCCGGCATATCTACATTATATATGGCAACCGCTGCCGTTTGGTCCGAGGTGACGTTGGTCGGTCCGTGGAACCTCTCCGTGTAGGATGCGGTCACGCTCATCTCCCTGACTTCGAATGTAATGGTTTTATAGATGCGATATTTTTCGAATATCGCTTCAACGGCGCTTTGGGTCTTTCTGCGATCCAATTCCGGTAACAATGGATTCATTCGGAAACACTCCCCTTTTATTGTCATGGTCAAGCTTACAATTTGCCATTTGGCAGAAGTCGGTTCTTCATCTCATGTTCGCATATTGTTCGTATTTTTCATTAATATACCACTATTTGGAGACCGGCGTAAACCTTCAAATGGACGAACTATATAGAGGAATATGGGACATCCCTCTCATTTTCTTGCCTTTTGGCAATAATCCTCTCTTTTATTTTACCTGTTGGCAAAGGATGGTAATGCGTTTATACTATATGTAGATGTTTCAGATGGACTATGGTGAGGAGTGGCCGGAACGTGGAACGCATATTTGGATCGTACTTGAAAGAGATGAGGGAGAACAAAGGCTGGAGCATCAATCAGTTGGCCCAGGCCGCCGACATCAGCGGATCGCAGATCTCGCGGATCGAGAATGGGCTGCGGGGCATACCCAAGCCGCAAACACTGCGCAAAATGGCGGAAGCGCTCGAGGTTCCCTATGAAGAGCTAATGAACAAAGCAGGTTATCTGCAGCAGGATGCCGCCAAGCACGAAGAGATACCGGCTCCCGCTTGGGCAACTTCCAGGGATAAACGGGATTTCAAGAAAATGCTCGAGGATGACGGCGAGCTCATGTTTGACGGGGTCCCTCTGAGCGGGGAGGACAAGCAGCGCATCAAGGACGTCTTGACCGGACTGTTCTGGGAAGCCAAGCAGATGAACAAACGCAAGAAATAAATCCACATGCATAAGGAGATACATAACGATTCTTACGATTCAACCAAAACCAATATTGCAGGTGAACTGCCATGGATGATCATTTACAACCTTTAATCCGTCAGCTGATCAAAAAACATCACACCAACTGCCCCTTTGAAATAGCGGCTTCCTTGGGCATACATATTCGGTTCGCGGATTTAGGCCAGACGACCAAAGGACTGTATTTCCGTAAACTAAGACGGAGATTCATCGTCATCCACAATCAGCTGCCGCCGCCGTGGCAGCGCTTCGTATGCGCGCATGAGCTGGGGCATGACCGTCTTCATAAGGGAATCAGCCGTTTTTTTCTGGAGGAGCATTCCTATTTCAGCCCGGGCAAACTGGAGCGGCAAGCGAACCGCTTTGCCATTGCCCTGTTGACCGCAGGTCTCGCGCCCGGACCCGGAGAGTCCCTGCACGAATTCTATCTGAGAGCCGGCATTCCGCAAGAAATGCTATATTTTTTTAGATTTTAAACGAACATACGTTCCTGATCAGCATCCATTCTTTACTTTCATTCAACCACCGATGGGCAAAAAAGAACCCGCCTTTGGCTTGTCGCCAAAAGCGGGCTGCTGGGGAAGCCAATGCTTCCATTGGATAAGAAATTATCCGTGAGGAAGGCAGAGAGACTTCATCTATTATTGGGTCCGTTTAACTGCGCTCATAACGGTTCAAAGATAGCAACCTGCCGCTTGCCAATCTTCAGATGTTGAATTCTTTTAAACCGGTCATGCTTTAATTTCTGGCCTTTGTCGGATATGACGGCAACCACCGAACGGGCGGGATCCAGGATCGCGTGTATGCCGTTAAAAAAATCCTCCACCGGCGCCTGGCTTCCGCCGCTCCAGCTAACCATGTCCCCGTAAGGGAGATCGGTCATGACGATCTGGGTCCCCTTGCAGGAGGCCAGGCTTTCCTCCGGTTGGGGCTGGGTAATATCGGCTTGAAAACAAACCGTTTCTTCCAAACGGGACATTCTTATCAGCTCCCGCAGTCGGTCAGCGCTTTCCAGCGCATCCTGATGGGATGGCTTATGATAGAGCGCCAACAGCTCTTTCAGCTGTTCGGTGCGTTGTTCCAGCCCCTCTTCACGGAGCAGCGACAGGTTCTTCCCGGCGATGCCGAGCACCTCCGCGTTAATATCAGAGCCGATGACGCGGCGAATGCGCCGCCCATGCAGCAGGCCCACCACCGTCAACAGATACGCCCCTCCGCAGCAGGGATCGTATAAGGTATAAGGCCCCTGTACGCCTTTTTCCTCTAATATATGAAAGCACCGCTGGGCAATCTCGCTGGCCAGCCTGACGGGAAACGACGTCGTTCCCTGCGCATTATACAGCACCCGGCCGCTCGCGAAATCCTCGTAGCTGCGCTGGGCTGATTCATAGATATATTCCATTCGAACGATTCCTTCCATCCGGCTAAAGCCTGAGTAGTTTCCAATGATTCCTCATACAGATTAACATCCCTTGGCCATATCTCAAAATCCGGTTGCGGCTCCCTGCTCACAGTTTCAACGAACGGCTTACCTTTCCCTTCGATAAGGCAGAAATGACGGTTCGGCATGCGTAAAACCGCAATAATGTCGCGGTGGAAGCATGATCACAGCTAACAGAAGCTTCAGCCTGCCGCCTCTACTTATCCAGATGGGACATATAATCAAACGCCGTCGTGCCGTACACGTTCTTGAAATGCCGGTTCAAATGGGCAAGATCCGTGAAGCCGCATTGGGTCACAGCTTGATAAACATCCCGGCTGTCCTCGATCAGATGCTTGGCGCGCTCCACTTTGCAGTTCAAATAATACTGATAGGGCGACAGCCCCGTATTCGCTTTGAAGGTTCGGATGAACTGATACTTCGACATCCCGAACTCCCCGCTCAATTCGTCCAGACGGAGGACATGCTCCAGATGATCGTGCATCATGTCTTTCGCCTTCCGCGTAAATACGCTGTCCTTCCTGCCGTCCGGGTTCAGAATATCCTCGTTAAAATGCCCCGCCAAGCCCAGCAGCAGCTCGCTGCTCTTAGCCTCCGGCTGACCCGTGAAGATCGACCTCGTCACATCCAGAATGCTCTGCCGCAGTCCCGCATGATATACGATCGGAGATTGGAACCGCACGATATCCTTTTTCTGAGTCAATTCCAGAAAGAGCTCCGGATGAATATAGATCATCACATAGTCGATGCCCGTTCGTTCCTGGGACCAGCCATCATGATTCTGCTCCGGATGGAACAGCATGACCCCGCTTTGGTAAGAAGCCTGCTGGCTGCCGTCAAGGACGTATTTCTGTATGCCGCGCAGCGTAACGCCGAGGGCATACTCCTCGTGGTAATGCTTCTTGTATTTGAAATCCGTCAGGCTTGCGGACAGCGCCGTAATGCCCACCGCTTTTTTATAAATAAACTGCTCCATCTTCCTTCACCCCTTTATGAGCTCCGGTATGCCGGATACGACAATCGCCGAATACAGCAGAAACAAAGCCAGGATCGTGTTGGTCGTCCTCCGATATTTTTGCATAATTCCTTGAAAAAGGCTACCGCACACGGCCCAGGTCATATACGCGGACAGCCCGATTAACGATACAGCGACCACAAACGCCGAAACGACAGGGCCTGCCGTATAATACGGCATCACATAGCTGGGAATGACCGTCAGCGTGAACATTACCACCTTCGGATTGATAAACTGCATCAGAAATCCGGACGTAAAAGAAGCCGTTTGGTTAACGCCGGACTTGGATACGTCCATATTATACACTTGATACGCAAGATACAGCATGAACAGGCAGCCGGCTACCCGCATGATCGGCAGAATGATCGGCATGCCGGAGGACAGCAGCTGGCCTAATACGACCGAAGCGGCGATTAATAAGAAAAAAGCGATGGAGGCACCGGCGATGTAGCGCAAGGTCTTCTTCATGCCGGAGTTCTGGACCGAAGACAGAATGACGATATTGGACGGTCCCGGCGAGAAAGCCACGATAAAACAGTAAATAAAAAACGAAGACAGGTTCATGATGATAGCTCCTAACAAAGGAATTTCCTTTGTCATTATAGAGCCGGACGCGAAGCGGGGCATAGTACATTATTGCAGCAGAACAAGAGCCGTAACGAGTACGGCCCTTAAGCGAAAATCATTTCATGATACCGTCCTTAATGACCGGACTCGTACGTCTTCGGTTGCTCCTGCGCATGCGCGCTGCCGGATAAATTGAGCAGCACGACCCCTGCGATGATCAGCAGGATCGAGAAAACTGTCTTTCTTTCATTACTGATTGGTATTTTGATTCTCAGTTGGGTAAACAAAAGATCTCCGATGAAAAATCCCAACGAGTTCCATAAATAGAGCGAAACAGCGCCGAGTACAATAATCAAAGCGCCGGAAAACGCATTGCAGGCCACTTCGATGCTTGATAGCAATGGAGAACAAGGAGTTTCCTTGCGTAAGCAGCTTCTTATCAAGGATTTTGGGAAGCGCCGACATTTGAGTCGGATAAAAACACATGTTCTGCGTCGTTAGTATCGGCGTAATGGCAAGCACTAAACCGACCGTCAAAAAGCGAAAATAATGCGCCACAGGCACGATGAGCAGCAGCAGGGCCTAAAGAGATCCGGGTATATACCAGCAGCCCCCGCAGCGGAACACGGTCGATCATGGGACCGGAAAACAATTGAATGATCATTCTTTGTTAATATTACACGCATCATCCAACCCGGAAGCCTTTTGAAAGGTCGCTGCGCGAATCATGCGGCTTATGCAGCAGTTCATCGGCGCGGACGCATTCATACCCTTGGATATGGACCGTGTCAATCACTTCCTCAAGGCTTGCGATCATTCTGCTTGGGGCATCAGGCTCCGCCCCCCAAGTATCTCCGCTGTCATGCAGCAAAATAATCGAGCCAGGCTCAAGCTGATCCAAGATCCGTTCTTTGAGCGGTATGTTCTTGCTCCCCTTGCCCCAATCCCACCCCATGATCGACCACAGCACGATCCGGTATTTTCGCAAAGCAAATAAATCGCCTAAATTCAAAATCCCCCATGGAGGACGATAAAATGCCGGGCGCTCGCCCGTGATTCGTTCGATGATATCGGCAGACCGGTGGACATGCTTATTCCGTATATGGCGCGGACTCATTAGCCAATTGGGAAGATGGGAATAGTTGTGAATCCCGATTTGATGCCCTTCCATGTGGATGCGTTTCATAAGCTCCGGGTATCGCTCCGCTTTGCTGCCCAGTACAAAAAAGGTCACTTTGATCCTTTTTTTCTTAAGAAGGTCCAGCAGTTTAGGAGTATGCAGCGGGTCTGGGCCATCATCAAAGGTAAAAGCGATCTGCCGGCCACGCCGGCCGCGCAGGGATACCCCAAATCCCCAGATCCGTGTGATAACATATGGAATGATCATATAGATAAAGACAAACATCAGCAGCAGATTCAGCATCACCATACTCATGCCGTTTCCTTAGAATAACGCAAAAGCAATGATTTTCTGGTCAGCATCAGCATTTTGGGCACAAGCTTGGGAGCATTTTTCTTCGTGCGTTCCCGGCCCACCGGATGCAGCACCTTGAGTAAAAGCCGCAAATAATAAGTAGAGAACACGCGAAACCCCTTGGATTCCAGCGGATGCAGCTCAAAACCGAGCCCGTGAATAATACCGCGGTGCAGCAGCGTTATTCCAGTCAAAGCTTTGACCTGCGCAAGCTCCGGTTCCGTCTCCATCGCCTCGCTAATTTGCGTGATCGATCTCCGCAGCATTCTTGCGGTCAAAAGTGCGGCCCGGTCAGCCCCCAGCTCTTTGGAAAGCTCCAATACCTGCCGGTTGTCCAAATGGAGTTCACCGACCCAATCCCCCGAATAAATCCACTCTCCGTCCTGGCACTTCAGGTTTTTTCCATGATGCCGGCGGATGACCAGCTTGCAAATCCCGTATCTTTTTAGTCCGGCGCTGCGCAGTTTCGTGATTTGATCAAAAACCGCTTCCCAAGCCATCCATACCGACTGAGCGCTTGCCTTCGTAATAGTAGCTAACATGTTCATTATCGGTCACATCTTTCCTTTTCATTTTTGAATCGGTCTTCTGTAGTTAGACCTCGCCTTTATTCCCTAGTTAGATGGCGGAAAACCAAAAACCCATGCCATTATATTAAAAAATGATTCTATCTTTTCCCTTTCTTGTTTCTTAATGTTTTCTTAAGTTTTAATACTGGGGATATGTACTGAAGTCTGGCGGAAAATACGCGCACCAACAAAGGCATCATGCCCAGCCTGATCGCTTTTTTATCCGAGATGGATATGCACTGCAAAATGCCGAAGCTAAGCTAGGCCGAATTCCCCGGAGTTGAACACCAAATTCATGTAGGTATCTCCGTAAAAAAGCACCCTTCTTGCAAGCGAAGCTGCCGATAAGAAGAGTGCTTTTTTAGTTAAGCTACGTCCGTCTTATCTACGTTACGGAACGAGAGATAAGCAATCAGGAGACCGATAACTCCCAAGATCAACGGTATCGTTATATTTGTGCTAAGCGAAAGACCCTGGGTGTTGTTGCTGACTAAGACCACGATAATGATCGAGGATACGATCGTTGTCGGTACGGATTTTTTTCGCATCCCGAAGAATAAAGGAATGAGGCTGAGGCACGCTGCTGACAATGTTTGGATCAACAATTGGATCCCCGTATGCAGTAGTACGCCGGCCTCCAGTTTTCCCGGAATAAACTGAAAATGGCTGTTCAGAGCCAGAATGGATATACAGATAATAAGAGTCGAGATGAGCATCGCTCCAAACGTAAGAGCCAGAGCCAGCAGCATTTTCGCCATGATCAGTTTTTTACGCTCGACCGGGTACGTAAACAATAAGCTGATCGTTTTATTTTTGTATTCCTCAATAATAAATCTGCTTAGCAAGACTGAAGCAAACACGATAAATACCGCACGGCAAAGTAGCCCCGCTATCGATAACGCATCGGCGAAACTCGCGAAAGCAGGACCTCCGCCCCTCTCCGTGTAGGCTATATCGGCGACACTCCCGAATGCAGGATCTCCGCCCCCCTCCGTGTAGGCTACAAGAAGCATGAAACCGGCGCATAGGATCGTTGCAATAACCGCCCCTCTATAAAACCAGGCTAACTTCTGCTTTTTCATCTCCATACGGACCAGCTTAAGCATACTGCTCACCTCCGCTAATCTGATGCATAAAATACTCCTCGAGCGAAGTATGCTTATGGTTTATCGATTCAATCGCCACATCATTCAGTACCAGCGCCTTGGTCAATTCCTGCTGCGTAAATTTGGACTCGTAAATGCGTATGGCTGAATCACCGACGATTTTGAAATTGCTGACTTTCAGCTGATTTTCCAGTACAAATACAGCTTGTTTGCATTGTGGGGTCACAATTTCGATATAATCTGTGTTTTCGCTGCGCATCTCATCCATAGACACTTCGCGGATAAATTTGCCGCCCTGAAGAATGCCGATCGTATCTGCAACTTGTTCGATCTCACCCAGCAAATGGCTGGAGACTAGCAGCGTCATCCGGTACTCCTTGCTCAACATGCTCAGCAAACTTCTAAAATCCTTAATTCCGACCGGATCAAGTCCATTGATTGGTTCATCCAGAATGAGCAGCTCGGGTTTGGTTATAATGGCGCGGGCCATGCCCAGGCGCTGCTTCATGCCAAGCGAAAATTCGGATACCGATTTGCCTTGGATGGAAGTTAGATTAACCATCTCAAGCGCTTCTTTAATTGCATGTTTGTTATAATAACCCATATATTCCGCATGCATCTCCAGATTTTCAATCGCTGTCATTTTATCGTAAAAAATCGGATACTCGATGATGCTGCCAATGCGTTTAAACATTTCAACCGATGAAGGCGTAAGCTTCTCTCCGAATATTTCAATTTCACCGCTGGTTGGTTTGACCAGATTCAGCATCATTTTCATTAGCGTTGTTTTACCGGCTCCGTTTGGACCGAGCAGTCCGTAAATCTGCCCCTGCTTGATATTCATACTGACGTCAGAGACAACATCTTTGCCTTTATAGGTTTTGCTGACATGGCGGGTACTGATGACATAACTCATTTATATTTGCCCCTCTCACTTATCTCTTGATCATAGTATAACCGCCAACATTTTCATATTTCTTGCGCAATTCTTACGAATCTCTTAAGTGTAGAAAGCGACTCGAAACAATCATATCACATGGAATAAAAAAAGACCGATTCACTCACAACCCGTCAGATTAATGTGCCGACACGTTCGTTTAAGAGATTTCTCATGGTCTCCCAATACGGTGGGATCGTTCCCAAGAACGAGAATCAAACAGAAAACCCTCTGACGCCAGCCATTGTAGCGTGACATCAGAGGGTTATTTCAGCTTCGTAAGAATCGATCCCGTCTCCTACGCTACTTTCGCTTTTTGTCTAGCACTAATATGATGTTAAGAAGCCGCGCTACGATAGCTTCTTTAACGAGATCGTGAAAACGGTCCGTTCATACGGCTTGCTTGTGACGCGAATTTCCCCGCCCATCAGCTCGATCAGTCTTTTCGTAATCGTCAGACCCAAACCGCTGCCCTGGAATCTTTTATTCCTTGAATCCTCCAGCGTATACATCCGCTCGAAAATAAGCTCTTGATCCCGTTCATGAATACCTTTGCCTTTGTCCCAAATGTCGATAAGCACCCGGCCCTGCTCATCCCGCAGCTTCATGCCGATCACCTTGCCCTGTGAACCATAACGGATCGCATTGCTCAGCACATTGTTAAATGCGCGGGTTAGTCCTTCTTCATTGCCCCATGCATAAAGCGGCGTTTCCGGAATATCGATGTCAGCCTGCAACCCTTCGGATTCGATTAGATCATAAAACATCAGCATGCTGTTTCTGGAAATTTCATTGATATGTATGCGGGTCAGGGGCATCTCCTTATCCCCCGATTCCAGCTTGGCCAGGTCAAAAAAACGGTTGATCAACTCTACGATCTCTACAGTCTTCGTATGCACCTTATCCAGTAGCCGCTCCCTTTCCTCCATTGGCAAGTCGGCCTTCTGGTTCAACGTTTCGATATAACCGAGCACCACAGTAAGCGGCGTCTTCAAATCATGCGATATGTTTGCCAACATCCGGCGCATCGCGATTTCTGTACGCATAAATCCTGTCTCGGACTGCCTGGTTTGCAAAAGCAAGTGATTGATGGCAATCAACAGTCTACGATATCCTGGATCCTCCGTAAAAAGCAGCAGTTGCTCCTGCGAGGACGAATCCTCAATCGTATTCAGTTTATCGATGATGTAGCCGAGCTGCTTAGCTCTTTTTTTCCGACCCATCCACTGCATCACATTCAGCAACGCCAACATGATCACAACAATCAGCAGAACGGCAACCACTAAAATTCCCCCAAACGGTAGCCGATGCCCCACAGCGTTTTGATGTACTGCGGATCGGAGGGCTGATCTTCAATTTTGTCGCGCAAACGGCTCATATGCACATTAATGACATTTTCATCGCCGAAATAGTCGTCATTCCAGACGGATGTGAAAATGTGCTGCTTGGTGAATACCTTTTTCGGATTCGTCATAAACAGCTTTAAGATTTGCAGTTCTTTGGCCGTCAGCTTGATCTCCTGGCCGTTTTTGGTCACGGTCAAATGATCCAGATCCATCTCTAGTTCATGGACCCGGATGATTTTATTTTGCTCAGTTGGGGGTGCTATTACATAAGCCGTCACGCGGCGGATAGCGGCCTTCACTCTCGCCGTCAGCTCAATCATCGAAAAAGGTTTCGTAATATAGTCATCCGCGCCAAAACCAAGGCCGAGCGCCTTGTCCACTTCCCCATCCTTTGCGGATACGATCAGTACCGGCACATGGCTTTTCTCCCTGATTTTTTTAAGAAAATCCATGCCGCTGATCTTGGGCAGCATCATATCCAGCAGTACGAGGTCATAATCTCGCTTCGCAAACCGCTCGAGCGCCTCCTCTCCGTCTTTGGCAAGCACCACCTGAAAACCTTCCATCGTCAAATAGCTCTCTACCATCTCGCCAATCGAGCTGTCATCCTCTACAAGAAGTATGTTCGAAGCCACGTCATTCACGCCTTTCTTTTTACGTCCATAACTCTAATATACTGGAAACAACGGCCCCAAGGTATATTCAGATTCATCTTCAAATAACCGCTCAAACTAAAATAACCCCACAAACTGATCTGTTGCAGCCTTGCGTACCGCCGAGTGTCGCATGAAGCACGTGTACAAAAATACAAATCGAAGGCTGCATGACCCGCATCTTTTAAATGTGAGGGATGCACAATGGACGCTATTTTAGAACGTTGTTGCGGTCTGGACGTTCATCAAGCTAGGTTGTTGCTTGTGTTTTAACCGGCCCCTTTGAATCAAAAGTCGAATCAAGCAGTTAAAACGTTTGGAACGACTACAAACGAACTGTATCAGCTGCGGGATTGGCTTCAGTCTCACCAGGTTTCCCATGTTGCCCTGGAAAGCACCGGGGTACTTTGGATTCCCGTGTGGAACATTCTGAAGGGGAGTTTCCAGCTTGTTCGCCCTCAATGACCGGACTGGTGCATCTTCGGTTGATCCTGCGCATGCGCGCTGCCGGATAAATTGAGCAGCACAACGCCCGCGATGATCAGCAGAATCGAGAATACCTTGAGCCCGTTGATCTGCTCCGCAAAGAACATGTAACCGATCAGCGTAATGATCATGATCCCGAGTCCCGACCAGATCGCGTAAGCCACGGATATTTCAATCTGCTTCAGGCTCAATGTCAGGAAGCTCAAGCTGCAAATATAGAACACGACCAGCAGCACGCTTGGCAGCGGTTTGCTGAATCCTTCCGACAGCTTCATGTTCAGCGTGCCCGCCACCTCGAACAGAATAGCCAAACTTAGATAGACCCAATGCATAATCTCAAGACCCCTTCCGTTTCTCAGCGGCAATGCCGAACAATAAAATATCCATGACGGACTGCAGCAGCTCCCCCAGCGGCAGTTGATGCTTCACCGTCGCCCTCGAATCGTAAATCTGATGGAGCGACCCAAGGTACAGGTCGATGAACAGCGGCATATGAATCCGTTTGATGCTGCCCTCGGCCATGCCCTGCTCCATGAGCTCGGTGACAATGCCCCATTCTTCCCGGAAAAAGGTGTCCAGCTTCTCCCACTGCGGATAATGCGACCGCTTCAGATCCGGCAGCATCCCCAAATCCATCTTCTCCATCTCCTGAGGCAGGCAGATCAGGATCTGATGGATTTTCTCCAGAACGGTAAGCGTCTCGTCCGCCGCAATTTCGCGTTCGCGCTGCTGGATGTGACGAATCATCCCGTCAATGATATGCTCAACGATTTCTTCCTTGGATGAAAAATGCTCATAAATCGTCCGTTTGCTAATCGCAAGGCCGCGGGCCAGATCACTGACCGTAAACGTAAACCCCTGCCGCTGAATCAAACGGATCGTTTCATTTAATATTCGCTCGCGCAAGTGACCAAACCCTCTTTCTGGTACTGAAAATACTTTATTGGTACCATTAGTATTATAACGCCTCAATCAGCATAAAATCCAGACCCTCTGGAGTTATCAACAAAAAAAGAGCCTGCTTACAAGCCGTAAGCAGGCCCTTGTCCGGAGAACAACGGTTTAATCAAACCGCACGTCGCCAATGCCGAACCAAGGAAAATATCCGGCCGCAATATAGGCGCAGCAGGCGGCGGCTGCCAGTAAACCGACGACCAGAAGATCGTAGCGGGAATATCGTGACGGGTAATAATACGTTCGGGCCTTCGCCCGGTCCCCGTCAAATTGCTTCGCCTCCATCGCAGCAGCCACCCGGTGTGCCCGGCGGATGCTTTGCGCCAGCAGCGGCACCACATACATGCCTGCACGGTTCACCATGCCGCGAACTCCCCGAATCGGGCGGACTCCCCGTACCTTCAAAGCCTGGCGGCGGATCACATATTCCTCCCAGACCATCGGCAGCAGCCGGATCGAGGCCATGAAGCTGTACGCATACTTCGGCGCCAGCCTCAGCTTCTGCATCAGGCTGTAGAACAAATCCACCGAGGACGTTGTCGTCACGAGCAGCAGCCCTTCTGACGCAAAGGCAATCCCCTTAAAGCCCAGATGCAGTCCCCGATAGAAGCTTTCTTCCGATACCCGGAACAATCCCCATTCCCACCAGATCGTCTCCCCCTTACCGAACAGCATCATGGAAGAGGCGGACGATATGAAGGCAAGCAGGAACGGAATGAAAAACAGCAGCATCTTCCACGGCTTCACCCCGCTGAGCACCACGAGGCAAATCATAAAGATAAAGGCCTGATACATGACGAAATCAAGATCATGGGTCAGCACCGTCATAAAAAACAGCGCACAGATCAGTCCCAGCTTCACCACCGGATTCGCCCGGTGCAGCCAAGTGATCCGCACAGGATTCCATATATTCATGCATTCACCCCCGTATGGAGATGACCGGATGCAGCCAGCGTATCCCGCGACGCATCGGCGTGATTCGCATTGCCCGTCTCCCGTCCGGATTCCGTCCCGCTACACCAGCGCGGGGAAGGCAAACTTGACGTCAACCGCCCTTCCCGAATCTCCCAGATGTGCGTGGCCGCCCGCTGCGCGATCTCCATTTCATGGGTCACCATGAGAATGGCGGTTCCGGAGCGGCGCAGCCGTTCGCACATCTCCAGAATCGCGAACGTGTTCCGCGCATCCTGTCCGAAGGTCGGTTCATCCAGGAGCAGGACGGCCGGCTGCCTTGCCATGGCCGTGGCAACGCTCAGCCGGCGCTTCTGGCCTGTCGACAGCTGGTACGGGTGCCTGTTATCCATGCCGTCCAGCCCAAAGCGTTCCAGGCAGCGGTCGGCCCGTGCCTTCGCTTCTTCCGGCGGCATATGGTCCACCAGCAGCGAGTACATCACCTCATCGCCGATACGTTCCGTCAGAAACTGAAGCTCCGGATTCTGAAACACGAATCCGATTTGGCGCAGCTGCCGCTCTCTCTTCTTCCGCACTGTCCTGCGCTTGCCCTGGATGACCTCCTCCCCGCAGAGCACATAGGTCCCTTCGGCGCGCAGGAGCCCCATCAAACTGAGCAGCAACGAGCTTTTGCCTGCGCCGTTGGGCCCGATCACCGCAATGAAATCTCCGGGATATACCTCAGCCGAAGAAAGAGAGACGACCGGTTTCTCCCATCGCAGTCCCCGGAAATCATCTAACCGAATGACAGGCTCCCCAAGGTGGGCATACGATGAGTCTGCCTCAGGCATGAGACTTCCCAGCTCATCGCCTGGCGCGTCTACCGGAGCAAACAGCTCCCTTCCTGCCCGAGACTCCGCATAATCCTCCCATACGCCGGGATACCAGATGCCATACGCCTGAAGCTCGCTCGCATATTCGGCGAATATCGCTGCCGGCGGACCATCGCCCAGAATGGCGCCATCCGGGGTGAACAGCACCACGCGGTCCACGTATTGGGCCATTTCTTCAATCCGGTGCTCCACGATAATCAGCGTACGCCCTTCCGATACGGCCTTCACCGCTGACCAGATTTGCTCCCTGCCTTCCGGGTCGAGCAGGGCGGACGGCTCATCGAGGAACAGCACCTCCGGCTCCAGCAGAAGGGCCGAAGCCAGCGCAAGCCTCTGCTTCATCCCCTGCGACAGATGACCGATCGGCATATGCAGCTCCTGAAGGTCAAGCCCAACCTCATGCAGGACGGCTTGCATTCGCTCCTTCATCTCGTCGCGGGGAACGCTGAGGTTCTCCAGCACGAAGGCCAGCTCTTCATCCACGTACGGCATGCAGAACTGGGTATCCGGATCTTGGAATACATATCCCCAAGAGCGAGGCACCAGCTGGGCTTCGCATTTCATCGGCACCTCCGTGGCGCGGGGAATCATCCCGCTAAGCACCTGAAGCAGCGTGGATTTGCCGCAGCCGCTCGGACCGAGCAGCAGCACCTTTTCCCCGCGGGCAGCCGAGAAGGACAAGTCCTTAAACATCAAACGCTCCTCGCCCGGATACTTCAGGCGCAATCCCTCCACATGCACGGCCTGCTCCGTAACCGCCTCCGCGGTTGAAGACGAAACCAAGCGGGCGGCGGTTTTAGACATGACGCGGATCATCCAGTGCTTCATAATCCTTCTTGGACGCAGGGCGCAGCAGGGATGTGACGCCCGTACGGTCCAACGCTTTGGCCAGCAGCAGCATGAGCAAGCCGGCAATGACGGCGCCGCTGAGAATCCGCATGCCATACTTGGCGAGGAACATCCAGGTCTGAAGATCATCGGTATAACTGTAATAGAAGTCCATCACCATCGAGCCGACCGCCGCGCCGGCCCCGGCAATCGCCACCGTCCACGCCGAGGTGCTCCGGTAACGGAACGCCGCGAATACCAATTCCGCGCCCAGCCCTTGAATGAGACCGTACAGCAGCAGCGTCAGTCCCCAGCCGCTCCCGAACAGCACTTCCACGTGGGCCGCCGCCACCTCCGCGATGATGGCCACTCCCGGCTTGCGGATCAGCAGGTAAGCGAGCGTGGCCGCTGCGAACCACATGCCGTATAACAGTTCATCCGCTTCGAAGAACAGCGGTTTCAGCAGATTGTAAACCGATCCCCAGAAATGATAAATGACGCCAAGCACCAGCGATACCAGCACCGTCACCAAAATATCGCTTAAACGCAGCCCTTTTCTAGGCTGTACCCCCAATTTTTCCTGCACTGACGTTCCCATAACAACACATTCCCCTCTCCACCGCTATTTTTGTATAAACACAACAAAAAACCGTCTGGAAAAACGCGCAGACGGAAAAATAGGCCCTATGTAGGCAGGGTCGGATATTCTCTACGCTGGCATTACCCAGTTCAGATTAACGGTCAACAGCGGATAGCAGCTGCAATCTCAGCCTGATTCACTCAAGCCCCCGTATTCCCTATTCGGTTTCATGTTAATCTTAAAATACACATTCGTTCCCCAATTAGCAAGAACCTTTTTTCAAAAATGGCTATTTATTGATTTCCGGCTCATTCTATGTCAATATCAGAGTGATTGGCTTTTCCACCAACGTTTTATTGCCGACACCTATGCACAAAGGAGAATGACATGGCTAAACAATTGCTGCGTCTGATGACCGAGCTGTCCTCCCGCAAGTGGCTGTCCCGCATCATGGGGCATTGTTCCCACAGCCGGCTGAGCCGTCATCTAATACCTGCATTTATACGAATCTACCAAATCCCGGCGCATGAAGCGGAGAAGGAGATCCACGAATACCGTTCGTTGAACGAATTCTTTTCCCGCCGGTTAAAAATAGGCCTGCGCGCCATAGACGACACCGCCGATGCCATGGTAAGCCCCGTCGATGCCACGATTTCGGCGATGTGCGCCGTCAACGCCGGCACCATCCTCAGCGTCAAGGGACAGGATTATACCCTGAGCGAGCTGCTCGCCAAGTCACCGAGAATGGAGAATTATATCAACGGTTATGCATTCGTATTGTATTTAAGCCCGACCGACTATCATCGCATACATTCCCCGGTAACCGGCATTCAAGCGGAAAGCGAGCATTTGAAGGGCCGGGTATACCCCGTGAACGATTTTGCGATGACCCATATCCGAAACGTGCTCAGCCGCAACGAGCGCCTCATTACCTATATTGCCCATGAATTCGGCGAAGTTGCGGTCGTGAAGGTCGGAGCCATGAACGTAAGCAGCATCCGTTATGCCGACGAGAGCGTGAAGAAATACGACATTGGCGACGAACTTGCGTACTTTGAATTCGGCTCTACCGTCGTGCTCTTGACGGAGAACGGCACATTTACACCCCGCGGTGACTTGGAACCGGGCTCCAAGGTGAAGATGGGAGAACTGCTCGGTTTGCTGCACCCTTCCACAGCCCGAAAAGGGTAATTCCTTTCGCCTTCCAAGCATGCGCTATAAGCTAAGTCCATGAAACATTCGACGGATGAAGGATTACCGCCTGTTCAGCAGCCGGTAAATGATCCGCTGAAACAGCCGATCCGGCAGCAGTCCCTTGATCCGCGCGGTCAGCCGCGTGCCTCGGGGCAGCGTATAGCGGAACCTCGGTTTGGTCATGGACGATATGCTTGCCACAAGACGGGCTACCTCCTGCGGATCTCCGCTTTCCCTGGCCGTCCGCTCGGAATAGTCCAGCACGCCCTTCAGCAGACCGCTGTAGGGTGATCCTTCCTTGACCGCCAGCTCCCCAAAACTCTTATTCCAGATCGGCGTGCCGTAGGCACCGGGCTGGACCAGCACGACATCGATGCCAAAGGGCATCAACTCCATGGACAGGCTCTCGCCGAACCCCTCCAACGCAAATTTGGACGCCGCATAGGGACCATAACCCGGAAAGCCGACCCTGCCGCTAATGCTGCTCATGAGAACGATTTTGGACCGTCCGGTCTTGCGCAGCAGCGGGAGCATATGCTGCGTCACCGATACGGTCCCGAAGAAATTCGTCTCCATCTGCTTTCGCCAGCCCCCCAGCGGCACTTCCTCCACCATGCCGCCCACCGCCTCGCCGGCGTTGTTCACCAGCACGTCCAAGCGGCCGAACTTCTGCTCCAGCGCCGAAGCAGCAGCCTTGACCTGCTCCTCGGCACATATATCCAATCGGAAGATGTGAATACGCCCGGTAACATCTGCTTGTTCAGCCTGAGCCAACAGCTCTGCTGCCGCCTCAGGTCTGCGAAGACCCGCGGCCACGTCATAACCTGCTTTTGCCAGCTCCAGACTGATCAGCAGTCCGAACCCGCTCGACGCGCCCGTGACCAGCGCAACCTTCCCTGCTCCCGCCGTTACCACCGGATCACCGCCGGCTCCGTCGATGCCACTTTCTCCTTCACACCCGTCACCCTTCCTATATCCATAATGCCTAATCTGTTTCGAGCTTTGCTCTTAAGCGCTTTATGTATATTCCCAATATATCAAATGTTTGCAATGCAGTCCGAGTCCTGACCTATAAAATTAATCCCAATAAAAAAGGGAGCTTGTCAGCTCCCTTTTGCGTGTTTCCAGCGAAATGCGTATATGATAACGGGATTCAACGTCACCCGTATGTAGGCCAAGGTCCTTTAAAACCAAACGTCCTGATGATCCGGATTCGTTGTCTTCATGCGGCGCAAGCGATTTCTGAAAATACCGCAGCCGCCACGACTGAAGAAACGTCCACGCACCCGTCTTCTTGGGCTCATTCCCCTCTCCCCCCTTCATAAGAAAAACGTCTATCGACGTACTTGCATAGAAGACAGACCGCATTTAACGGAAGTTTTTCTTGCGATATCAGGAAGGCTCTTGCTTCGAATTTATACTTTCTGATATCTTAAAATGAAACTGTACGTCGTTTTTACCCTAAATCGCTTGCTATGAAACCCATAGTCCCCTTCCACCAAGCAGGTAAGTTATGGAAGGGCGGGGAATCACCGAATTTCGGATGGGCTCTTGCCCGTATACTGCTTAAATTGTCGGCTGAAGAAGAAAATATCCCGATAACCCAGCGCGTCGGCCACTTCCGTTACGTTCATCCCTTGATGCAGCAGCAGATGCTGCGCCCGCTCGATCCGCATCTGAATGATATAGGATTGCACCGGCGTGCCGATCAGCTCCTTGAACTTGATCGAGAAGTAGCGGGGAGACAACCCCGCTCTGGCCGCCAAATCCTCGACCCGATGGGGAACCCCCGGGTGCTGGCGGACGTAATTCGCGATTTCATGGATCGCCTCGGACAGCTGATTGCTTGCTTTTTTGACCACCGGCGCATCCAGATCCGAGCGCAGCAGATGAATCATCAGCTGCTTCAGAATGAGCTGGCCCTCTTCCAGTGAACCATAGGGCTTGTCCAGATACAAACGCACATAGCGTGCAAGCAAATATTCGAAATCCATCGTTTCCGTCAGCTTGCGATAAGATGCCGGAATCTCTTCGACCGGGTCGGTCACGTCAAAATGGATATATGTCAATACGAGCGGCTTCTGCGGATTGTGCGTCGCGCTCGTATGATCTCCGGGTCGGAACAGGAAGCAGCTTCCCTTTCCCACGGTAAAGGGCTCGTCATTTAGCTCGACCGTGCCTTCGCCGCTCCATACATAGAACAAATCGTAGTTCTGCATGGGCCTTTCGCGTTTTTGCCATTTCCAGCCCGGCTCGCAAACGATTTTGGCAAGCGCAGGCATGATTATAAACGAAGACGGCGATGCATTCAGCATCTCGTCATAACCCCCTCATCTCATTCAAAAATTGACCTCTTTCCCATCATACCCGTTTTTTATGTTTTTTGCATGTCCCGCCATGCCAGCGCCATCCGGGCAACCCCTTCTTCGATGCTGGATATGCCGAGATGCGAGAAGCCGAAGCAGGCGGCAGGCGGCCCGGGCGTACGATGATAGGCCGCCGCATCCCGAAACATGACGCCGCGCTTGCGGGCAGCCTCCTGGAACAGGGCATACTCTTCCGCGGAGCGCAGCCAGTTCGCGTAAACGTGAAGGCCGGCATCGCCGGGGTGAAGGCGAAACAAGCCCGAGGCATGGGTTTCCATCCCATGGCGAAGCGCCTCATACCGCGCGCCGTACAGCCGGGTCATTCTTCTGAGATGCCTCCCGTAACCTCCCCTTACAATAAAGCGGGCCAAGGCGCGCTGCTCCAATACGGCTGGCGAGATCGGCTCGTACAGGGCCTTGGCCTGAACGACCGCCTCAACCAGGCTCGGGGGAAGCACGGCATAACCGATGCGGAGGCCGGTGAACATCGTTTTGGAGAATGAGCCGACAAAGATGACGCGTCCCTCGTCGTCCAGCATTTTCAGAGGTTCGATCGGCTTGCCGCCCCAGCGGAATTCGCTGTCGTAATCATCCTCGATAATAAAGGCCTGACGGCTTCGCGCCCAATTCAGCAGCGCCCTTCTTCGCTCCAGCGGCAGCACCGCGCCCGTCGGGTATTGACGGCTGGGGCTTACGACAAGCAGGCCGGCATCCCATTCGCACGGAATCAATCCGGCATCGTCGACAGGGGACGGCAGCGGAATTCCTCCGCTCAAGCTTATGCCCCGGTGGATTCCCTGATAACCCGGATCCTCCATCACCACGTGATCGCCGGGATCAACCAGCAGTTGGAATATCAGGACAAGCCCCTGCATGGAACCGCTGAAAACCACGATATGCTCGGGATCCGCCTGTATGCCCCGCGTGAACCGAAGGTGTCCGGCTATCGCCCGGCGCAGTTCGATATCCCCTTCCGGCGGCGCTCCGTTCTGCAGCTCGGCTCCCCCGCTTCCGCCTGCATAGGATAACGCGCTCCGCCACTCCGAATAAGGGAAATCCTCCATGGGCATCCTCGCATTCGCGAAAGAGATCGTACCCGGGGGAGGCTCCTTCAGCAGCAGCTGTGCCGAGACATATTCCCCGCTTTGGCTCATCAGTCGCTGCCCCCAAGCGGAGAGCGCCGGCGCCCGCTCGGCCAATGGTGGCTGGCCTGCCGTGGCAGCGATTCCCTCGGCCACGTATGTTCCGCTGCCCTGCCGGGATACGACGTAGCCCTCGGCCATGAGCATGTCATAACACTGCGCGGCCGATCCCCTGGACACCCCGTAGAGCCTGGCCAGCTCGCGGGTTGCGGGAAGCCTCGTGCCTTCCGGCAGCTTGCCGCTATGAATCGCGGCGCGAATCGCGTGGTACAGAGCCAAATATTTATATCGATATTGTTCCACATAGGTCTCGAACGGCAATCCAAGCTCCATGGCGATGTCTCCTCTATTTTGGGATTACGATCAAATTGGACTATACAAATTACTCTAAATTGGCGCTTTTTCCTTGTCAATGAACATCGTATGCTGTTATTCAAAATGATAGGGGGAGCATGTAACCATGAGAAGAGACGAATTTGCGATGGAGGATCCCCAAGAGATCGAGGACTTCCTTCGCGGGATGAGTTTTGGTTTCCTTGGAACAGCCGATGAAGAGGGAATCCCGCGTGTAACGCCTTTGAATTTTGCCTATGTCAACGGAGCGTTCTATTTTCACGGCAGCCGGATGGGGGAGAAAATGGACCATCTCCGCCGGACGCCCGCCGTATGCTTCACCATTGCGGATGAGTATGCCCTCATCCCTTCCTATTTCTCCGACCCCGAGATGGCATGCCCGGCCACGGCCTATTTCAAAAGCGTAACCGCTATCGGCGAGGCCGTGATCGTGGACGATCTGGAGGAAAAGGCGCTTGCGATGGAGGCGCTGATGCAAAAGCTGCAGCCTGAAGGCGGATACCGCGCCATCGACGCGAATGACCGGGCTTACACCTCCAGGCTGAAAGGGGTAGCCGTCATCCGGCTGACTCCGCAGCGAATGAGCGCCAAGTTCAAGTTCGGCCAGAACCTGAAGCCCGATCGGCTCCAAGCCGTCGTCGAAGGCCTGGAATGCCGCGGCAAGAATCGGGACGAGGAGACGGCAGGACT
The DNA here is from genome assembly GCF_014863545.1 of Paenibacillus sp. JNUCC32. Classification (NCBI taxonomy): domain Bacteria; kingdom Bacillati; phylum Bacillota; class Bacilli; order Caryophanales; family Paenibacillaceae; genus Paenibacillus; species Paenibacillus sp. JNUCC32. Next base: position 6,717,856 of record NZ_CP062260.1, on the reverse strand, counting down.
GATTTGCAAGTATCACCCTGGACCGCGTTAAAGCATTACATTTATCCGTGACGGTTCCTGGGGTAGGTGGTATAATGTTAGGCAATGAAAACGTAAAGGCAACTTGTCACCTGCTCTTACCTTAACCAAAAGTATTCGGAAGGAAGGAATCAGTTCATGAACCCATTGGTTGGTCAATTGAATGGAAAAATGCAAGCTGGCAATCCGCATGTGTACGACATGCTCTCCACACTCGGCAGGGAAATCTACTTCCCGAAGGAAGGCATCCTGAGCCAATCCGCGGAAGCGACGAGCCATGCGAAAAAATATAACGCTACGATCGGCATTGCAACCGAGGGCGGAATCCCGATGCATCTGGGCGTCATCCAAGACAAACTTTCGGCATACCAGCCGAAGGATCTGTACCCGTATGCCCCTCCGGCCGGCAAGCCGGAGCTTCGCTCCGTATGGCGGAACAAGATGATTCAGGAGAATCCTTCGCTTGAAGGCAAGAGCTTCAGCAATCCGATCGTCACGAATGCGCTGACGCATGGACTTAGCATCGTAGCCGATTTGTTCGTGGATGAAGGGGATGCCGTCATTTATCCCGACAAAAACTGGGAAAATTACGAGCTGACCTTCGGCATTCGCCGCCATGGCATTCATGTAACCTATCCTCTCTTCACGGACGATATGAAATTTAACGCCGACGGACTTCGTCAGGCTCTGCTGAGCCAGAAGGATAAAGGCAAGGCCGTCGTTCTGCTGAACTTCCCGAACAACCCGACGGGTTACACGCCCGGCGCGGAGGAAGGTGCGGCCATCGTGTCCGCGATTCAGGAAGCTGCCGAGGCCGGCATGAACGTTGTCGTCGTAACGGATGATGCGTATTTCGGCTTGTTCTTTGAAGATTCGCTGAAGGAATCGCTCTTCGGACGCCTGGCGGGCCTTCATCCTCGCGTGCTTCCCGTGAAAGTCGACGGTGCTACGAAGGAAGAATTCGTATGGGGATTCCGGGTCGGCTTCATTACGTATGCGGCTGAAGACAAAGACGTGCTGGACGCTCTGGAGCAGAAAACGCTCGGCATTATCCGCGCAACGATATCCAGTGCCTCCCACCCTTCGCAGACCTTTGTTCTGGAGGCGCTGAAATCGCCGGAATTCCACGAGCAGAAGGAAGAGAAATTCGTCATCATGAAGGGCCGAGCCAACAAAGTGAAGTCCATCCTCGACAGCGGCAAATACGGCGATGTTTGGGAGTACTATCCGTTCAACTCCGGCTACTTCATGTGCCTTAAGCTGAACACGGTAAACGCCGAGGAGCTCCGCTCCCATCTCATTCATGAGTATGGCGTAGGAACCATCGCCCTTGGCGAGCATGATCTCCGGATCGCCTTCTCCTGTATTGACGAGGAGTATTTGGAGGATCTGTTCGACCTGGTCTACAAAGGGATTCAGGATCTGCAGAAGGCTTGATGATCCATGCATCCGAATATATAAACGTTTAGGTAAAATAAAGACCGGGAATTCTCCCCGGTCTTTATTTTTTCTTCTGCCATATCTAAACGCTCGCCCATACACATAGACCAATAGCTACATACAATACCGTGTACTATAAATCAACGAACCGAAAGGGGAATGAACATGGGTGCAGTTGAAGAAGTAAGACACGGTGGATACGGCGGATACGGCGGTGGATATGGAGTCGGAGCAATCCTGGTTCTCTTTATCCTGCTCGTTATCATCACTCGTTCTTTCTGGGTGTAATGACAACCAGATAACAGCTATACTAGAAATCGCAGGTCGCCACACGACGCACTGCGATTTCTGCAGCCAACCCTAACCCATACGATAATTACCGATAGAAGGCCGGGACGCTAACGTCCCGGCCTCTTCCCTTTTTATTCTATTCGTCGTCATCGTCTTCGCGCCGGCTCTTTCGGGCAGCGGCGCTTCGGAACAGGAACACAATCGCGATGCCTGCAGCCATCGTACCGAGTATCCGCCCTGGCGCGCTAAGGATGCCCGGAACGAGCGGAAGCCACAGCAGTACGGCCCAGAACAGCTGTACCTGGAAGATCAGCTTGCCTTCATTGTCGCGGCGAGTTCCTTCCGGAAGCGGATAGACGTGCAGCCAGAACGATTCCGGATGCAGCTTGCGCAGCGCAGACAATTGGAGCCCGACAATCATCAGGCTGATCAGATATACAAGCGCCGATACCAGGCTGTCCCGGGTGGCCCATACGATAAAGGCTCCAAGCAGTCCGACACGGATCAGAATGCCCAGAATATCGCTGCGTGTCAGGCTCTTGATAAGAAGAAAGCGATAGGCGCTCTCCTTCTTCCACGCCAATCCTTTCCCCCATCCGGACAGCCATTTCCGCGCATGGACGCGCTGCTCCCGCTGAGGCACATTCACGAACCAGCTCAGCACCATCATAACCCGGCTTGCCTGCCGCTGCTCGACGGCGATTAATCGCTCCCAGGCGACCAAGTGTTTGACGGGAACGGATAACGCGGCAACATACGTGAGGCCGAGCAGCGCCATGAACAGGAGGGCACGGCCCGTTGGATGCCATAGCCAGGCAGCCAGGCTCAGTGCCGGAACGATCCAGCGGAGTGCCCGATAGGCCGCTGCCGCGTTCCGTGATACCATAAGCTGCTCCTTCCAGCTGCCATAGCTGGACAGCAGCTTGAACACGGTCAGGACGGCAAACGTAGCCAGCAGCGTCTTTGGCGAAGCATCGCTGCGTATGTATAGAGGCCATAGAATGAGCAGGACCAATCCCATGCCGATTATTTTATATATGACTCCGCTAAACCATGCTTTGCGGAAATAATCCTTCATTCGGGATTCCTGCGGAATGAGGAACACCGTATCCGCCGTGCGCAGATACGTGCGAATGCTGCTGTTGATCATGAGGGGCGCAAGGAAAATCAGCATGATCCAGCGTATCGGCAGATCTGGCGGAACTTGCTGCAGAAGTGCGGTATACCATGCCGCGAATGCAATCAGCAGGAACAGGAATACGACGGCGACGCCGCTCTGTATGACATAACCCAGATAGGGAAGGATTTCACCCCAGAACTGCCCGCGTCGTTTGACATACAGCTCACGCAGATTCATTCGCCCTTACCGTCCTGAATCAGCACATTGAACAGCTCTTCCAGGGACATGCCCGGTCTTCCCGCTTGATCCTGTATTTCCTTCAGCGTCCCCTGAGCAATGATGCTGCCGCGGTGCAGCACGATGAACCGGTCGCAATAATTCTCGATCGTCGAGAGAATATGGGAGCTTAGCAATACGGATGCGCCGGATGCTTTCAATTCCAGCATAAAGTCAAGCAGCGAGCGGATCCCGAGCGGATCAAGCCCAAGGAAGGGCTCGTCGATGATGTACAGCGACGGTCTCGCGACGAACGCGCACATGATCATCACTTTTTGGCGCATGCCCTTGGACAAATGCGTGGACAGGCTGTCCATCTTTTCTTCCATTCGGAACATCTTCGACAGCTGCGCCGAGCGCGTCTCATAATCCTCGCGGGACACGCCGTAGGAACGAGCCGTAAATTCCAAATGCTCGCGCACCGTCATCTCCTCATACAGCAGCGGGGATTCGGGAACGAAAGCCAAGGCGCTGTGATACGCTTCCGAATGCTCCGAGCGGCTCTTCCCCTGGACCTGGATGATCCCCTTTTGCGGATTCATCAGACCGAGGATATGCTTCATCGTCGTACTCTTGCCCGCGCCGTTCAGGCCGATCAAACCTACCATTTCCCCCGGTTCCACCTGAAAGGTTACGTCATGCAGAACCGGTCGGTTTATGCTATATCCGCCGCTTAATCCTTGAACAGACAATACCGGCTGTTCGCTCATTATCGATCACCTCTTATTCTGAAAAGAGTCCAATCCACACGGATGATGACCTTACCGAATCCGCATAAATCGGACCCAAAAAACAACATCATTGCTGCAAGCCCCTACGCTCGCGGTGGCCGCAGCTTTAGCCCCGTGGAGGCTTGTTCTTCAACCATTTCGGAGCGCCCTTGTTCTTGCGGTCGCGCTCCCGTTCACTTTGACGCTCGCCCGATGCCTTGCCGTTTCCGGACTTGCCATTGACGCTGATGGACGCGGGCTTTCGGGCAGGCTTGTCTTTTCGGGCAGCCCCCGCAGCCGACCCGCGGGGACCTTGACCCCGATCGGTCGGAGCGGAACGCGGGGTTCTTACCTTGCCGCCATACAGGGCGCGTTCTTCGATCGATATGCCCAGCTCGCGATTGAACTTGCGCATGATGAACGTTTGACGGTCCGTGACAAGCGTAATCGCCATGCCGCTCCGCCCCATGCGTCCCGTGCGGCCTGCGCGGTGCGTGTAATGCTCGGCATCAATCGGCGGATCGTAATTGATCACCATGCCGAGCCCTTCGATATCGAGCCCCCGGGCGGCGACATCGCTAGCCACCAGAAGCTTGGTGCGCCCTTCTCTAAACGCGTTCAAAACCCGGCTCCGGGTCATCTTGTCGGCGTCCCCGTAAAGGGCAGCTGCGTTTAATCCAAGGTAATTAAGCTTCGCCTCCACCTCTGCCAAATCCTCGGTGGCATTGACGAACACGATCGCACGGTCGGGATTGTAATGCCGAACCACGCGGCGCAGCATGTCCAGCTTGTCGCGCTCTTCCGAGACGAAATAATAATGCTCCAGCGCGGACGGCGTCCGACGCTCCGGATCGATCCCGATTTCAACGGGCTGATCCATCTCCTTCTTCACGAGCTCGGCCGTCTCCGGACTCACCGTTGCGGATAAGAAGACCAGTTGACGGTCGCGCAAGGCACTGCGCAGGATGCGATCCACATCGCCGGCGCCGCCCAGATTAAACACCTGGTCCACCTCGTCCACCACGATCGTGGTCACTTGGTGCATTTTCAGCTTCCGGATTTCGATCAGTTCCCGCACGCGTCCCGGCGTTCCCACGATCAGCTGCGGATGCAGCCGCAGCTTCTCAATCTGACGCTTGGCCGCGGCACCGCCGATCAGGCCGAGCACGCCGATTCCGCGGGCTTCCCCGTAGCGCTCGCTCTCTCTCACAATCTGAACGGCGAGCTCCTGCGTTGGAGCGAGAATCAGTTTCTGGGCTCCCTTGATCTCCGGATCGATGCCCTGAAGAACGGGCAGCAAATAAGCAAGCGTCTTTCCCGTGCCCGTCTGGGAAGTCGCCAGCACGTCCTTGCCTTCGAGTATGGGAGGAATCGCCTCAGCCTGAACGGGAGAAGGCGTGACAATGCCGAACTCCGCCAATCGGGAGGACAAATCCTCCGCTATTCCTAATGTATGAAATGTAGTTCCAGTCATATGTTAGTCCATCCTTTTTTTAGATATCAGAAGTCTATGGTTCCAAAGCGCGTGCTGCCTGATATCGCTGGAGAAACTTCCGTTACGTGCAGTTTGTTTGCTTTATTGAAAGTACAGCAGGCGTTTTTTCGAACGAGTCTTGTTCACTCTTTCTCATTATATGCCAAAACAGGAGTTGCCACCAAATCAAACATGAGAAACGGCCATGCTCTGCGTTTCATGCAGGTTATTTCATCTATGCTTGATGGTCATGCCTAGGGCAGTAGAGCGAGAAACGACTTGGCCGCCGCAGATAGCGGAATGCCTCGAAGCGTTGCAATTCCAATGCTGCGCTCGGGAATCGGCGGATCGAGCGGCACCTCGATCAGCTGGCCTGTTTGCAATTCGTCGTTGGCATAGTCGCGAATGACAAAAGCCAGTCCGAAGCCGCTTCGGGCAAACTGTACCAGCAGCTCGATGCTGCCAAGCTCGAACTCCGGTTTTAACTTCACGCCTTGGCGTTCGGCGAATTGATCCACGTACCTCCTCGTGCTTCCGCCGGTCTCCAGCATAAGCAGCGGGTAGTTCCCGATATCGTGAAGGGACAACGGGTGCGGTAATCCGGCCCGCTCCGCATACGATTTGCCGGCCACTAAACAATCATGGATCGGCGAGCTTGGGCGAAAGTCGATTTGTTTATCGGAAGCCGGTAAATGAACGATGCCGAAATCAATCTTCCCTTCCTTAAGAAGCGACAGCGTTTCCGGGGTGGTTCGGTTGGTGATGCGGATGCGAATATCCGGATAAGCGGCGTGGAAATACTCCAAATGCGGCAGCAGGTAATACTTGCATAGCGTATCGCTTGCCCCGATATTGATTTCGCCGCTGTGCAAATTATGCATGTCCGCGATCGCCTTCTCGCCGATTTCGATCAAACCGAAGGCTTGCTCGATATAGCGAAACAGCACATCGCCCTCGGACGTGAGTTTCACTCCCTTGGTGGTCCGAAAGAACAGCGGACCTCCGATCGTTTCCTCCAAATGCTTAACGGTATGGCTGACGGCTGGCTGGGTGATATGCAGATGATCCGCTGCCCTCGATAAACTGCCGAGCCGCGCAGTCCAATAAAAGACGCGATACCACTCCATATTGATTTCCATCATGATGACCTCGATTTTATCAAATGATAACAGGAACCTTGGATCGAAATTCGAGAGTTCATCTTCGAATTCCACCATTCCCCGTATTCTTCTCTAAAGAATCGTATAACATAAGCCAAACTAATGTCCACTATTACTAATATCAATTTTATTTATAATCAAGCGGCTCATATAATGAGCCATGTACAAGAAAATGATCGTAGGAGGCGAACAGGTTTTGACAGTCACAGCCATTGTAGGAGCCAATTGGGGAGATGAAGGCAAAGGTAAAATGACGGATGTTCTTGCGGCGCAATCGTCGTATGTCGTTCGATTTCAGGGAGGGAGTAACGCGGGGCATACCATTATCAACGATTACGGGAAATTTTCGCTGCATATGCTGCCATCGGGTGTATTCTATCCAAACGTAACGAATATCATCGGTCCGGGAACGGCTTTGGATATGGAGGTTTTGATCGGGGAGCTTCAGGAACTGGAAGCCAGAAACGTTCCCGCTCCGAAGCTGTTTATATCCGAGCGCGCCCAGGTCGTGCTTCCCATTCATCGGCTGCTGGATGAACTCGAGGAAGAACGGCTCGGCGCCCGGGGATTCGGTTCCACGAAACGCGGAATCGCGCCCTTCTACGCGGATAAATATGCCAAGCTGGGCATTCAGGTCGCTGATCTGTTACACCCCGAACGACTTCGTGAACGGCTCGAGCAGATGCTTGACATCAAGAATGTGCAGCTGCAGCATCTTTACGGAAGGGACCCGCTGAGCGTTGATGAGATGGTCAAGCAGCTATTGGAGCCCTTCCAGTTCCTGTCCCCGTATATTCAGGATACGACCACGCTGCTGCAGCAAGCTTATATGAAAGGCGATCCGATTCTTGTGGAGGGCCAGTTAGGAGCCCTGCGCGACCCGGATCACGGGATATACCCGTTTTCCACCTCCTCCTCCACGCTGGCAGGCTATGCACCGGTCGGAGCAGGACTTCCGCCGTACGCTATCAGCCAAGTCATTGCCGTTGTTAAAGCATACTCAAGCTGCGTCGGCGCAGGCCCCTTCGTGACCGAACTGCATGGAGATGAAGCGGATGAACTCAGACGCCTTGGCGGCGATGCAGGCGAATACGGAGTTACGACCGGCCGGCCAAGACGAATGGGATGGTTTGATACGGTAGCCACCCGTTACGGCTGCATGATTCAGGGAGCTACCGAAGCCGTTCTCACCAACCTTGACGTACTGGGGTATCTGGATGACATTCCGGTATGCGTCGGCTATGAATTAGAGAATGGAAGCATCATTGACCATTTTCCGGTAACGGCCGATCTGCGGTCCGCAAAGCCTGTCCTGCGAACGCTGAAGGGCTGGAAATGCGACCTGTCGCATATCCGTTCCTTCGACGAGCTCCCGGAAGCGGCGCAGCAATACGTGCAGTTTATTGAATCGTCCATTGGCGTACCCGTCAAGACGATCTCCGTCGGCCCGAGACGGGATCAGATTATGATGAGATAGCTGATATATGGCTTGTTTTCACTTGGCCAACGAAGCCTTCCAGAATGCGCCGGACACCAAGGGGATCGCTCAGCATCGGCAGATGACCGGTGCTGAGGCTCTCCACCCTGTCCGCCGACAAATTGGCTGCCATACGCTCTTGCAAGGATTCTCCGAACTCCTTGTCTTGGGTGAGCTTCACGTAAAGCTTAGGCACTTGGGGTGCGGATGCTTGAACGCGGTCCGTATAGACCCTACGGGATTCCGGGATGAACTCTGCTGCGATGCGGGAGGCCTGCTCCTCCGGCAAATCGCTGCACAGCCCCTTGCGGATCACGGATTCAGGCGGCTTCGTTCCGGCCATTTTTAATAAAACCGGCATGATGATCCTCTGGGGAAACGGAAGCGCCGAAATAAACGAACCGCCGCTCTTAGGTATGGCGGCACCGATGGCAACGAATCCGGCTACCCGTTCGGCTAACCTGGCAGCCAGCTCCATGGCCAACACCCCGCCCAGGGAATGCGCCACAAGGACGAACTTGTCCGTATCCCATCTTCTCACCTGCTCCGCCATATGGGTTACATAATCCTCCAGCGTCAAATGATGCCCGGGCATCCCTGCAGCCTCTTCCCGCGACGGGTAATCAACCTTCAAACACGGATAGCCCAGTCCTTCCGCAACGATATCCCACACGCCTCCGTTCATTCCGGCTCCATGTAAAAAAACAAACCCCAGTTCTTCCTGCATCATTTTTTGTTGTTTAGTCATGCATATTCCCCTTCCATAATGTACCTTTGTTCCAAGGATTCAATGGAACCCTTGCTGCTTGAGAACATCATATCCGTTAAATAAGACAAATGTTGTCTTATTTAGAGAATAAGATAAAATAAATAATCAAGAGACTGGGGGTTCATAATGCAGAAATCGCAGCGCCTGATTCAATTAATGATGATGATCAATGCAAAAAAGTCGTTTACCGTAAGAGAGCTGGCCGACGAATTCGGACTCTCCGTTCGAACGATATCAAGAGATCTGGATGAGCTGAGCGGGCTCGGCGTCCCCATTTACTCTGTGCAAGGACGAGGCGGCGGCTACAGATTGCTGCAGGAACGGATGCTGCCACCGATCAGTTTCACGGAAAGCGAAGCGATTGCCATCTTTTTTGCCTGCCAATCCCTGAGCTACTTCAGTACGCTGCCCTTCGGTGAGGGAGCCGCCACGGCGCTCCATAAGTTCTATCATTACTTGCCGGCAGATATTAAGGAGCAGATCGACCGTCTTAAGGATCGCGTCATGATTCACAGCCCGTTCCGTCCGATGTCGGCCGATATTTTACAAACGTTAATGCAAGCCGTCATGGTCCGGCAAGCGGTCACGATCTCCTATCGTTCTTCCGCCGGAAGCAGCCAGCGGCATATCCAGCCGATCGGGCTGTATGCAAGCTCGGGGTACTGGTATTGTCCCGCCTACTGTTTTACGCAAGAGGACATCAGGCAATTCAGGGTAGACCGGATGACGGCGGCCAGCCCCAATGAATCCTTACCGATCCGTGAAGATATCGCGAGCCAAACGCTGCAGGACATGCCCGAGATCGGGGATGTCGAGATGAAGCTTTTTGAGGTAGAATTAACTTCCAAAGGGGTCTGGCTGCTTGAGACGGATACACGGCTCGGTCCCCATATCCATCGGAACACGGACGGCAGCGGCGTCGTTCGGCTTGAAATACCGGCAACCGACGTCAACTTTTATGCGGACTATGTGTGGCGTCTCGGAGAGGAGGCAGTCATCACCTCGCCAGCCGAAGCGGTTCAATGGACCCGGGAGAAAATTGAATCCATGAGATTAAGGTATACATAAGGACAACTCAATCCCAGTTGGGAGAAATGAAGGAGAGAATATGCATGACTTCACAAGTGGATCGCTTAATTGAGCGGATAACGGAAGAGCTTCGCGGGGTACCCGGCGTTACAGGAGTCGTTCTCGGGGGATCCAGGGCCAAAGGAACCGCCAGACCGGATTCCGATATCGATATCGGCATTTACTATGATGAAGCCCAAGGTTTCAAGGTGGAGGACATCGCCAAAATCGCGAAGAAATTAGATGACGAGCATCGGGACGGGATTATCACTTCATTGGGCGAATGGGGAGCCTGGGTTAACGGGGGCGGATGGTTAGTGATCGAGGGGTATCATGTGGATTTCTTATTCCGGGATGTGCACCGCGTGTCCGGCATCATCGACGACTGTTCGGCAGGAAAGGTGTCCGCGCATTACCAAACCGGACATCCGCATGCCTATCTGAATGTAATGTACATGGGGGAAATTGCGATCTGCCGCATATTATGGGACTCGGATAACCGCATACAGACTCTGAAAGCCAAAACGTCTCCCTATCCGAAGCCTCTGCAGGATGCAATGATCGGCTATTTCACTTTCGAGGCATCCTTCTCTTTGATGTTGGCGAATAAAACGGCTTCCAGCGATGACGTCACTTATGTTACAGGTCACTGCTTCCGCTCCATTTCGTGCTTGAACCAAGTGCTCTTTGCCAAAAATGAAATGTACTGTATCAATGAGAAGCGTGCGGTGGCCATGATCGAGACCTTCTCCCGCAAACCGGCGAATTACAAGGAACGCCTGGACCAAGTGATCACGCTGCTCTCATCGGATACAGAAAAAACAAAACAAGCCACTGCGCTGCTTCAGGACCTTATAGCCGAAACGGAAGCTTTGTAGGCGCGCATAGCCCTCATTTCTTATTCATCCATTTGTAAGACACACGGTCTGCAAACCGCGGAAACAGCTGATACAGCCTTATGCCAAAGGAGGCCAGTCTCGGAAGATTCAGTTCTTCATTGCGTTTATGAACCAGCTTTACTACCTGATCCGCAACATAATCCGCCTTCATCATGAACCAGCTTACATTCTTGACATACCCGCCGGTCGGATCGGCCAAGGAAAAGAACGGAGTATCGATCGGCCCGGGGTTTACGGTCGATACGGTTATGCCCGTGTTCCGCAGCTCCTGGCGGAGTGAATTGCTGAACCCTAGAACGGCATGCTTGGTAGCCGAATAAGCCGTGGATTTGGCCGTTCCGATCTTCCCCGCCATGGATGCGATGTTGACGATTTGACCGTCCCCTTGCTTCAGCATGCCCGGCAGCACCGCTTGCGTACAGCGTACAATGCCCATATAGTTGACGTCCATCATATCCTGAAACTCTTCCTGTGGCATGTCCATAATACTTTCAAACTTGCCGTATCCGGCGTTGTTAATCAGCACATCGATTCTGCCGTGCCGCTGAAATACGGCCTCCATGACAGACGACACCTGCTCAGAGTTCTGAACATCCATGGTTGCCAGCTCGTGGGGACCGGATAAACGCGTACCCACCTCCTGCAGACGATCGGCCGAACGGGCGCACAGAACAACGTAAGCCCCCTGAGCGGAGAGCTTCTCCGCGATCAAGGCACCGATTCCGCTGGATGCTCCCGTAACAACTACAACTTTATGATTCAGCATGATTTCATTATCCCTTTCCTCACCGGCGCAGCGCTCCATTCTAAATATCCACAGAGCAGCTTCACGCACGGACTTGGGTTCATTACTCCTATTTTATGAAATCATGACTTGAATATCCAGCTCTCCGATTCCTTCCATTCGAAGCGGAATACATAGCGCCTTCTTCTGAATAAGACTGGAGGTGCTATCCGACTTCATTACCTTGGGAGGCGTGATATCCACGCTGACGCCCTGGTTCGATAAAATGGTGCTGGCATTGCCGCTGATCATGTTGCCGAGCTCTGAAATCGCGCTTTGCCCCATCTCATCCATTTCGGTAATGACATAGCCGCCCATCATCACCGATACCATCTGCAGCGCTACCTGCTCCTGAATTCCAAATACGATGTCACCGTTCATTTGGCCTGTCATGCCGATTTGGATCCAGATATGATTCTCCATATATCCGATCTCTTTGACCCCAAGATTCCCCGTGGAGGGTGAAACCTGTATGACTTGTTCGATAACGTGTCGTGCGGACTCTAAAAAAGGATTGATGACTTCCGCTTTCATTCCTCATTACGCCCCTTTCACTGGGTTGTTGGTCAGGGTCCCAAAGTCCCACCTATATATTTAAACATTATAATGGATACCTTGTAATAAATCATCACAAAATAGCGACAGCCCTCATTCCGACCACTGTCTTGCGATGTCAGCTATCGCTTGAAACGCTTTAGTACGAAGATATTCCTTTCGCTTAAACGGGCCTTAGGTCTCACCTTTTTTCTATGTCTACTTTACTATTATCGGATGGTTTCCCCATCTTTTAATAATAATTAAAATGAAAATAAAAATGTTTTTCATCTTTTTCGGCCGAAAACCATCCGGTTTGCTCCCTTCGTTGCTCCACCGGGGAGAATAACCTATAATTTATAACATACAGGTTGCACGCGATAGATGAGCGGAAGAATATATCAAGAAGGAGGAAGGCTATGAACATCAGCCAATTGGAAACGCTTATTACCATCTCCAAAACGATGAGCTTTCGCAAAGCGGGAGAGCTTCTTAATCTGACACAACCGGCGGTATCCGCCCAGATCAAGAGCCTGGAAGAAGAATTTAAGACGGTGCTGGTGGACCGGAGCCAACCCGTGACGTTAACGGACCGGGGCCAGGTCTTCGTGGATCATGCCGAGCAGATCCTCGGCATCGTGGATGAGTTGAAGCAGCGGCTGTCCGACCTTGATCAAACCCCCCAGGGTCATATCCAGCTGGGCACAACCACTTCCATAGCCATTCAGATCCTGCCGCGGGTACTTTCCTACTTCCAGGATCAATTCCCTCACATAAAAACAACCATTCAATCCATGGCCTCTTCCCAAATCTACCACAGCGTGGAGAACGGGCTCATCGACATCGGGATCGGCTATCTGATCGAGCGCAATCCCAACTTAAGCACATCCGTTCTGTATTACGATACCTTTGAGCTGGTCGTATCACCCCAGCATCCGCTGGCCAAACTTTCCACGGCCAACATGGATGTGCTGGCCGGAACCCCCCTTATTCTGCTAACGCGCGACACCGTCGGCCGCCGCTTCGCCGATGAAGTCATGAAGAAGCACGGCGTCGATCCTCAGGTGGTCATGGAACTGTCCAGCAGCGAAGAAATCAAGCGGATGGTCGAGATCAATCTGGGCGCAGCGATTATTTCGAAGCAGTCCGTCGCGACGGAGCTGCGCAACGGCACCCTGCAGATCGTTCCCCTAAGCGAGCTTGAAGTCAGCCACCCTGTCGGCGTAATCTATAAGAGCGGGCGTTATGTCAGCTCGGCCATGCGCCAATTCCTTAGTGATCTAAAGGGCATGCCCGAGACCCAATTCATCAGCAGTGAATAATGCCGACCGTCCCATAGAACCATAACCAATCAAGCGACATGAAGGAGGTCAATATGAAATTCGATCTGCATACCCATCACTTTCGCTGCGGCCACGCCGACGGCAATATCCGGGATTACATCGAGGCTGCGATCGCAGCAGATTTAAAGGTCATCGGGATCTCCGACCATACGCCATATTTCGGAAGCCCGGAAGAACAGCCCTTCCCGGCCATCTCCATGGCGAAAGCGGACTTTGCGGCCTACGTGCAAGAGGTTCTGGACTTAAAGCGGGAATATGAGGGGAAAATCAAGGTCCTGCTGGGCATCGAATCCGATTATTTCCCGAACCATGCCCAGATTTACCAGCAGGCGTTATCGGCCTATCCTTTTGACTACATCATCGGCTCCATCCACCACGTCAGGGATGTCAGCATCTTCAACAAGAACCGCTGGAAGAAGCTGACGCCTCAGCAGCAGGTTGCGGATAAAGAGGAATACTTCAATCTGATCCGCCAATCCGCCCGAAGCGGAATGTTCCAGATCATTGCCCATATGGATGCGATGAAGGGCAATTATCCGCTGTTCTCCGAGATCAAAGCCGATGAAGCGATTGAGGAAACGCTGAAAGTCATTGCGGAATCGGGCCTTGCCATCGAAATCAATACGTCCGGCAAAACCAAGCTGTGCGGCGGCTGGTATCCGTCGAACGCCATATTGGAAGTAGCGCACCATCACGGCGTCGAGGTCACCTTCGGCTCCGATGCCCACAAACCGTCCCGGGTCGGAGATGAATTTGACGAAGTGGCCAAGGTGCTTAAGGAAATCGGATACACGGAATGGGTCTATTTCGAACAAAAACAGAAGGTGCCCGTACCTCTTTAACGGGGTACTCCTTCTGTTTTTTGCATTTACATGGGTATTGGCGGCAAAATGGGCAAAAAAAGTGGACCCGTTACCGGGTCCGAAACATAATATATATTCTCAAAAGGGGGTCATGTGATAAGTTTAACCCGCGGCTGTTAGAGTTTGATAACAGGTATATTTCAATTGTGTAACAAATTCCAAGTGATCCTTTCAACTTGAAATTTTCAGATTACATATCAGATTACATATCCCGCTTTCGCTTAAACCATGGACCGCAGCGTAAGCACGGTAAGCTCCGGCTTGCATAGGAAACGAAAAGGCAGATGCGTCGTGCCGATTCCCCTGTTTACATAGAGCTGCATGCCTTGGGAACCCACGGTGTACAGGCCCTGCACGTAACGTTTGGCTCCAGGCGGCGTGATCACCTCGCCCATCCAAGGCAGGCGGATCTGTCCTCCGTGGCTGTGTCCGGATAGCTGAAGATGAAAGGGATAGACTGCCGCAGTATCTGCATAATCCGGCTCGTGCATCAGCAGCAGCTTGAACATGCCTTCAGGCAGATCCCGAATGGCAGCTTCCGGATCCGGCGTTCCCCAGATGCCATCGTCCAAGCCCGCAACGGCGAAGACGGCACCCTCCCGCCTAATCTTCACGGCGTCGTTGCGCAGCACCTGAAACCCGGCCTCCTCCTCCAGAGCAATCAGCTTCTTCACGTCCCCGTAATCATGGTTGCCTAATATAGAGAATAAGCCTAACGGGGCTTTTAGCTGAGCGAGCGGTTGAATGGCAGCCCTCATATCTTCCGCATTACCGTCCACCATATCTCCCGTAAAACAGATCATATCCGGTTTTTCATGATGAATGGCTTGCACCACGCGGGCCGCGTTGTCCGCCCCTGCATGAAAGCCCAGGTGCAAATCGCTAAACTGGACGATCTTCATGCCATCAAAAGCCTTGGGCAGCGAAGGAAACGTTAGCGTGTGTCTCGCAATATCCAATTGACGAGGCTCCCATAACGACGCATAAGCACCGCCAGCAAGGCCAGCTCCGGCCAAGACGGAAACGCCGATCTTCAGAAATCGGCGGCGCGACATCCTCTTCTGTTTAAGTTCTCGCTTCGCCTCGCCGCCGGCTGTACCCTGGGGCATCTCCGAGGATAGATTTCTCATAGGGGGACATCCTCCTATATAATAATGAAAGAATTCAAGTATTAACGCTCTTATGTTTATTCATATACATGAAATAACAAGAGAAAGGGGTTTATGTATGACTGTTAACGATTCGATCGCAGCCATAGTTTCGGCACAGCGGCATTTTTTTCATAAAGACATCACCAAGGAAGTGGATTTCCGTCTCCAGCAGCTGACCAAGCTGCGCCAAATCCTGATTGCCAGAGAGAACGATATCATGGAGGCGCTGCGCAGGGACCTGAACAAGAGTGAACAGGAAGCCTTCACGACCGAGATCGGAATCGTCTACAAAGAACTCTCCTTTATCATAAAGAATTTGAAGCGCTGGGCCAAGCCGCAGCGCGTCAAAACCGCGCTGACGCATGTGGGCAGCAAGGGAATGGTCTATCCTGAGCCCTATGGGACGGTTCTGATTATCGCTCCCTGGAATTATCCTTGGCAGCTGGCCATCTCTCCGCTGATCGGAGCCTTGGCCGCCGGAAACACGGCCATTGTGAAGCCATCGGAACTGACGCCTAACGTATCCGCACTTATTACGGCCATCATGAAAGAGACGTTTGAGCCGGAATACGTGGTTTCTGTAGAGGGAGGCCCCGAGGTTAGCACGAGCCTGCTGGAGCAGCCTTTGGATTATGTCTTTTTTACCGGCAGCACCCACGTCGGCAAAATCGTCATGGAAGCCGCCGCCAAGCAGCTGACACCGGTAACGCTGGAGCTCGGGGGCAAGAGCCCTTGCATCGTCCACGAGGATGCGCCCCTTGCCCTGGCGGCTTCGCGTATAGCATTCGGCAAGTTTACGAATGCAGGCCAAACGTGCGTCGCTCCCGATTATGTGCTCGTGCACAGCAAGGTGAAAGAGAAGTTCATCGCGCATCTGAAAGACGCCATCACTTCATTCTACGGCGAGACCCCGCTAACCAATCCCGATTATGGGCGCATCGTTTCGGAGAAGCATTTTGACCGGCTTTCCAACTTTCTGGACAACGGAACCCTCCGCCACGGCGGGGGCACGTCGCGGGATAAATTGCTCATCGAGCCCGCCGTGCTGGACGATATCACCTGGGATATGCCGATCATGGAGGAAGAAATCTTCGGCCCGCTGTTTCCGATCCTGACCTATGAGGATCTGCACGAGGCGGTCCAAGCGATTCAAGCCCGTCCCAAGCCGCTCGCGCTTTACCTGTTTACCGAGAATGAAGATGTACAGGATTACGTGCTCTCCTCGGTTTCTTTTGGCGGGGGATGCGTCAACGACACGCTGATGCACCTGGCAACCCCCTTTCTTCCGTTCGGAGGCGTCGGCGAGAGCGGGATCGGCTCGTATCACGGGGAATACAGCTTCCACACGTTCTCCCATAGAAAAAGCGTACTTAAGCAAACCAACCGGTTTGATTTTAAATTCCGTTATCCTTCCAAGAACGGGCTGGGCATTTTAAAAAAGCTGATGAAGCCTTAGCTTTCATCCAGCTTTCGCTTTCCTGCCCCGTTAACTATAACTAATAAAGGCGCACCGTTATCGGCGCGCCTGTTTTACTTGGATGAATGTTTTCTGCGATGCGGCATATCGCCCTTTGTCTTCACTTCGCCGCCTTCCGTCTCCAGTCCGTCGTCGCCGGGCTTAAAGATCCGGCGCAGCGTCCCCAGCATGGACAGCGCATAAGCAACGGTAACGAAGCTGAAGGCAATCTCCAGCACCACGACAAGCCGGGACGTATTATCGACAGGGGCTACATCGCCATACCCGACCGTGACAAACGTCGCCATGCTGAAATACAGGAAGGTAATGAACTGGCTCAGCAAATCCTGACCGAGGTTCTCGCCTTCGAAGGAAACGCCTCCGAACAGCTTATAAATCGACATATACACCACCGTGAAAAATAGAATGCACATCCCCGCCGCCATGCTGATCCGAACCAGGGTCGTTTTCATATCGACATGCTGATGGACAGAGTCTGCAATCTTATCGAAGATATACAGCACATAGAAAATAACGGAACATAATGAAAACAGCAGGATCAAGGCCCGCATGCCGCCTTCGCCGGGTACGACATGCATGAGATCAATCCAGCCGAGCAAATCCTCGACCGATATCAGGACATAAATAAGCAGCGGCGCCAGCAGCAAAGGCCTGCTGGACCACTTCTTGTCCATGCTGTAAAACAGATAGATCAACGACAGCAAGCCCGCCAAATTGAGCAGCCACATCCACCAAGACATCTCTAGTCCCTCCTTGAGGCCCGCAACCCGCAGGCCGTGCCATTACGTCCTATTACCCTCGAAACGGCACCTCTGCACCTGGAGGTCATTGGCAGCTTGGCAGCTGGCAAGAGCTGACTTTAGTCCTGGTCGAAGTCTGGATATCTTGTGCTGCGTCGCTCAACACTCGCCTGCGGTAATTCCGAAAGCTTGTGCGATCCGCTAACATTTAACGGTTCTTCTCCATCCACGACACGGCATAATCCACCATGGCCCGCTGTTCAGCCAATATGCAGTCGGCCTTTCCTACGCGTCCATGGATATACGCATCGGGGCACTGCGCTTCGAACGAAGCGCCTAATGCCTCGAAGTCGTCCGAATGATAGTTGATATCCTGAAACGCCTCCCACACTGTCACTCCCTGCACCCTGCGGACTGGCGCGTGGGCGGTGACCGCCTCCTTGCCCTTCCAATTCGCGCGGTATTCGCTGAGGTGGAACGACGTATTGTTGCCATAACCACTACCCAGCATAAGCACGTACGCGCCCGCCTCATACAAGCGTGCCAGCGGAGAAGCTTCGCCTAAGCTATGGTCCAGATGATGGGATTGCATTAGGTCCCTGGCCTCCCTGCCGCGTGCCGCAAACGACACATGCGGATGAGCGCTTCGGATAACCCCTTCTTGTTTACGGAACACTTCCGGAATGATCCCCATCCCCGAAGTGACCGTCAGATCCGGATCATAGGGCGGCATGCCCTCGCGAATCAGATTCCACCATTTTGGATCGGCCGGCGGATTTCCCCATGTCTTTGGATCGGTTAAGTTCGCGGATTGGGTCGGCATCACCAGCGTCCCTTCTTCCCCCAGCACGTCTTCGAGTGCCAGTATGACGGCCTCCGGACCGCCGACGATCCACCCGCCCACACTCTTGAGCGAAGAATGGACGAGCAAGGTCATGCCCTTACGGACGCCCAAAGCGGCCAAATCATCGCTAATATCCTTTATCGTAATCGGTCTTTCTATGATCAAGTGACTCACCTCAGATTCAATTCGAAGATTTCCTATCCTATGAAAAAACACATAAATTATAGCACACAACAAAAAGCGCCTGTACCGAAGCCCATGCCCCGGTCAGACGCCTTGGTATTGAAGTTAACCGATTAAACGCCAAGCCAGCGCTTAAACAGGTGTTTGGTCGTATCCTTGTTCATTTCCGCAATGGACGTTGTCAGCGGAATGCCCTTCGGACAAGAACGCACGCAGTTCTGCGAGTTGCCGCAGCCCTCGATGCCTCCGTCCTGCATCAGCGCTTCCAAACGCTCCTCCTTGTTCATCTCGCCTGTCGGGTGAGCATTGAACAAGCGAACCTGGGAGATCGCGGCCGGTCCGATAAAGTCCGTTTTTTCGTTGACGTTCGGACAAGCCTCCAGGCAAACGCCGCAGGTCATGCACTTGGACAGCTCGTAAGCCCACTGACGCTTCTTCTCCGCCATTTTGGGGCCGGGACCAAGGTCATAGGTGCCGTCGATCGGAATCCACGCTTTCACGCGCTTGAGGGCCGTGAACATGCGGCTGCGGTCGATCACCAAGTCTCTCACGACCGGGAACGTCTTCATCGGCTGAATCCGAATCGGCTGCTCCAGCTTATCGATCAAGGCCGCGCATGCTTGGCGCGGCTTCCCGTTGATGACCATGGAGCAAGCTCCGCACACTTCTTCCAGGCAGTTGGAGTCCCAGCATACGGGTGCGGTGGTTTGGCCCTGCGCATTTTTGGGATTGCGCTGAATTTCCATCAGCGCACTAATGACGTTCATGCCGGGACGGTACGGAATTTCGAATTCCTCGGTATAGGACTTCGTCTCCGGATTGTCCTGACGTGTAATGATAAATTTAACGCTCTTTGAGGCAGCTGCCGTTTGAGACATCGTAAATCCCCCTTCCTTCTTACTTGTCTTTCGAATAGTCGCGAATCCGCGGCGGGATTAAGGAAACATCCACTTCTTCATATGAAATCTGTGGTCCATCCGGCGTCCAGGTTGCTTTGGTTGTCTTGAGGAAGTCTTCATCGTTACGATCCGGGAATTCCGGCTTGTAGTGAGCGCCCCGGCTTTCGTTCCGGAGAAGCGCACCCAGCGTCATGGCCTCGGACAGCTCCAGCATGTTCCACAGCTGACGCGTGAACGCCACGCCCTGGTTGTTCCAGCGGGAGGTATCCGTCATATTGATATTGCGGTAACGCTGCTTCAATTCCTTGATTTTGCCGATGGTTGCTTCGAGCTTGTCATTGTAACGAACAACCGTCATGTTGTTGGTCATCCATTCACCGAGCTCTTTATGGATCACGTAAGCATTCTCGGTTCCTTCCATCTTGAGCAGGCCTTCGTACTTGGTGGTTTGCTCTTTCGCTGCGCGGTCAAATACCGTGGAGGAAACATCCTCTGCGGATTTCTTCAGGCCTTTGACGTATTCGATCGCTTTCGGTCCGGCCACCATGCCGCCGTAAATGGCGGATACCAGGGAGTTGGCTCCCAAACGGTTCGCGCCGTGATATTGATACTCGCATTCGCCGGCTGCGAACAGCCCTGGAATGTTGGTCATTTGGTTGTAATCGACCCACATGCCGCCCATGGAGTAATGGACTGCCGGGAAGATTTTCATCGGGATTTTGCGCGGATCGTCGCCCATGAATTTCTCATAGATTTCAATGATGCCGCCGAGCTTGACGTCCAGCTCTTTCGGATCCTTATGGGAGAGGTCCAGGTAAACCATGTTCTCGCCGTTGATGCCGAGTCCCATATCAACGCAGACGGAGAAGATTTCGCGCGTAGCGATATCGCGCGGCACCAGATTTCCGTAAGCAGGGTATTTCTCTTCGAGGAAATACCAAGGCTTGCCGTCTTTATAGGTCCAAATCCGTCCGCCTTCGCCGCGTGCCGACTCGGACATCAAGCGGAGCTTGTCGTCGCCCGGAATGGCCGTCGGGTGGATCTGGATGAACTCGCCGTTCGCATAATGAACGCCTTGCTGATACACCGCACTGGCCGCTGTTCCCGTATTGATAACCGAGTTGGTTGTTTTTCCGAAAATAATGCCGGGACCGCCGCTGGCGAGAATGACGGCTTCGGCCTTGAACGACTTGATCTCCATCGAGCGCAGATCCTGGGCGGCAATACCGCGGCATACGCCTTCGTCGTCGATGACCGCATTCAGGAACTCCCAGTTCTCGTATTTGGTCACAAGCCCCGCGGTTTCCCAGCGGCGAACCTGCTCGTCAAGCGCGTACAGCAGCTGCTGGCCGGTGGTCGCGCCGGCAAACGCGGTACGATGGCGCTTCGTTCCGCCGAAGCGGCGGAAATCGAGCAGGCCTTCCGGCGTGCGGTTAAACATAACGCCCATGCGGTCCATCAAGTGGATAATGCCCGGCGCCGCCTCGCACATCGCTTTGACCGGAGGCTGATTCGCAAGGAAGTCGCCGCCGTAAACGGTATCGTCAAAATGCTCCCAAGGAGAGTCACCTTCACCTTTCGTATTTACGGCTCCATTGATGCCGCCTTGCGCACACACGGAGTGAGAGCGTTTAACGGGTACAAGCGAGAATAGATGAACGTGAGCGCCTGCTTCCGCCGCTTTGATGGTTGCCATCAGCCCGGCGAGGCCGCCGCCCACTACGATAATATTAGATGCCATTTTTCGTTCACTCCCCTTTAACTTAAGACTGTCTTAACTACGTCGATCGCTGCCGTCGCCGCCTGGAATTCGGAACCGCGGAATGCTGTCATGGCAAGAACGAACAGCACGCTCATCAATACGAACAAGCCCATGCAGATGTAAGTGGATACCTTCTGCGCGCGCGGACCGACGGTGATGCCCCAGCTGACGAGAAACGCCCACAGGCCGTTAGCGAAGTGGAAGGTAGCGGAAACAACGCCGATGACGTACAGAATAAACAGAACCGGATTGTTCATGATGCCGTGCATCGTCGCGCCCAAATCGTCATGCGTGATTTTGCCGATCATGATTTGGAAGCGCGTATCGTACATATGCCAGATGACAAAAACGAACGTAATAACGCCGGTGATCCGTTGGATGGTGAAGCGGATGTTCCGTTCATAGTTGTAGTTGCCCACGTTGTTATTCGCCTGGTAAGCGATGTATAACCCGTAGACGCCGTGATATAGCAATGGCAGCCAGATCAGGAACAGCTCGAGGAAAAAAATCAGCGGCATGCTGTTCAAAAAATGCACCGCGCTCGCGAAGCCTTCCTTTCCACCCTCGAAAGCCTTAAAGTTGGAAATCATATGGCTGAGCAAAAATGCCCCAAGCGGTATGACACCGAGCAAAGAATGCAGCTTTCTGGAATAATACCCTTTCATCAGTTGACGTTCCCCTTTCCAATGTACAGCGTTTTCATTTTCAATCTTTCCTATTTTCAGAACAATTACACTTCCCCTGCCCTAAAAGAGGTTGTTCAAAAAGCCTTGCAACGACAAAAAGTTGCCTATTTCAGCAATCGTGTGAACAACTTGTGTCATGTTTCATGTTACTCCTTTTTTTCTTATAATGGAATTGCAATATAATTATTAATCGTTATAATCTATACGCATAAGCAACGTTTTGCACGCATGTCTATTTTAATAGGAGGATTTCCATGTTCGAAGAACTGGACGTGTTCGCCGTCGTCGTGGAGCAATCCAGCATCAATCAAGCCTCCAAGCTGCTCAACCTGTCACAGCCGGCCCTGTCCCGAAAAATAGCCAAACTGGAGGACCAGCTCGGACTGCAGCTGTTCAACCGCCGCGGCAAAAGGCTGGAGCTTACCTCAATTGGGCAGATTGTGTATACCTTCGCCCTGGAGCAGCGCCAGCAGCAGATCAAATTCTTGCAGACCTTGGCCCATTACCGGGAAGGGGACCAAATCTCGATTAACCTGGGCGCCAGTCTGACCACGCTGCAGACCACCCTGCCCCCGCTGGTCAATGCCTTCATGGAGCGTCATCCGTCAGCCGAAATCAAGCTCATCACCGGCAAGACCCATGAAATCGTGTCTTATGTAAGGGATAAACGGGTCGATGTCGGCATTGTTGCTTCATCCATCAACCAGCCGGGCTTGAACTGCATCCCGCTGTTCGATGACCATCTGGAGCTTGTCATCCCGTCTTCACATCCGCTGGCGGAAATCGAGGATGTGGGCATCGAACAGCTTCAAGGCTTGCCAATGATCATATTTTCGACCGGAACCTGGTACCGCAAGCTGACGGACGATCTGTTTCACCGCTGGGGCATCATGCCCGATATCCGGATGGAGATCGACTCCTTCGAAGCGATCGTCAGGCTGATCCCGACCTGCAAGGCGGCCGCGCTGCTGCCCAAATCCTATCTGAGGCCGCAGCTGCTGTCTGATAACGGGCTCGTCGACATTCATATTCCGGCACTCATCGAAACCCGGCGAACGACTTCGCTGATCTACGGTCAAGCCTCGGAGCTGAGCAAGGCGGCCAGCCGCTGGATCGAAGAAACGGAGATCCTGTTCCGCAAGCTGGAGGAAGATAAATCGAAAAAAAACTGACGATATTTCGCAATCGTCAGTTTTTTTCTACTATATTTATTTTTCGAGCATATTCACGACTTCGGACTCAAAGCGGTCCACGTTGTCATTGGAGCCGATGACGACCATAATGTCGCCGGAATTCACGACGTCCATGGCCGTCGGAGCAACGATAATGCCGGACTGTTTATTCAGCGCCACCACGCTGACGCCGTACCGGACCCTCGTATTAAGCTCGCTCAGCGTTTTTCCGTCCATGCAGTCCGTGACCGTCATCTCCACAATCAGATAATCCTTGGATAATTCGATATAATCAAGCAGGTTTGGCGTCACGAGCTGGTGCGCTACCCGGATCCCCATATCCCGTTCGGGAAAGATGACCCGGTCCACGCCAAGCTTCTCCAGCGCCCGGCCGTGCAGCACCGATATCGCCTTGGCAACGACCATCGCGACACCCAGCTCTTTCAACAGGATGGCGGAGAGGATGCTCATCTGAATGTCGTTCCCGATCGCAACGATCCCGCAGTCGAAGTTGCGGATGCCAAGCGATTTAAGCACTTCCTCATCCGTCGCGTCCGCCACCACCGTATGCGTCAGCAGCTCGCTCATGTCCTCGACGACCTCTTCGTTCCGGTCGATGCCGAGCACCTCATATCCCTGTTCCATCAGCTCCAGCGCCAGACTGGCGCCAAATCGCCCCAAACCGATGATTGCAAATTGCTTTGGTTTCATGTCTCTCCTATACCCCTTATCCAATTATCATTTTGCCTTCCGGATGACGATATAATTCTTTACCCTTTTTCGGCCCCAGTGCATAAGCAAGCGTCAACGGCCCCAATCGACCCGCAAACATCGTAAGGCTGATCAGGATCTTGCCGAACACGGTCAAATCGGGCGTTAAGCCCATGGAGAGACCTACCGTACCGAAGGCGGATGTCGTTTCGAATAGAATCTCCAGGAAGTCCCCTTCCTCTGTCGTCGACAGAATCATCGAGACGGTTAGAACGAGCAGCAGGGCCAGCAAGGCAATGGTCAGTGCCTTCAGCACCCGCTCCTGGGCCAGGCGATAACGGAACATGACGATGTCTTCCCGCCCGCGCATCATCGCGATGACCGCCCCTACCATAATGGTAAAGGTCGTGGTTTTGATGCCGCCGCCGGTTGACCCTGGAGATGCTCCGATAAACATCAGGATGACGATAAAAAATTGCGTTGCCTGTCTGAGCCCCGTAATATCTATAGTATTCGCGCCCGCCGTACGCGGCGTTACGGATTGGAATAACGCGCCGAAGAATTTTCCGCCCCAGTTCAGGGAACCCAGCGTTCTCGGATTGGTAAATTCAAATATGAGAATGACGATAAATCCGACCGCAAGCAAGGCAGCCGTCATCGTGAGCACCACCTTGGAGTGCAGGGAGAGCCTCCGCTGTTTTCGATAATCGATCAGATCGGACAGCACAATAAATCCAATGCCCCCGGAAACAATCAAGAACATCACGACGAAGTTGACTACCGGATCGTATACATACCCGGTCAAACTCCGAAAATCGCCAAACAAATCGAAGCCGGCGTTGTTAAACATCGTCACCGCATGAAAAACACCGTAATAGATCGCCCGGCCCAGCGGCATATCAAACGCCCAACGAATCGATAAAATGACTGCGCCGCAGGCCTCGATGACGAGGGAGTACAGCAATACTCTGCGTATCAGCCTTACGATGCCTTCCATCGAGGACTGATTCATCGCTTCCTGTAAGATTAGACGGTCTTTGAGCGATATGCGTCTTTTCAGAACCAAGGCGAATAAAGTAGCCATCGTCATGAATCCGAGCCCGCCGATTTGAATCAGCAGCATGATCACGACTTCTCCGAAGGAACTGAATGTCGTTCCCGTATCCACCACGACCAGGCCCGTTACGCACGTTGCCGAGGTCGAAGTGAACAAGGCGTCAGTAAATCCAAGCGGTTCGCCCGTCGTCGTCGAGATTGGCAGCATTAACAGCCCGGTCCCGATGAAGATGATGGCCGCAAAACCAAGCACGAGAATTTGAGGCGGAGACAATGTAAGCCAGTTTAATTTAGCGTTCAATCGGACACCTTCTTTAAAAAAATCAACGAAAAAAGACACTGGAAAACGCAGTGCCTTTCGGTCTGGTTCCTGTGCAACAGCCTACGAGGTTAGCTGACGGATTCGGGCATTTCCACAGGTCGCCCTATTCATTATTCCGGGAATAATGAAATTCACCCCAATTACATGGTTCCCCCATTTTCATTACGAAATTCGGCTGGAATATTCGGTTCCTTCAAGCATGATGTGATTATAACTCAATCCGTTACGTAACCCAATGCCGTTTTTCGCCCGAAATATCTTTAAAAGAGCGCGAATTGGGCATATTCAAGAATACAAGCGTAGGGTTCTCTAACGTTTTCGAAACCTTTCATTCATTTTCATCGATTTATTTCAATATTCCGATAATTGGGATAAGCTGCTTATGGCTTTCATACTATGTTATATTGACTCTATGCGTTCTTAATCAGGCATATCGAATACCAGTGGGAGTATCAACTTTCTTAGAGGAGGAATTTCATGAATCGTGCAAGAGAGCCCTTGAAGCTGAAGCCCAATCTGAAGCAGCTCATCGCGCCTGCCGCAGTCGGCCTGATTCTGTTCCTATTATTTCAGGTATTTCCGTGGGCGAATCCGGACGATGCCGAGATGGCCTCACCGGATATCATTTCCAAGGAGCAGGCTCGGCAGGCAGCTTCAAGGTTTGCTCAGGAGCATCTGCAGTTTGCGGCTGCGGACACGGACGAAGCCTTGGTTACATATCAATCCAAATCGGAACTTTACGGATATCTGGCGAAGGAGAAGAGGCTTTCGGAATATAACAAAACCTATGAAGCCAAATATCCCTATGACGTATACCGCGTTCGCTTCAGCGAGCCTGGAGGCGATGCCCTCAATGTGGACGTGCACATGCAGAATTCCGGCATCGTCGGATTCTCGTATGATTATGCCCGTTCCAGCTTTGACCGGATCGAGCTGAACAAGGGCGAGATTCAGAGGCAGATGCTGCTCGTCGTTGAGGACGGCATGACATTGGCCGAGAAGCAGGCGCTGGCGGAGCCATGGCTTCAGCGGGCGGGTTATGACCTGTCGAATCTGGAGCTGGTTACGAAGGAAGGGGAGCCCCGTCTCAAATATGTGGACCCTGAATCCAGGATCGGGGACTCCAGGCTGGAGCACCGCTTCACCTTCGAGCAGGGGAAATTGCGCTCTTATGAGCCCTCCTTCTCGGTGCCAGCCGCCCACTCTGCTTATGTCAACAAGCAGACGCAGGATGCCACCCTGCTGACGCTCGCAGGGTACGGCCTGTTCACCCTAATCCTGGGCATTCTTGCGATTGTGTACAGCGTGAAGACCAGGGCCTACACCTCATTTAAGCGCGGCCTGTTCTTATCCGCGCTGCTGTTCGTCATTCAAATGCTGAATACGTATAATCTGATTCCCGTTTTCAAATCCGAAGGCATGTCGCAAACCGGCGTGCTCGGGATGATGATTTTCTATGCCGTCTATTCGCTCGTCTTCTCCGCCCTGCTCTATTTTTCCCTTGTCGGCGGCAGCGGGCTGTGGCATAAAGAAGACGGACTCAATCCATGGCCGCGTGCCAAAGAACCCGGATACGGGCATTACGTGCTGGACAGCATGAAGCTGGGGTATATGTGGGCCTTCATCCTGCTTGGCGTCCAATCCGTCATCTTTATCGGTCTTGGTCTGACCCTGAATACATGGTCCACCACGGATGCGACGCAATCGCCTTACAACATGCTGTATCCTTGGCTGTTTCCGTTGATGGCCTGGCTGGCCGGCATATCCGAGGAGGCCGTGTACCGGCTGTTCGGCATCAAGATGGTGAAAAAGATCGTCCGCAACACCTTTGTTGCAAGCTTGATCACCTCGCTTATCTGGGCACTGGGACATACGCTCTATCCGATATACCCCGTGATCTCCCGGCCGATTGAGCTGGTCATCATCGGTTTGCTGTTCAGCTACATCTTCTTGAAATACGGGTATTTGGCGGCGATGTTCTCCCATGTCATCTTCAACAGCATCCTGATGGGCATCAGCCTGATCATGCTCAAGGATGCAGCCAACTTGCTGACCGGCGCTTTTTACATGGTGCTTCCGGCGATTGTCGCCTATGCGATTTACCGTTTCAACCCGACAAAAAAAGAGAAGCCGTATGTCACGACTCCTCCTCACGAAGTGCATTAAGAATATCCGTTGCTAATTTTTCACCGATGGAAAGGGGCTTGAAGTCTTCGACTGAAGCCTCTTTTATTTTTTTGACCGAGCCAAAATGCTTCAGCAGCATTTTGCGGCGCTTCTCCCCGATGCCTGGGATCGAATCCAGCTTGGACGTCACCATCGATTTCCCGCGCTGCTCGCGGTGGAAGGAAATCGCGAAACGGTGAACCTCATCCTGAATGCGCTGGAGCAAATAGAACTCCTGGCTGTCCCGAGGCAGCGACACCGGCTCCGGCGGGTCTCCGACCATCAGCTGCGCCGTTTTATGCTTGGCATCCTTCACAAGCCCGCAGACCGGGACGAACAGCCCCAGTTCATTCTCCAGCACGTCGATGGCTGCTGAGATCTGTCCCTTCCCCCCATCGACGACAATGAGGTCCGGAAGCGGCAGATTCTCCTTCAATACACGCTCGTACCGCCGCCGGATCACTTCACGCATCGTATCGTAATCGTCCGGCCCCTGCACGGTACGAATCTTATATTTGCGATATTCCTTCTTATCCGGTTTCCCGTTGGTGAATACGACCATGGCCGATACCGGATTTGCGCCCTGGATGTTCGAGTTATCAAACGCCTCGATCCGGTTCAGCGACTGGAGGCCGATCACCTCGCCCAGATTGGCCGCTGCAACCGAGGTCCGTTCTTCATCGCGCTCAATCAAGCGGAATTTCTCGTCCAGCGACACCTTCGCGTTATCCGACGCCATGCCGACCATCTGTTTCTTCAAGCCCCGCTGCGGCACGTGAACCTTCACGCCCAGCCATTCCTGCAAGGCGGCAGCGCCCCCGGCAGCATCCACGAGGCCAGCGGCCTCCGCCTGCTCAGCTTGGGCTTGGACAAGGACTTCCTGCTGTTCTTCGGATGTATCCGCGGTCAGCTTCTTCTCCGTTTCCGCGGCTTCGTCTGCGTTCCGGGCACCCTGATCCCCGGCGCTATCAGTGGCCGTCTCGGAGCCGGTCTCCTCTGCCAACAGCGGCCCAGGCAGCAGAATTTCCTGCGGCAATGCAGGATTATCGCTGTAATACTGGGCTATGAACGACATGAAATCACTGTGCGCATCCCCGTAGAACGGAAAAACGGACTTGTTGCGCTGCACCATTTTGCCTTGGCGCATGTACAGAATCTGCACGCACATCCAGCCTTTGTCCACGGCATAACCGAACACGTCGCGATCCCGGGTATCCGTTGTCGTGATCTTCTGCTTCTCCATCAAGGTATCGATATGGATGATTTGGTCCCGCAGCTCCTTGGCACGCTCGAAATACAAATCCTCCGCGGCCTCCTGCATCTTTCGCTGCAGTTCCTTCTTGATCTCTTCGTGCCCGCCGCTCAGGAAGGAAGTAATCTCTCCCGTAATCTGTTCATAGGCGGATTTCGGCACTTCCTTCACGCATGGAGCCAAGCATTGTCCCATATGGTAATACAAGCAGACCTCTTTCGGCATCACGCCGCATTTGCGCAGTGGATACATCCGGTCCAGCAGCTTTTTGGTCTGCTGCGCCGCATACGCGTTCGGATAAGGACCGAAGTATTTGGCTTTATCTTTAAGCACCCTCCTGGTCACTTCCAGGCGAGGATGCTCTTCATTCGTTATTTTAAGGTAGGGATAGGTTTTATCGTCCTTCAGCAGCACATTGAATCTCGGCTGATGGGTTTTGATCAGATTGCACTCCAGAATTAACGCTTCCATGTTGCTGCCCGTCACGATGTATTCGAAATCGCGGATTTCCGAAACGAGCATCTGGGTCTTCCCGTTATGGCTCCCGGTAAAATACGAACGCACCCGGTTCTTCAGCACTTTGGCCTTGCCCACGTATATAATCGTGCCTTCATGGTTCTTCATCAGGTAGCAGCCCGGCTGATCCGGCAGCAATGCCAGCTTGTGGCGAATATTCTCCTGCGCCTTCTCCTGCTCCTGAAGCCGTTTGGCAGAATCGTCCATGCTATTCCTCCTCTCCAAGGAGATTGTATGATATTAACAATATTAATATAAACCATGATAATGAACCACACAAAGCGCCTCCGGGTTACACCGAAGGCGCTGTATGAAAGCGGATTGCAGTCTATGGCAAATCCTGCTTATTGATGTTTTGCAATAATGCCCTTCAAGGCTTCTTTGGAGTTCAGACCTACGACTTTATCGACAGGCTGGCCGTCTTTAAAGAAGATCATGGTCGGAATGCTCATGACGCCGAAGCGTGCAGCGGATTCCGGATTCTCATCCACGTTCACCTTTGCAATTTTTACATCATCGCCGAGTTCTGAAGACAATTCGTCCAGAATCGGAGCAAGCATTTTACAAGGGCCGCACCATGGCGCCCAGAAATCAACTACAACCGTGCCTTGTCCTTCTACTTCATTGACGAAGGTTTGGTCGGTAACATTGACGATAGCCATTGTATTCTCCTCCTCACAGGATAAGATCGGGTAAAGTGCGAATCATAATTGTCGAATGGGTCGACGAATTTAGTATACCACAATCGGCCGGAAAAAGTGAAATATACTCACCTAAAGAAAGAGGTTTTCACGGGATTTTTATGCAATCTTTACAAATGATTTGCGCATTGGGTATACTACTAGTAACAAGTCGGGTGACGGTCAAGTTTTTCGTGTTCGCACGGCATGTTCACCTTTTGAGGAGGCAAGCACCATGGATGTAAACGTACGCGTTAACGATCCACGGGAGCACATCAATGAAGAACCACGCAATGACTTTGGCGATTTGATGATGGGCTTCGTGGGGATGTTCGGTTTCATGACCATCATCTTTTTCGGATTCGTCATTATCAAGTTCTTGGTCGGTTAATATTTGATGATTCCTTGTGCACAGATAAAAAGTCTGATCCTGCCGCGCTCCATGCGCAAGCGGGATCAGACTTTTTACGCTTCAAGAGACGTTTGTCCACTCTTTTCATGTGCTCGTTGCAAACGTCTAGAACTTCCCTCTCTGGTTCTCTCCGAACAAATGAACGACATCCACGAAAGGCGCGATCCGGTTCATCAACCGCTGCCCTTTGTGAAGCTCCTCGCCGTCCTTGCTCGTGAAGCTGAGATGCTGCTCCAGCCCGTCGAGCGGATAGTTCGACGTATAGAAAGTCGGCAGCCGGTTCATCCGGAAATTCAGGATGGAACCGAGGACATGATCTCGTACCCACGGATTCAAATTCTCCGCTCCAATGTCGTCAAAGATCAGCAGGTCGCAATGCTTCATCGTCTCGACCATGTCCTTCAGCTTCTGGCCGTCCTGCATCATGGTTTTCAGATCTTCCACGAAATCGGGCATATAGACGATCACGCCGGAGTGGCCCGCTTTCGCAAGCTCATGCATTAAGTAACCCATCAGGTACGTTTTCCCGGTACCGAACGAACCGGTCAGATACAAGCCGCGCGGGGACAGGCCGTTCTCCTTCGTATCCCGGATATATTTGAAGACCTGGTGCACCGCAGGTGCCCGCAAGCGGTCCTTCGCCATAATCTCCATATTGTCGTACCCTTCGCTCAAGGCATGCTCGTCAACATAAAAGCTGCGAATCCGCTTTTTGATCTGATCCTCATTGGTTTTTGCAATCTGCAGGGAGCACGGCGCCTTCCGTTCATAGATCTCCACCGTGCCGTTCATCCGCTGGATATCCAGCTTGCTGAAATGTCCCTGGAAATCATTCGGACACCGGTCCAGACCCGGGCATGCCTGGCAGTGGGCCTGGTCTCCCGCATATTGATACAGCTTGCTTAAATTCAATCGTATGACCCGGTCATCGATCTCCGGATATTCGCTTCGCAGTGCTTGAATCAGAGGATTCCTGAGCAAATCCTCCGTAATCTGCTCGGTTCTGCGCAGGAGCGCAGTACTTTTCATGCTTTCCAGCAGTTCACCAAGGGACTCCATCACCTGTTCCCTCCTCTCTTAAGCGGGATATTCCTTATCCGCCCTTCTTGTTGCCAGCCTGCATTTCTGCCGCAAACCGCATCATTTCTTCGAACTCCTCATCCGATACGGCCTCCGCCTGATCGGTCTCCAAAGCCACTGGAATTTCCGGCTTCGCCTTTCCGCCTTTAGCGTATGTACGCGTGCGCTGCGAGGCTGCCTTCTGCTTGCCTTTCATCTTGGCTTGATCCCGTATATACTGAACGGCTTTCTCATAGCTGTTTACTTGCTTCAGCAGCATGTTGGAAGCGATGGCCTCCACAAAGTTGCGGTTGATCCGCTGCTCGCCGCCTGCGGCAATGAGCGACATCAAATAATGAATGAGCACGTTGATGACTTCGCCCGGCAGCTTGTAGCTCAGGTCGATCTTTTCGAAGATGTCCAGAAACTGCGCGGGAACCGAGCCCGGGAAGAACGTCTGCAGGAGCCGTGTATAAGGCTCGTTGCGAAGCATCATATTATATTGGTGAATATCGCATTTGGACTGGAACTGGGCCGGAACCTCGACGTAATATTCCATCTGTACGGCATGCTCCTGCGCAGGCTCGTCCGGATCGGCCGTCATCTCCTGATGCAGGGCTACCACCTTGCCCGCCGTAATCTGCCGCTTCTCCTGCATCTTCATTCCCTGCCTAAAGTGAAGGCTGGCTTTGTGCTGCAAATCGTCCAGGACTACCTCGCCGTGCTCGGTAAAGATGCCGTCCTCGTCAAGCAGGCGGCACAAATCCTGCGTGCTGAGATCGTACTTGCGTACGACGTAATTCACGATGCCCATCTGCTCATGGTCGTAGCGAAGACGCTCCACAAAGACGCGATTGCGGGATTCGCGCGGGAATCGCAGAATAATGTCCGCGTAGTTCAGGCCTTCTCCCTGCGGATTCGGCGGCAGCACCGGCTTCCTTGATACCGCGACCTCTTCCAGCGCCTGCTCCAGTTCATAATCAATGACATGCGTGTTCAACTCGAAAATATCGTAAAAGGGAACCGAGATGTTCTCCTTGTTCAGGGAAATGCCGGACCATTCCAAGGGTTCCTTGCTCCAAAGCTCTTCCCTCAGCGACAGGACGGCGAATTTCCCCACCTTGTCGCGAAGCAGCAGCGTCAGATGCTGGGTATTGAAGAACTCCGCCGGACTGAGCGGCGCCTGCAGCTCATATTCATAAACATGGTCGTCCGTTTCCGGGACGAACATCCGGCTGGTCTGCAGCAATCCTACCGCTTCCAGCTTGGAGGTTTGCTCAATGAGATAGCGGCGTCCTTTTTCACTGGGCTCAAGCCCTAATGTCAAGAATAATCTTCGCTGCTGTTCAATGGCCGAATAACCCACCTTCTCCAGCGGCACATGCGATACGAGAAGACGGTACAGGCTGACCGCAAACGCGCCGACCATCGGTTGATATATCGAACCAAGCATTTTGTCGTCCAGGCCGCTTAAGCAGAAGTCACGGTATACGCAGTAACGGTGATTCTCTGTAAAATGTAAAAAATTAGTCATGCGCATCGTTTATGCTCCCCCTGTCGCCCAAAAATAGACTTCCTCTATTCTATCATAAATCCGATGCTCAGAAGTCGGTTCTTTCGCATCAAAAATTATGGAATTCTCGCGTCTGCCTTTTGGCAGAGCTTCCATAAATATAAATGACGGCCCCCAGGTATCGAAGAGCCGCCATTAACATTCCATTCAATTTGCGCCAAGCGCGATTAAAACATTCTAAACCCTTTAATACGCAATGTCTTAATGGTCCATCCGCTCATGTAAGCCCCGATCAGACCCGCAACTCCCGTTAAGTAATCCACCAACTGGAACGATCCGACGTGAGTCCAGAACGACATTTGGCCCCGATCCCACAAGCTGTATACAACGACCGGCAGAATGACAATCACGAACAGAAAGCACGGAAACCAGGTCGTCTTCATCAACATATTTAGGATAAAACCGATACCGAACATCATGACAAAAAACAAAATCATCAGCACGAGCACAGGAATAAATTGAAGCATGATCGCTGTTTTCACCTCTTCTTTATCACCTACGCATAGCAGCTATCCTACTTTATTGCAGCAAGAAACAGCACACCAAGCTTTAGCTAATAGCTAGTTTACTAAAAATCATATCACAGATCAACGAACAATCGTGAATACATTGTGTCGGGGTTTGCCCTTCCGACTGCGCTTACAGTACAATATAGGAAGTTAATGCAAGCGGCCATCCGCTTCAATTATAACGAACATAATGTTTAGGAGTGATCACATGAACGAAGCTGCAATGACGCTCGAGGGCTGGTATGCGCTGCATGATTTCCGCACCATCAATTGGCCGGCCTGGAAAGCTGCAGACGAAGAAGTACGCGCTTTTGCGCTGGACGAGCTGAATGCGTTCCTTGCGGAATGGGATGCCGTCGAGACCGCCAAGCAAGGCAGCACCGCCGTATATACCATCGTCGGCCAGAAAGCCGATTTTGTTTTCATGCATTTGCGCGAGACGCTGGAAGAGCTGAACGCGATCGAGAACGCTTTTAACAAAACGACGTTCGCCCAGTTCACCACCAAGGCTTATTCCTATGTCAGCATCGTCGAGCTGAGCAATTACTTGGCCGGCTCCTCCGATGAGGATCCGATGCAGAACCCGCATGTCATTGCCCGTCTGAAGCCGGTCCTGCCAAAATCGAAGCATATCTGCTTCTACCCGATGAACAAAAAGCGGGATTTGGCGGACAACTGGTACATGCTGAGCATGGATGACCGCAAATCCATGATGAAGAGCCACGGGATGATCGGCCGCGGTTATGCCGGCAAGGTCAAGCAGATCATCACCGGTTCCGTCGGCTTCGACGATTGGGAATGGGGCGTTACCTTGTTCAGCGACGATGCGCTTCAATTCAAAAAGCTCGTGTACGAAATGAGATTTGACGAAGTGAGCGCGCGCTTCGGCGAATTCGGTCCTTTCTATGTCGGCAACCTGCTCGACCAAGCTTCTTTCACCGACTTGATGAAGGTATAATTCCTTCTGCACATAAATGGCATATCAAAAAAAGGGATGCTCTTCCGAATGAGAGCATCCCTTCTTCTGTTATTCGCCGTCTTCCTCATCTTGCTCTTGCTTGCGCAAGGTTTCAAGATATTCAGCGGTGGCCCGGTCCCGGGCCCGCCCTTTATCCTTGAGGCGCTCAATGGCAGGAAGAATGAGAATGTCGACTTCCTGCTGAACGGTATAAGCCAGATCGTACCGCTCTTGCGACTCCAGGTAGGAGCCGACCTCCATCAGGGCGTTGTAGCGATCCAGTTCATCTCTTGTGAGCAGCCCCCGCACTTGAACGCTGCAATGTCTCATTTATAGGAACCTGCCTTTTTTCAGGACGAGCGGAATGCCTCCGATAATGAAGAGGTAGCGCAGATCAACCAATTTTTTCAGCTGGGCCGCTTTCCATCCCTGATATTTCTTATCCCCGACAACCGCAATGCCTTCGCCCCGGCCGAGGGAAGCGACCGTGCCTTTATTATGGAACTCGAATTTGCGCATGGACTTGTCCCGGATCGCCGCAACGATATTCTGGGCACAGCATACGCCCTGCTGCATCGCCATTTGGGCGGTCGGCGGATAAGGTCTGCCTTCTTCGTTAAAAATGAGGGAGTTATCGCCGATAATATAAATGTTCTCGTATCCCGGAGCGCGTAAATATTCATCAACCTTCACGCGGCCCCTCATCGTTTCGAAGCCGGCCGATTCAACCAGGCGGTTCCCGCGGATGCCGCCGGTCCATACGACCGTTGCCGCCCGGATCTCTTCGCCGTTGTTCAGCACGACCCCGCCCGGCAGGCATTCCTTAATTGCAATGCCCATCTTGAAGGTAACGCCCTTCTTCTCGAGAACGTTCATGGCGTACTCCACCAGCTCGGGAGCAAACCCCGGCAGCGCCGACGGCGCAGCTTCCACGTTATAAATGTTCACCAATGTCGGATCGACGTCATACTCCTTGCACAGTCTCGGAATGCGGTCCGCCAGCTCGGCTACAAACTCTATGCCGCTGAACCCGGCTCCGCCAACCACGAAGTTGATGCGCTCTTGCGGTCTGCGTTCATTCTTATATAAAGCAAATTGATATTCAATATGCTCTCGAATCAATCGTACCGAGTTGATGCTTCGGATCGTCATCGCATGCTCTGCGAGTCCCGGGATCCCGAAGGTCTCCGGCTCGCCGCCGAGTCCAATGACAAGATAGTCATAGGATAACGTTCCATCTTCAAGGATAACCTTCTTATCGTGAAGGCGGATTTCCTGAACCGAGGATTTGACCAAATCGATTTTGAACTCGTCTATCAACTTGGATATGGATACCCGGGTATTCTCAATGCTGTCGGTTCCTGCTGCCGGCATATGCAAATGCGTTGTAATATAATGATAATCATGGCGATTCACCAATGTAACATCGGCCTCATTATAATTCAGCTCTTTTTGCAGCCGCTGCGCTGTCAATATGCCCCCGTAACCCGCGCCAAGGATTACGATCTTCGGTATGCTGCTCATTCTACTGCTCCTTCCAGCTTACTCTTTATATATACAGTATGGTACACATGTTAACATTCTGTGAAATTGCATCCAAAAAAAGAGAAGAGCCCTTATCAGAGCCCGTTTCATCATTTGACCTGATGGTTCATTACGGTTCAAAAACAGCTGTAATCCTGCGGTTTCCTTATGATTGCTGCCGTAACCAATCGATATGAGAACCCTGCAATGAACACAAGTTATCACGTTAATCATATGCATAAACCATGCAAATATCAAGAATTTTTTTGCCATTAAATATGCAAATCATTCCGCCATTTCCCCCCTTACTTGCTAAGTAAGCGCAACCATTCCAATGTTAGGTATTTTAACTCAATTCTCGTCTTTTCATGCCGGTTCGGGACGATTATAATAGGTAAGGAATTCATGAATCAGCTTTATCCGGACAAGAACGTCTGTCTGATTCGAATATAAACTCACTTTATGGAGGTGCTTACCGCATGACAACGATGCCACAAGACAACAATATGACGGATCTTTTGATTATCGGTGGCGGACCTGCAGGCATGTTTGCCGCTTTTTACGGCGGAATGCGCCAAGCCTCGGTTAAACTTATCGAGAGCATGCCCCAGCTCGGAGGCCAATTGGCTGCGCTGTATCCCGAAAAATATATCTATGACGTAGCAGGCTTCCCGAAGGTTACCGCTCAGGAGCTTGTGAACAATCTGTCCGCGCAAATGGAGCTCTTTAAAACGGACATCCGTCTTGAAGAGAAAGTCCAAGCTGTGGAAAAGCTTGAAGAACGTCATTTTGTCGTGAGAACGAATCTGGGCGAACACCATGCCAAAGCCGTCATCATTACGGCCGGCGTCGGGGCGTTCCAACCCCGCCGACTGGAGATTGAAGGTGCCGAGAAGTACGAGAAGGCGAACCTTCATTATTTCGTCAACGATCTCAGCCGCTTTAAAGGCAAGAAGGTGCTCATCAGCGGCGGCGGCGATTCCGCGGTAGACTGGGCGCTCATGATCGAACCGATCGCCGAGCAGGTTACGCTGGTTCACCGCCGCGACAAGTTCCGTGCCCATGAGCATAGCGTGGAGCAGCTGATGGCCTCGAAGGTGAACATCGTAACACCAACCGAAATCACGGAACTGCATGGTGAAGATGCCATTACGAAGGTGACGCTGTCGCATATTAAGACCAAAGAGACGCAAGAGATTGAAGTTGACGATGTCATTGTCAATTTCGGTTTCGTTTCCTCCCTTGGTCCGATCTCCGAGTGGGGCATCGCCATCGAAAGCAACTCCATCGTCGTGGACTCCCGCATGGAAACCAGCATCCCGGGTATTTTTGCGGCGGGCGATATCACGACCTATCCTGGCAAGGTCAAGCTCATTGCCGTCGGATTCGGCGAAGCGCCAACCGCCGTCAACAATGCCAAAGTATACTTTGATCCTGAAGCCAGATTGGCTCCGGGACACAGCAGCAACATGAAATTGTAGAGGTACGGAATTTCCTAACACTTCGACATACAGAAAAAAAGGTATCTAACGTTCCAGAGGGCGATGCGCCGCTCAGAACGGAAGATACCTTTTCTAATTCTTCTTCAAACCATATGTAGAACTTGGTTGAAAGCTCCCACATTATATGCGTATCATGTCGTAAGTTATCTATTCTATATACGAAAATCTGATTAATGCAGGATGCTGCCGGAATCGGTGTCCAAGTTCCGTTTATGAATTTCGGCCAGCAGTAGAGTGATGAACTCTCGTTCCAACTTCAATTCAACAGCCATATGATAGGAATCGAGAAGCATCTCATCCGTCAACATAGCCATCCCCTCACACCCCTTCCTCATATTTCCTGAATCTATCATATCAGACATGCGAAAACGGAACAACTGTTCGCTTATCCACAACCTCTTGTGGAAATCCTGTGTATAATTTGTTGGTAAGTGTAAGAAACAAGGTCATATCAAAGTGGATTATGGGGATAAATGTTATACACAGGATATGGGGTAAATCTACCATAAAAAAAATTGATCAATTATTATATCGGTAGATTACGGTTATTTTTTTATTACCCTATTAAAAAATCATATAAACGACTTCTGTTGGGAATATTAAACAAAAAATTCAGCTCGGTCTTGTATTTACTTCCAAAATCCATATCTTTCCTTCGACGTCGAGTCCGTAATCGAATCCCAGTTCCCCGATCCCGGGAAAGCGCGATTCCAGGATCGTGATGCACTGTCTGGTTAAGTGGCGCATTTCATTACGCTTCTCCCTGGCATTGATATGGGGCAGCGACAGCCTCAGAGCATGGCGGCAACGAAGCAGCGTCCCCCCTTTGCAAATGTTCGTCACAAACAGCCCGGGGTTCGCGAGCCGTCCTAGCATGGCCCGGAATTCCCATCTTCCTCTTTCCTTGACTACCTTGACGCGGTAATCCAGCGGACGTCCCTGAATTTTAGCCAGATGAATCCCCTGTTGTATCATGTAGCGCCGTTTCAGTTTCATTCTGTTCAATACGTGCAACAGGGAATTCAATGTATCTACATGAACAGTACGCCTCTTATGGGTTACCAAGTATCCCGTTCCGTCTTTCTGTATTCGGATGACTCCGTTACCACCGGTGCCTACAATCGGCTTGATCACGACCATTTCGTGTTCATCCAGCATTGAGACCAGGGTATCCCCTCCATACGACTGGGTCGCCGGAATGTAGGGAGCAACCTGCGGATCGGTCAGCAGCGCTTCCGTCTTCAGCCACTTGCTGGCCAATTGTCTTCCCGCCATGCTGCTTTCGCCTCCTTTTATTCATGACATACGTTATCCTATTCTCTTATCCGCACTTTGTCTTGGATGATTGTCCGGGATCGTTATGCCTAATAATTTGACGTATTCATGGCCGCGAAGCGAGCTTCCCTTTGCAAATGAGGTGATCTATCGTATAGTAAGAGCAGAGCTTTGTCCGTAATAAATCCATCCATGGATAACCATAAAGGAGGCTTTGTCACCTTGGCAGCATTGTTTGAAGTTTTGTACTGGATTGCCATTGTCGGCATGTCGGTTGCCCTTGCAGCCATCACCGTTCTGATCTTTGTCATGGGCTTCAAGTTCATCAAAGACAAGCGCTGCGGACTCGGGGCCGGCTGCATCGTGTTCTCGCTCGTAGCTGCCGGCATGATCGTGCTGATGCTGAACGATACCTTCTTCTTCCCGGTCTGATCGGATAGGAAGAACATCAAAATGCAGCTGCCCCCGTTTGGGAGTCCGCTGCATTTTTTCATTTTCTTATGGGCGGCAGCAAAAAAAGGACCCCCGCGACAACAGGGTCGCAGAGGTCTTTTTATTGGTTAGATTCAGAGCACAGTCCCCGAAAACCCGCTGCTTAGCAAGGCTCTTCGTTCGGTTTGCCCGCATCCGTTGCCGTGCGGAAGGAAGATCCGCAGCCGCAAGTTACGGTCGCGTTCGGGTTGTGGATGGTGAACCCGCCCGTCATGCCGGATTCCTCGAAGTCGATTTCGAGACCGTTCAGGTATTTCAGATCGTCCTTCTCGACAACGACTTT
The DNA here is from genome assembly GCF_014863545.1 of Paenibacillus sp. JNUCC32. Lineage (NCBI taxonomy): Bacteria > Bacillati > Bacillota > Bacilli > Caryophanales > Paenibacillaceae > Paenibacillus > Paenibacillus sp. JNUCC32. Next base: position 6,678,426 of record NZ_CP062260.1, on the reverse strand, counting down.
CATATCCTGCAGGTCCATATATACGTCCGCTTCCGTTTCTTGATCGTCGAAGCCCATTGCATATGAAAAACCACTGCATCCGCCGGCAGTGACACCCAGTCGAAGGAACATATTGGGCGTTTCCTGTTCAGCAAGCATTTCTTTCAAACGTTCTGCAGCTGTTTCGCTGATTGATATCATAGGTCACCCTCCTTTTCGTTCATTCTTTAAGTATACTCCTCTTCGCGAATTCGCTCAAGGTTGAGATGATGGCCATTTTACCATATGGTCAATAACCTATTTCAATTCCTCTATATGTATTGCTACCCCGAGGGGTCAGGTTTATAATAGGGAAGGAACATGGGCGGCAACTGTTGGATAATTGTCACATCCCCCGGCTAAAATGCGGCAAAGGTTATGGCTGGTCCACAGTTGTATATTTTTTCACAAAGTTATTTATTTATTCAGCCCAATTCATTGATTTCGTTGTTACACGACTATAAACGGACCGTTCCCCGCGGGGAGTGATCCACTTTATGATCACTTGATCTGCCGAATATTCGGCAAGTCAAAGTGTGAACAGGAGGATTGAACATGTCCACGATTGTGACACCATTTACCGATCAGAGAATGGCCGAGATCGTTGCGAAAGTCCAACGCGGCGAACGCCTGAATCTTGAAGACGGTGTGTATTTGTATCAAACCGATGACCTGCTGACCCTCGGGCAGCTGGCTAATGAAGCCAATTTGCGCAAGAACGGGAAAAAAGTTTACTTCATTGAGAACATGAGTCTCTATTTTACCAATGTATGCGAATCCCGCTGCGCTTTTTGCAATTTCCGGAAAGACCAAGGCGAGGAAGGCTCCTATACCCTCTCCGGCGCGGAAATGATCGAGTATGTGGAACAGCATATTCACCCCGGCATCCGTGAATTTCATATCGTTGGCGGACATAATAACCATGTCCCGTTCCAGTACTATGTAGATTCGCTGAAGGCATTGAAGGAACGTTTCCCTGAAGTTACCCTAAAGGCTTATACCGCGGCGGAGATCGAATTCTTCACCCGCATCAGCGGACTCAGCACGAAGGAAGTGCTGCAGGAGCTGCAGAAGGCTGGTCTTCAATCCTTGACGGGCGGCGGAGCCGAAATCTTGTCTGACCAGTACCGTCAGAAGATGAAGGTGGATAAAGCCAACGTGGATCAATACCTCGACGTTCATCGTACCGCGCATAAGCTCGGCATGAAGACGCACACGACCATGCTGTACGGCTCGATCGAGAGCCATGAGGACCGGATCCGCCATATGCTGCAAATTCGGGATCTTCAAGATGAAACGAACGGATTCATGGTATTCATTCCGCTGTCCATGCAGCCGAAGAATAAGAATGCGGGCATCATGCGCCGCAATTCGGCTTACGAAGATTTGAAAACCATTGCCATCAGCCGATTGATGCTGGATAATATCGACCACATCAAGGCTTACTTCATTAATATCGGGCCGCAATTGACGCAGGTCGCTCTCAGCTTCGGCGCATCGGACGTCCATGGCACGATCCTAAAGGAACGCATCAGCCATGCCGCAGGAGCGCTGACGCCAGAAGGGCTGACCCGCAAAGAGCTTGTGTGGCTCATCCAAGGCGCCGGCCGCATTCCGGTCGAACGCGATACCTTCTATAACGAGATCAAGGTTTACGAATAAGCCATACCAGCAAAAACTCAAGCAAAGCAGACGTTCCAAAAAACGGAAAACAGGTTAAAGAGATAATATAGCGTGGGTAACCTAAGCCGCTTTCAGCGGCGTTTTTCTTGCGAATCGGCGCTCACCTTCTTATCTCTTGAGAAAGGAAGAAATTTATGAAAAAGCTCGTCATTCTCGGCGGAGGCTATGGTGGTCTTGCCCTAATTCAAGAATTGTTCAGCGGCTATCTTCCTCCGGACGTGGAGGTCGTGCTCATCGACCGCATGCCGTACCAAGGACTCAAAACCGAATATTACGCGCTGGCAGCAGGTACCGTGGCCGATACCGCCGTTCGTGTTAAATTCCCGGTGTATGACCGCCTCCATGTTGTATACGGTGAAGTCCTATCCATTGATCTTGAGAAGAAGCTTGTGAACCTGACGAACAACGATCCGGTGGAATACGATCAGCTGGCCATTGCCCTGGGATGTACGGACCGTTATCATGGGGTACCGGGCGCTGAAGAATTCACGTTCAGCCTGCAATCTTTTGCGGCATCCCGGGAAACCTATTTGAACCTGAACAACCTCAGACCATATGGTCAAGTTCATATCATTGGCGGAGGCCTAAGCGGCATCGAGCTCGCTGCCGATCTTCGGGAAAGCCGGCCTGACCTGAATATCGCCATTTTGGACCGGGGACAACGGGTGCTTTCTTCTTTTCCTAACCGTTTGTCTGCTTATATTCATCGCTGGTTTGAGGAACACCACGTGGACATCCACAGCGGCGTATCCGTATCCCGAGTGGAGAAGGACGCCGTGTACAATCTGGATGTGCCGATCGCAACCGATCTGGCGGTATGGACGGCCGGCATTCAGCCCGTAAAGGTCGTACAGGATCTGGATCTGCCAAAAGACCGCAGCGGACGCATTCTGCTGAACGAATGGTACCAGGTTCCGTCCCATCCCGAGGTATATGTGATCGGCGACTGCGCCAGCCTCCCCTTCGTCCCGAGCGCGCAAGCGGCAGGGGCTCAGGCCGAGCAAGTGGGACATGTCATGAAAGCTTTATGGCGCGACGATACGCCTAAGGTATCTCCGCTGAAGCTGAAGGGAACGCTGGGTTCCCTCGGCAAACATGCGGGCTTTGGACTCATGGGCAGCACGTCGGTCATGGGCCGGGTACCAAGGATATTAAAGAGCGGCGTGCTCTGGAAATCCAAGCGTCATTACTAGTCGGACGGTTACGGGGCGCTGATGATGCTCCTGTGGAGGGACGCCGCGGAGCGAAAGCAGAACGTCAGCTCTCCTCTTCGCCGTCCCGAAAGCTTTCGAGCTTGCGGATGACAACCTCAAGCAGCTCTTCAGCCGTAGGGGCTTCAACCCAATCGCCATCCACGTAAGCGAAGGGCATCAAATAGCACTGGCCGCAGCTGGTCAGGCAGCCATATTCGATGACTTGGCAATCGTACTTGCCTTCAAGCGTCTGCAGCACTTTATCCGTGCCGAAATAGGAATTGCTTGTGCAAAACTCAATGATAATGGACATTGTTATTAGACCTGCCTTAAGATTGGCATTTTATTTTGCCGGTTTATGTACTATAATATAGGGAGGAAAGGAGTTGAACAAGATGAGTGAAAACACGCAAACCACTGTATATGATGAAGTGGCTGAAGTGCTTGATAAACTTCGTCCGTTCCTGCAGCGCGACGGCGGTGACGTGGAACTGGTTGACGTTGAAGACGGCATCGTTAAGCTGAAATTGATGGGTGCATGCGGTAGCTGCCCAAGCTCCACCATTACTCTGAAAGCAGGGATCGAGCGCGCCCTGGTTGAAGAAGTAGAAGGCATCCAAGAAGTAGTTCAAGTATTCTAAATCTTCTTTAACTATAAAGAGTCTTGGTTTCCCTCGCGGGACCAAGACTCTTTTTTTGAGATTAAAGAAGATATAAGTTTTCTGCGAAGCGTTAGCAATTCTTGAGTCGCGTTTAATGGTTTTGGGATCCCCGCAAAGTAAATGGAATAAGCATCGAAGCGTAGATTCCACTTTGTGGGGATGTTTTATTCCAGCTTGATTAACGGGCGAATCGGGTCCAGCCCGCCGGATATATCCATAATATTGCCGGTAATGAAATCCGATTTATCCAGGCATAAATATTCGATCACCCTGGCGACGTCCTCGCCGCTGCCCGATCGTCCGCGAGGAGTCAACCCGTCCTGAATGCCGGATACTTCATCGATGGTTTTCTCTTTGTTGGCCCCGCGGATATCCCCCGGACAAATCATATTCACGGTGATTCCATACGGCCCTTCTTCCACGGCCAGCGTCTTCGTAAAGGAGACCAGGCCCACCTTCGCAGCCGCGTAGGCGGAGCGTTGAGGCCATGCGCGGGCTTCTCCCGCATGCCCGAAACCAAAGTGGATGATGCGTCCCCATTTTTTCTCCCGCATGGCAGGCAGAACGCGATGGTCCAGCAGCATGACGCCGGTTAAATTGCCATTCACCATATGTACGATTTCGTCGCGGCTGTACTCCGAGAACAGACGGCGTTCCCGAATGAACGGTCCAGCATTGTTAACCAGGATATCGACGCTGCCCAGCCGCTCCTCCGTCTGATCCACCAATGAATACAGCTCAGGCTCGCTGGCGATATCGGCTTTAATCGCGATGGATTTCACGCCAAACCCCTCGATTTCACGGGAAAGCGTCTCCGCTTCATCCTTGCTGTTCACATAATTTATGGCTATATGACATCCCTGCCGGGCTAACGACAGTGCCGTCATTTTTCCCAAACCTGTCGCACTGCCTGTAATCAGCGCCACTTTTCCCTTCAAGGCTTTCCCTCCTCAGATGGATATCCTTCCTTCAGTATAAAAGATTTGATAAGGCCGAACAACTTGCTTCCGACCAGGAATGGCCATTCGACAGAAAAAGAAAGAAAAAAGGGCCTATCCGCAAAGACCGATAGGTCTTTTTGGATAATGCCCTCTCTTCACATATACGATGAATTCATATACATTATATCGAGCTTTACTGCTCGAATTAGAATGCCGGGATGACGGCACCTTTGTACTCTTCTTCAATAAAGGTTTTCACGTCCTCGGAAGTCAGCGCCTTCGCCAGTTTTTGGATGGCGTCGGAGTCCTTGTTGTCCGGACGGGCTACCAGCAGGTTGGCATAAGGATTGTCCTTGTCTTCGATGAAGAGCGCGTCCTTCGTTGGGTCCAGTCCCGCTTCCAGCGCGTAGTTCGTATTGATGACAGCCAGATCCAGCTCATCCAGCATACGAGGCAGCATGGCGGCTTCAACTTCCTTGAACTCCAGGTTCTTCGGATTTTCTACGATATCCTTGGCGGTTGCTTCCAGCTTGCTTTCGTCGTTCAGCTTAATCACGCCGTTCTTGGACAGCAGCGTCAATGCACGGCCAGCATTGGAAGGATCATTCGGAATGGCTACAACCGCTCCATCCTTCAGCTCATCCACAGATGTAATGGTTTTGGAGTACGCACCCAGCGGCTCCACGTGCACGGCGATCACGGACTCCAGGTCCAGCTTGCGCTCTTTGATTTCGTTATCCAGGTAAGGCTTGTGCTGGAAGAAATTCGCGTCGATTTCTTTGGAATCCACTTGCGTATTCGGCAGCACATAATCCGTGAATTCTACGATTTCCAGGTTTACGCCCTCTTTTTCAAGCGCAGGCTTGATATGCTCGAGAATCTTGGCATGCGGTGATGGCGAAGCCCCTACTTTCAAGGTCACGGTCTCTTGACCGCCGCCTCCCGTTGTTCCCCCTGGCTCGGATGCGTTATCCGCAGGCTTGCTGCCGCATGCAGCCAGCACCGTAACCAAGGTCAAGCTGATCAATGCCAATGTCCATTTTTTCATTCTAAAACTCTCCCTCCGAAAAATATATGATTTATATATTGTCTTTCTTGAAGCCTCATCAATCCGTTATTTTCTTGTAAAATGCCGCACCAGACGATCTCCTGCCATCTGCAGCAGCTGGACCAGGACAATCATCAGCACGACAGCCAGAATCATGATCTCGGTCTCATAACGGTAATAGCCATACTTAATGGCCAAATCCCCTAAACCGCCGCCCCCGACTTGACCGGACATCGCGGTGTAAGATACCAGGGTTACAATCGTGATGGTCATCCCGGCCAGCAGGCCCGGACGAGCCTCCGGAAGGAGCACTCTCCATACGATTTGGCTTGTCGAGGAGCCCATGGCGTGAGCCGCCTCGATCACGCCTTTATCCACTTCATTCAAAGCCGTTTCCACGAGCCTTGCGAAGAATGGAGCAGCACCGATCACCAGCGGCGGAATGGTGCCCAGCACGCCGTACGAAACACCTACGATTGACTTCGTAATCGGGATCATCGCCACGATCAGGATGATGAACGGAACCGAGCGTAGAATGTTTACAATGAACGACAGAATCGTGTAGCCGAAGCGTACCAACCCGGACGTGGACCTTGCGGCCATGTAGAGCAGCACGCCGACCGGCAGTCCGATGATGAAGCTGAACAAGGCCGAAGCTCCCAGCATCCGCAGGGTATCCAATGTTGCCGTCCATATCTCTTTCCAGTCGATCTGGGTAAAATCAAGTCCGAACATCAATGAATCACCTCCACGTCTAGTCCTTGTTCAAGCAGCTTCCGGATCGTATCTTCAATTGCGCGTTCTTCCCCTTCGAAACGAACGATGAGCTGGCCGTACGGCGTTTCTTTGATCGTAGAGATCGTACCCTGCAGAATCGCAAAATTCACGCCCGTCTCATGAACGGTATGGGACAGGATCGATTCGTACGTTTTCGACCCCAGGAACGTGATTTGAACCGCTCTTGAAGGGCCGTTTACCTGACCCTGCATAGCCAGCCGCAGCGCTTCGCCACTGTCCATCTCCTGGCGGATGAATTCCTGCGTCACTTCATGCTTCGGTTTCAGGAACACTTCCGTTACCGGTCCTTGCTCTACGATGCCGCCCTGATGAATAACGGCGACCCGGTCGCATATGCTCTGAATGACGTGCATCTCATGGGTAATCAGCACGATCGTCAGATGAAACTTTTTGTTAATGTCCAGCAGCAGGCGCAGAATCGAATCCGTCGTCTGCGGGTCAAGGGCCGAAGTGGCCTCGTCGCACAGCAGCACTTCGGGATCGCTCGCGAGCGCCCTGGCGATGCCCACCCGCTGCTTCTGGCCCCCTGACAGCTGGGACGGGTATTTGTCGCGATGCGCCTCCAAGCCGACCAAAGCCAGCAGCTCGGATACTTTGCGCTCCAGTTCGGCCTTCGGCGTCTTGATCAGACGCAGCGGAAACGCAATGTTATCGTACACCGTCGCGGAAGACAGCAGGTTAAAGTGCTGAAAGATCATTCCGATTTTACGGCGCTCCGCCTGAAGCTGCTTCTTGCCGAGCGACGTCAAATTTTTGCCGTTCACCCACACCTCGCCCGAGGTGGGACGCTCCAGTAAATTGATGCAGCGGATCAATGTACTTTTACCTGCACCGGAGTGTCCGATCACTCCGAAAATTTCTCCTTTTTCAATCGACAAATCCAATTCGGACAACGCAGTTGTTAATGACCCGGCTTTTCCGTACTGCTTCGTCAATTGCTTGAGCTCAATCAATCCGATAATCCTCCTTTTTCCTTAGCTTCATATCTATTTACCCAAAAGAAAAGAGCCTCTTTTTGTAGAATCAAAAAGGGCCCTCTTTACGTAAAAGTCAACGCCTTTTCTCATCTGTCAAAGCTGAAGGTATCCCATAGCTTTGAAGGAATTAGCACCATGTCACTCCAAGCGTCATCGCATTAAGCAATGGTACGCAAGAAGTCGGTTGCCGGGCTTCATCGGGCCTGTCCCTCCGCCTCTCTCGATAAGAAAACATCGATATGAAATTTTTCCGATTAAATTGATCTGATTTGATAACATTTAATGAATGCAATAGTTAGTATAGATTCTTTTCAGGCTTTTGTCAAAAGGAATTTCATGGCGATTTTGTGCCTAAGCCCGCACTCCATTTTCAGTCCACAGCTTGTTCGTATATTTATACGAGGCGGCCAGGCTGCGGCATACCATATCGATGCCCTGTTGGAGATCATCCAGGTGCTTGTCGATATCCTCCAGCTCGATTTTGTCGGACAGCCCCTGATGGCGCTGCCACAAATCATCCTGCATCTCGGAGTTCATGTAGTGAATTTCAGCGTTGCGCCTTTTGCGGAGCGCGTTCAGCGGTGCTTTGTAGCGATCCTTGATCGCTTCCAACTCTTCAGCCAGCTCACCGTGGGCCTTCAAAAATCTGAACTGCCGCAGGACCGTAAAATAAGAAAAATGCGCCTTTACCTTGGAGGTATGCAGATCAAACAAATCGTTCAGCACCGTGCCCAGTTTATCAAGGATCGAGAATACGCGGATGAAGCCGTTTTTGTAAAAATACACATATCGTTGATATTCCCCTTGCTCCTGAATCGACATATCATCGATGTAACCCGATTGGACCGATTGACTGAAATGCTTGGCCGCATTCCAGCTCTGCTCCAGCTCATCCAGGGAGACGATCAGTCCCCGGGTCCAAATCTCCAGCTTGCGAAAATCATGCGTCGGATCTTGATTTTTATCCATTTCCTTCTGCAGAAGCCGGGTTGTCTTCACCATCGATTCGATGGCTTCCTCAAGCAGGCCGTTGTTCTGCCGGGGCTGTTCCCCAAGTAACATTCGAAGCATGGCGGTACCCCCTCGCGTCATCAGATTAACCTTGGTTCTTGATCTCGATTGTGCTAATGCCAATATACTCATTCCAGCGCTCAGCGGCCGTCTTCACGGCGATATCCTCGCGCGGGGGCAACTCATCCGGATCGCCATCAGGCCCTTCGGCATCCCCTTGACTGGCAGATGACCCATCATCTGCTGCGCCAATCCGGGCTCGTCCTGTTAGGATGCCCCCGAAACGGGAAGACAACTCCATAAGCATGGAGCGACTTGTGATTTCTCCGGTGTTATTAAATATAAACAAATTCGTTGCCTTATCAAACCTTTTCGATACGGTTGCCGGCAGCTCCTTTCTATACAACAAAGCCCTCGAACTCCGGTCCGGGGACTTTGCATGCATGTATGCTATAGAATACTGGATTTTCTTTACGGAATGATCGGCGTTCTTCCTTATACGATCTTTTCGCGGGGCACGTCGTGGCCCTTCCGTATTTCGGCTTCAAGCGGCTTGCTGAGCTGCCATACCCGGACGCTTAAATAACACAGTACGCCGAACAGCGCCGAGATCAGCAGCGTATGACCCAGTGCGGAGAATACGTAAACTTCCTCGTTATGCATCGTAGCCATAATGAGGGCGCCGCTGAACACCTGCAGCAGACACAGCACGGTTGCCGAAATGCCCAGCATCTGGATCTCCCGGTTATCGCGATTGCGCCAATATGCAAAATGCCCCATCACCGCCACCACGATCAGCAGCAGAAGCGCGGCCACGCGGTGCATAAAGGCGATGCCGACCCCTCCGCTCAGCTCCGGTATCACTTCTCCGTTACACAACGGCCAGCCGGAGCAGCCTTCCCGGGAATCGGTATGGCTGACGAATGCACCGATATACACCACGATGTAGCTGTACAACGTTGTGCCCCAGACCAGATTTCGGAAGCCCTTGCCCACCCGCGGCAAACGCTCCAGGTCAGCGGGTCCCTTCGCTTGTTCGATTCGGCGCATGCCCAAAGCCAGCATGACCGAACTGGCAAAAGCAATCAGCGAGAAACCAAAATGCAGCGCCATGATCGCAGCCGATTGAGGTTTAACCACCGCGAGGGCCCCCATGATGGCTTGTACCACGACGAATATCGAGGTCCCGATGACATAAGCCATCAAATCCCGGCGGTCCCGCTTGTACTTCCAGAACGCAATCAGCGAAGCCAAGGCGGCCAAGCCGGCCATTCCGCTTACGGCCCGGTGGGAATATTCGATCATCGAGGACACCGTGTAAGCGGGAACAAATTTGCCGTTGCACAGCGGCCACTCTTGGCCGCAGCCAAGCCCCGACCCCGTCTTTGTCACAACCATGCCCCCGAAAGTCGCGCAGAACATAATTAAGCATGTTATGTAACTCAGCCACTTTAATTGTTTATCGTTCACTTATCTCACCTGCTGCTCATAATCATTCACTATTCAAAACCTATACAGGATCGCATCATATACAGTCCACATTTCATTATACCTGATTCTTCAGCCCCGGTCACTTGAGCGATTGTGACAAAATGTTCAAAAATGAACAAAACCTTCATGCTCAAGGTACTTGACTTCGCAATTCCCCTCATCATATCCAATGTAAAAACAACACCGCCGCCCGTTATAGCTCAAAGGCGGCGGTGCTATCGTCACTGCTTACTTGTGAATCGTACCGTATACGTCTACGGCACGCTGCAGGAAATCTTCAATCTCCTCGCGCGATTTGCGGAGTTTGTTAACGTAGCGAACCAGCTCGCGACCGTCAGAGTATGCAACAAAGCTAGGGATGCCCAGAATATTTTGCTGCTGACTCACGTCACCGACAGCATCGACGTCAACTTCCACCAGAGTCAATTGGTTGGAGAACTTCGTCTCAACCTCCGGCATGAATGGATCGATAAACTTGCAATCGCCGCACCAGTCCGCTTTAAATACGGCAACTGTCAGTCGTGGAGACTGGATTGCAACCTGAAATTCTGCTTCTGAAGTGATTTTTTCCATTAGTTATCTCCCCTTTACGTCGAATTCCTTCACCCCTAGTGAATCAAATTGTTGAGTGGAAGTCAAATTTTAGAGCATACTGACTGTATGAGGTTCACGGTCTGGAATTATCATCAGAAAGTGCAGGTGACAACCGGCATGCACTCGCACGGAGCCAAGGACAAACCAAATCGGGGCAGGGATTACGGGGCATGGACAGCCGCCATTCCGCAAGCCCTGGCAGAATCATGGTCGGGTATGATGGCAGCTTGGCGATATTCCTTAAAGCTTCGGATGAACAGGCATGAATTGCAGTGGGATCCTACAGCCGTCAGGGCCATTCGCAGGCAGCTCAAGAACATTCTCTCCTCCCATCCCTATCTGCCGCAGGGCATTTCTTCGTTTCTCCCTCTGCAAGAAGGTCACAGCGATATTCGCGGTCATGAGCCGGACCTGCAGCCAACGGATGAGGAGCAAGAGCTGGTTCATCGCATTCAGGAGGCCGCTGCCGCCGCCAACCGAAGCAACGTGACCCGAACCAAGGCCTATTTGGACTGTTACGAGTCGCATCCGGAGCTGCATTGGGCCTTCCTTGCCCATATGGTATCACGCAATGCCGGATGGAATATGAGCGATCTGAAGGGCGGGCTGATGTCGGATCTCATGGCCCCCCCATTCCAAAACCATCTGTACAGTTTCCTGGAGCGCTGCAATGCGCTGATTTTTCAGGATGCCTATCCGCAGCTGCTTCTCTATATGCACAGTCGAAAAATAGGAAAACCCTTATTCCATTTGCTCCCCCGCTTCCATGTTTCATCGTTCATGACGCCGTTCTGGGAACGGTTCTGGCACGACCAAGGCAGTTCGCTGCTTACGGTCGCCCTCATCATTAATGAACAGAACTATATTGAGGGGCGGGTGGCAAGACATCCTTTTTACCGTCAGCATATTTTGCAGGATCCCCTCTTCCGGATGCATGAGCTAACCCGGTTGAATCAGATCGTATTTCCGCTGGGTCATAACCAACAGACAAGCACAGACTCTGCCGAAAATCCCGTATCCCCTACCCGGCCGCTGGCCGGACTCACCATCCCCAAGTTTGAAGACCTGTCCATCCGGATCAAGGCAGGCCGCTCGCTGTACGCTTTACTGTTCGGTTACGAGGATATCTACCATGCCGTGCTGGCATTCGCTCGTTCCACCAAGCATCAGGGCTCGCGCGCTGAATATTGGCCGGCGTTATTTACGCCGACGCGGGATCAAGCCATGGATCACGGCCACGAGGGGCTTGAGCTTATCCAATCGGAATGGCTGCCGGACGGCCGTCGTCTGTATAGCCCCCGTCTCGAGGAGATCTGGCAGGATGAAACCCCGGAACCGATTCCCCGGTACGACTGGTATCATGGCCACGCGATGTTTAAGCATATTCGCAAACCGAAACCGCCGATGCTGCCGGATATCACCCACGCCCATCGGGCCGTCCTGGAGAAAACCTCCATCGCCCATGACGTATCCGATCCGTTCCACCGGCAATAAAAGAAGACCATTCCGATACGGCCGGAATGGTCTCTTCTCTAACGGATGCTGTTCTTGCATCATAGGTTTAGGTTTATCCCCGCTCCCGCATACGCGCAGGCTGCAGCCTCATCAGCGGACGGAACACCTTCTGCAAAGGACGCGGGTAACTGCTAAGCTCCGATTGCCGCAGTACGCCAAACACCACCAGCAGCACAAGATATATAATGACTACGGCTACGCCTACAACCAGGCAGGTCAGCAGAAATGCCAACCTTGCCGGCATGACATCGACCATCTGAATACCGGCCAGGTTCAGGCCGTAACCGATCCCCCCTGCGGCAGCAACCGTCAGTATGAAGCCCATCCAGCGTTTGCCCAGGATCGAGAAGGATACAATCGCCTTGATCGATCTGACGTTCAGTATCGTAATGACAAGGAAACAGAGAGCCGTGCTCCCGATGATGCCGTAAATGCCAAACAACGGAGCAAGCAGGAAGCTGGCAACAAGCTTGACCGCTATCCCGATCATCACGTGAACCATCGAGAGCTTGGCCTTGCCGATTCCAAGAAGAATGGAGTTCGTTGTCATCATCGTGATCTGAAAAATCGTACCGAATGTCAGGAACCCGATGATCCCGCTTCCGCCGAGGGAACTAAACAGCAATCCGTTGATGGAATAGGATGCAACGCAGAGCGCAATCACCATCGGCATACCCGTCAATATGGCAACGCGCATGGCCAGCGATACTTGCTGTTCCAAATGCTCCTGATCTTTCCTCGCAAAAGCGGCAGAGATGATCGGAATGAGCGAGGTGCTGAGGGCAATGGCTAGAATCGGCGGAATGCCCGCTACGCTTTGCGCCCGGTTTCCTAATACCGCGAGGGCTGCAGTAGCCTCTCCCAGACCAACCTGCCCGATCAACAGCGGCTTCACAATGGAGCTGTCAATGAAGTTGACCGCCGGAACAGCCAGGGAAGACAGCACAATCGGTATAGACAGCGTGAATATATCCCGGTATATCCCGCCAAGCGGAATCGAGCGGTCCGCCGCCGGCATTTTGAGCTCACGATCGCTTCGGCGAAGCTTCACCGTAAAATACAGCATGACCGCAAATGCCCCGATACTGCCGAGGACGCCCCCGAAGGAAGCACCTGCCGCGATCCAGGTATCGTCATATCCCAAACGCAGCAGCACATAAGCCAAGCCGATCGCTGTCAAAACCCGCGCAATCTGCTCGATAATTTGCGATATGCCGCCAGCCGTCATATTATTGCGACCTTGGAAGTATCCTCGCATCATGGCGATGGCCGGAAACAGCAGCAGCGCCGGAGCGAGCGCTTGAATGGCAGCGGCGGCCTCCGGCTGCTTGGCTATATGAGTGGCATAAAAAGGAGCTCCGAAGTAAAGGAGCAGCGTCATGACAACGCCTGCTGCCCCGGCAAAAATAAGCGCAGCATGATAGACGCGCCGAGCCTCCGCAGGCTTGTTCAAAGCATGGCGCTCCGATACCATTTTACTGAGCGTGCTGGGAATGCCGGCCGTGGCTACCGTTAACAGCATTAAATATACGTTATTGGCGATCGTAAACGAGGCATCCCCGATATCATTCAGCATATGCTCCAGCGGCACCCGCTGAGCAAGGCCCAGCACCCGGGCTACCAGCGCAGCAGCGGCCAAGATGATGGTGCCTTTAATAAATGACTCTTTCTTAGACAAAACCGTACCCTTCTTTCTCCTCCAAAGCGCCTCTTACAGCGATTGCTATGCTCTATTAGAAAATCCAGATGAAGAAAATGATGATCATCGCAAGCTGCAATATAATCTTCACCACAATGCTGCTAAACAATCCAACAACCGATCCGAAGCCAACCTTCATGGATTTGCATGCTCCCGAGCCTGCCAGCATTTCACCCAGAAATGCGCCGAGGAACGGTCCGATAATCAACCCGAAGGCCGGTATCACGAACGGTCCGATAATAAGTCCGATCGTGCTGCCCCAAATCGAGGCTTTGGAACCGCCGAGTTTCTTGACTCCCCAGGCATTAACCGCATAATCGGCAATGAAGAGCACCACCAGAATAATGGTCTGGATAATCCAGAACCATGCATTGTAATGCTCGAATGTAAAGAACCAGCCGTAAACGAACAACGCCAGGTAAATGGCGACAACCCCCGGCAGAATAGGGTATACCGCCCCGGCCATCCCAATGATAAACAGAGCGATGACGATAATCCAGCCCAATACGTCCATCAACATCTCACCCTTCGATCAAAATATGATCCCTGATGACTTCGACGATGCCGTCCTCATTGTTGCTGGAAACCACAAGATCCGCCTCATCCTTCACGGTCTGCTGGGCATTGCCCATGGCCACGCCGAGGCCGGCCTGCTGGATGACGGCCAGGTCGTTCAGGCTGTCTCCTACGGCTACAACCTCGGACATGCTGATACCGAGCAGCTCGCACACCTGTCCGATCCCGGTCGCTTTGTTGACGCCCTGCGGATTGATTTCCAGGTTATCCGGCGAAGAGTTCGTGATCTCCAGTCCGCCCATATCCTGCAGCCGCATCATGATATTGTGGCGTACCTCATGATCATTCGTGTTATATCCGAATTTCAGCCACTCCTGATTCGCGACATCATCGGTCCAGTTCTCAGAGTTATACAATCTATCTACTGAATACGCCCAGAACCACGATCCGGTTTCAACCGCGAGTGCATGCATTTGTTCCACGAGCTTGCTGTCGAGCAGCGCGCGGCGATGCAATTCATACGGCGCACGCCATACTTCGCCGCCGTTCACCGTTACCATCGGCGTCGTCAGTTCAAGCTGCTTGGCATACGGATAAGCATCCTGAAACGGCCGGCCCGTCGAGAGGCAGACGTGAATGCCGTGCCGCACCGCCTCCTTGATCCACTTCACGGTTTCCTCGGATACTTCATGGTCGTCCTGAAGCAGCGTACCGTCCATATCCAGTGCCAACAACCGATATTTATGTTTCATGGTATTAACCCCCTTACGAATCAAAGCAAACATAACGACATTTTACCACAAAAGGCCGGGCGTCAAAACATTCCCCTGAATGAGCAGCCCCTCGATGCATGCCAAACCAGGTAAAACCCGGCCTGACGCAAGATATCCTCGAGGGGGCTCGAACAAACGACAAGCCCCTTGAAATAAATAAGCAATGTAAAAGAAAGAATACTCGTTACGGTATGCTAGGATGAGTATGAAGACAACCCCGAAAGGAGTTATGCACCCCAATGACCAAGCTCAATCAGAATCCCGTCGTCACGGCAGAGATGTTGATTCGAAGACCCGTTTCAGAAGTTTTCGAGGCTTTCATCGACCCTAATATCACAACCAAGTTCTGGTTTACCAAAAGCAGCGGCAGACTTGAGAAAGGCCGGCATATCCGCTGGGATTGGGAAATGTATGGCGTGTTTGATGACTTGTATGTGCACGATATCGAGGAGAACCGCCGCATCGCCATCGAATCTTCCGATCAAACGAGGACCGAGTGGATATTCACCCCGCGGGGCGAACATGAGACCTTCGTTACCATTACCCATTCCGGATTTACAGGAAATGATGATGAGATATTGCATGGGGCTATTGATTCCATGGGAGGATATACCATGGTGCTCTGCGGCCTCAAAGCGCTGCTGGAGTTTGGCGTTGTTCTGAATCTCGTGGCGGACAAGGCCCCGGACGCCCATGTATGACAAAAAAACGGCAGCCAACCCTGCAGGGCTATTGGCTGCCGTTTGTCGATTATTCGTTCGTACTGCCGTCCTCATTCTCACCCTCGGTTTTTTTAGGGTGCGGCGTACCGTCCAGTCCGTAAATCTCGTCATAAGCGTCGAAAATTTTACGGGCAACCGGCGCGGCACTCTGGGAACCGAAGCCTGCTTCCGGAATGACTACGGCAACGGCCAGTTTCGGATTTTGCCGTGGTGCAAAGGCGATGAACACCCCGTTTTCCACCCGAATCCGAGTGCCGTTTTTATAAATATCCTGCTCGGATGTTCCTGTTTTCCGCGCAAAATCATATTTGAAATCCTCGAAAGCCCGAAGTCCCTGCGTGTTCATCCCCGCAATGACTTCATTCCAGTACTGCTGCGGGAATTCCTCTTTATTCAATACTTCGCGCTTGAACTCCTTGATCACATTGCCGTCCTGATCCACAATCTTGCTGGCAAGCTGCGGACGGATGCGTTCTCCCCGATTGGCAAGCGTGCTGGCATACTGCGCCAATTGGAGCGTCGTATATTTGCCCGACTGTCCGAAGGAGGCGTACGCCATGGCAGCCAAATAACTTCCCGCCTGCTCGATGTTGGTATATTCGATGATGCCTTTATGCTCCTTTGGCAGACCGGATTCGGTGGATACCCCAAGCCCGAATTTCTTCATGTATTCATCCCATACCTTAACGGATTCGGAGCCATACTTGTTGTACAGCTTTTCCCCGATCCAATCGACCATAAAGGCATTGGAGGAATGCTCGATCGCTTTTCTTGCGTTCAGGGACCCGTAGGCTTTACCGCCGGAGTTCCGAACCCTCGTATTATCCTTACCGAAGAATGCCGCGCCGCCGTCATAATAGTAATCGTTCGGTCCGAACAAGTTTTCGTTAAGCCCGATCAGCACCGACAAAGGTTTCATCGTCGAGCCAAGCAGCACGACCGATTCCAGATTGTTGCCGGAGCGCCCGGAACTGTATGGAGAGATCGTACCGTTGCCGTAATACTTCATGACGGTTTCCCAATCGTCGGTTCCATTCTCCCATACATTGGGATCATAGTCCGGCATGCTGGCCATGGCGACAATGTTGCCGGTATCCACTTCCATCGCTACCGCATAACCCGTGAGCGCATTCGGATGCGTTTTGCCGGAAACCGGATTGGCGTGCAGCCATTTCAGCTGATCGATGATCGCCTGCTGCGTAGCTTTTTGGATATCCTTATGAATCGTCGTATGGATGTTGTACCCCTTCTCCGGGGCAATCATGGTCGGTACCCCGTCCGCCATGTTCTGCGGATTAATCGGAATGCCGATATATCCGTTCTTGCCGCGCAGCTCATCTTGGAACATCATTTCGAGTCCGTCTACGCCGACCTTCTCCTGCTCCGTGTAGATGAGTCCCGGATCCTTTTGCTTCTTGTTCTGCTCATCAATCTCTTTATATTTGTCCAGTGTCTTAATGCCGCGAAACTCTTTCAAATAACCAATCGTCTGAACGGCGATTTTATCAGGGTTGTATTGACGCTGGCTCTCTTCCACGACCTCGACTCCGGGATACTCGTTCTTATGCTCCATAAAGTAAGCCACTTCTTTAGTCGAGAGATCCGCTTTGATGCGTCTCGGCTCATAACCCGGCTGCTTGTTAAATTCCAGGTCCATCGCTTTGATTACATCATCTACCGTTAACTTCTCCGCTTTCGGATCACCGTATTGATCGAAGACCCTGACCATTTCCTCGGCCAGCTTTTCGATTTCCGGACGGTTCTTCTTCCCTCGTTCGGATGAACTATAATCCTTTAACAGCGTTAAATACAGGGCTTGGGAGGGTGTCGAGTAGGCAATCGGCGTTCCGGAAGCATCGATGATGCTGCCCCGAATCGGCTGAAGCGGGAAATTTTTAACCTGCCCGCCCGTTTCGAGCTCTTTCAGCTCCGGTCCTTCCACGAACTGCAGTATGGCAAGACGTATAATAATGACGCAGAATATAATAAACGTGCTGAAAAAAAATAGATTAACCCGCAAGTTAAACTGACTGCCGGCATCTCGTTCTTCTTGTTTGCGCTTGTCCGGCCTAAACCCTTTCACGTAAGCTTCTCCCCTTTATCCACAATCACATAAACCCATATTAACATAAACGCCCCCCCACTTCATCTGAAGGCCCATCGGATAGCAAGGGCGGACTTCCCTGCTAGAAAGCCGCCCCTGCCTATATCACTCTATTAAAATACCTGCTCTTTAATATGCGTCTCGTTGAAGCGCGGCGGATTAAACCAGTTGCCGCTCTGTGCCCAGGTCGGGTCAAGAGGGATCCAGCGCTTCTCTTCGCTCAAGTAGACTTCATTCCATGCGTGCGGACCATAACCGCCTTGTCCGTTATATCCCCTGCCGGTAACCACTCTGACCTTAAGATCCTGGGACCTCGCCATCATGGCATACAACCGGGCGTAATCAATGCATACCCCTAACCTCGTATCGTAGGTATCCTGCGGCGTCTGCTCTTTCCATATCCGCTGCTCTTCATACAGCGTCACTTTGTCGTGGTCATATGCGATCCGGCTGCCTACCCAATCATAAAGCTTTCGCGCTTTCTCTTCATCGGTTGACGCCCCCTTCACGACATGGGCAGCCGTCTGCTCGATGCCCTCGGGGATTTGATGGTCGATGACCTCGTACTTTCGCTGAATGATCCCATTCAATTCTTCCTGAACCGACTGGGTAAACACCGGCAGCTTTTCCTTAACGAGAGAACCCGACAAAGGCTCGATCACAGCCCGCGCCCCCTGCTGATAAACCGGAGAAGCTTCAACGTACCGGCTGAAGCCGTGATCAGGATTCAGACTGACGAAGATGAATAAGATAGCAATCACAATAATGCTCCGCGCTGCGCCCATGACGACGCCGATTCCGGCACCGGTCAGCCGGCTCAGCAGCGATGCCGAGGTTTCTTTTTTGGTTCCGAAGAGTCCCAGCCCGCCTCCCATGATCAGGGAAACCAGCAGCCGCAGCATAAACACGATAACGGCATAACTCAGCATAAACAGGACCGCAAACCGAAGCAGCGGGAAATCCGCCAGCGATTTTACGGCCGTATAATAAATCTGCTCCCAGAAGCGCAGATCCCGATTCGGTAAACCGGAGACCGTGCCCAGCCAATCGCCTGCCTTAGGCGACAGCCATAATGTAAAAGGAACGGAGATCGCAAGCCCGACCAGGCGAAGCACCGCGTCCCCCAGAAAAAAAACAAGCTTCCCGGCTGAGCGGGAGGCTCCGCGACTCCATCCCTGAATGAGTGAAAAAGCCACAATCAGCAGCAGCAAGATGGTGATTCCGTTCCCATCCAGCACACTTTCCTTCCATGCCGACATCAAACGGTATCCCCTCCTATCCCATGATGTCTTGTCAACGGACGTAAGCTTGATCGCATCAAGAACATGCTGCCAGCTTACATCCGCATCCGATTGCGTTCGCCATTTTTTATTTCATTGCCGAATTGCTCTTGGCATCATCGATAAAGCTCTGAATCGTATCGTTGATGTCCCACTTCCCTACCGAAACACCGCGGAAGGTGACTTCCACCTCTTTCGAACCGGCGCTTCCTTTCAACTCGAGATTGGGCGCTTTAATGGAGTACGTGCCGTCTCCATTCGAAGTATATTGTGCTTCCTTCGCTTCCTTCATCATCATGTTCAGCGCTTCTTTTTTTATCGTATCCACCGTCTCTTCCTTGACCGTGGTTACAACCTCGCCGATTTTGTCCAGGGAAATTCCGCTGTACACCAGCAATCCCCCGATGATGAGCACGGCAAGTGCCCACTTAATGACGGTTCTCACCACGTTCAGCACGATAAACAAGATGATTAAGGCGATGGCGATGACCAGCCAATTTTGTTTAAGAAATTCAATCCAGACCTGAGTATCCAATTCGTTTTCACTCCCGTCAATCGTTTCAAAAGCGGCGGTTTATGGCCGTCTTGTTAATTATACATGATACCCCGCAAAGCTGTCAGCCAACCGGGTCTTTTCACAAAAAGGTCTAAGCTTGACCTTTCGTACGTACAAGTAGTAGTACCATATCAACTTTAGCCGGATAGGAGGGTGCCATATTGAAAACCGCTTTATGGCTCTATATGTTTTTGTTTCTGGCGTTTTTTGATTTGCATGCTCAGTATCCTGTACTGACGCCTTTTGCCATTTCACTTGGAGCAGCCCCTACGTTTATCGGCTGGATGATGGGCATTTATGCTCTAACCCATCTGCCCGGCAACCTGCTTGCGGGCAGTCTGATCGATCGTCACGGCAGCAGACGCTACATTATTTTCAGCCTAACCGCCGCCGGTATCATTCTGCTTCTTCAGGCCCATGTCCAATTGCCCTGGCAGCTGCTCGTGCTCCGCTCGATCAGCGGCTTCGTGCTGGCCTTTCTGTCACCGGCCTGCCTGGCGCTGCTGGCGTCGCTCTCCCGGGATCCCGTTACGCAGGGCAAATATATGTCCGGTCATGGCGTGATCCACACCCTTGCCTCTGTCTTGTCGCCGGCTGCAGGAGCTTTCATCGTCGCCAATGCGGGATTTTCCGGCACATTCCAGAGTCTGGGCTGGCTTTTGATTTTCACGGGCTTGATGGCGTTTCTCAGTCTCCCGAAGCCGATGTCGGCCGCTGCTAAACATATGGATCAGCAGGCTGAACCGATCAATAACGAGAAGCCGGCACGGCTTCCGTTTAGCTTGCGCTTATATTTGATTCCTTTTGCGATTGCTTGCTCTCAGGGAATCCTGTTCTTTGAAATACCGCTTCGGGAAAGCGGGCTGGCAAGCATTATGTCCACCGGGCTTCTCTTCTCCGTCATTAGCCTTGGAGCCCTGGTCACGCTAAGCATGCTGTTCCTCAACCGTTATGCGCCTCATATCAGGGTAACCATCGGCGTATTCGGGCTGGCCATATGCTTCTACGCCCTAGCTGCAGCAGACCATGTACCGATTATGATTATCCTGTTTACGCTCGGACTTGCCAAAGGCTTGCTATTCCCGGCTTTATCCTCTTTGTTCATTCAGCTCAGCGGCGGAGGAAGGCTCGGCAAAGTGTTCTCATTTCAGTCCATCGCCATGTCGCTGGGATCCTTTGTCGGCCCGATCGCGGCTGGACAGCTGCGCACGGTGGTATCCCCTTATTTTGTTGCGTTTCTCATGCTGATGACGGTTCTGCTGCTCCTACCCAAACGCAATCGTGAGGCACCTTTGACAGCCATCTCGCCCGAAACCCCAATCTCAACCGTCTGATGAATTTGTCCCAAGTTAAGAACAGCGCCCAAATCAACGCGGATGGGCCAATGCACAGTCCATATGGGTAAACCCACATAAGATACAGTGTGGCAAATGACCACGAACATTTAACCAAGGGGTGAAGTAATCATGAGTCATGTTCATCATAAACATTGCCATGGGGGCCATGGAAATTCCGTAGGAATGATTCTTGTATTGTACATTCTGCTCGTCATCATTCTGAGCTGTTTCTAACTAGAATACATGGATTTACCTTATTGCGGCCATCCACTGGATGGTCGTTTATTGTGCCTCCTTTTGCATGATCGGCAGAAAACAAGTTACACTATACCTACATCATTCGACGGCAGATCAACATTTCCCGGGGAATGCTGCCAAGGATCTCCGTATCATGACAGAGGTGATAAAAAGATGCCGATATTTCTCATTGTAGAGGGCAAGAACGACCGGAGCCGACTGCGTCGGCTGCTGACTTCGGATATAACCATCCTGTGCACTTT
Source organism: Paenibacillus sp. JNUCC32 (assembly GCF_014863545.1). NCBI lineage: Bacteria > Bacillati > Bacillota > Bacilli > Caryophanales > Paenibacillaceae > Paenibacillus > Paenibacillus sp. JNUCC32. Next base: position 6,657,008 of record NZ_CP062260.1, on the reverse strand, counting down.
CGGAACGTTAAACACCGCCAAGCTTGAGAGTCTGCATAAACAGGTGAAGGATCAAGAGGTGTACCTTTTTATGGATAACGACAGCTCCGGAAAAAAAATTCGCGGGGCTCTGCGCGACGTCTTTCCTGATGCCGAACAAATCTATACCCGCCGGGGATATGCCGGCGTTGAAGGAACTCCCGACGAATACTTGATTGCCCAGCTGGAGAAGGCAGGGCTGGAGGAATTCATCATCTACCCGCCCCCTGACGTATTCTGATGAACTGCGTCTATTGTCAAGGAATCACAAGAGCATCTTGAATGGCTTCAATTTTCGATATTTAAATAAAAAAGGCGTCCTCCATCTTTAACGATAGAGCGCGCCTTTTGGTTTTACCTGCAATTTATTCCTTAATCAAAGCCTTGATGTCCTTCACGATATCCTCGGTCTTCACTTCGGATGGATCCGCAGCATTATAGGTCTTCCGGATATTATTGTCCCGGTCCACCAAGGCAATGGAATTGCCATGCGTGAAATTCGTCGAGTTGTTGCCCAGCAGCGGAATTTTGAAAGACTCCTGCATCAGCTTCCGCGTTTCCTCCTGGTCTCCACGAAGGAAGTACCAGCCGCTGTAATCGGCATAGAATCGGTCTCCGAACTCCTTAATCTTCTCTTTCGTATCGGTCTCCGGATCAAAGGAGATGGACACAAAGTTAACTTCTTTACCGAATAAACCTTCTTGTTTCAAGTCCTCCTGGATCTGAGACAGAACCAGCGTCGTAATCGGGCACACATCCGGGCAGCTGGTGAAATAGAAGTACATAAGCTTCACCTTGCCTTTGGTATCCTCCGACGTGATCGTTTTCCCATCTACATTCTCCATGGAATAGGCAGCAACCTCACGAACGATCGGAAACTTCTCCTTTCCGAATCCAAGCGAGTTGTATACCAGGTAGATGGCTGCTATTACGCATATAGCGAGCAGTACCCAAGTCCATTTGTAACGTTTGAATGCATTCATGACCTTCCCCGTTCTCCCTTCGTCTCAGGCAATCCCTGTTCTATCAGGTTTTGGTGTATCGCTAAAAGCCCAGCCACCTGTTAAAAGGTGGTATTGAGTATGAGAACGATCAGGCTCAAGGTCAAGTAGTTGATGGAGATAATGAATACTTTTTTGGACCAAGCTTCATCGTCCTTGGCACGGAAACCTTGGAGTGCGGCGTAGAGCCACCAAATAGCCAGAAGGAGTCCGATGACCAGAAAGAATATACCGGCATATCCGTAGGCGTACATCAGGATGGGAATCGGTATGAGAAGCACCAGGTAAGGAATCATCTGATACTTCGTGCGTTTAATTCCTTTGACAACCGGCAGCAAAGGGAATCCCGCTGCACGGTATTCTTCCACCCGGCGAATGCCCAGCGCCCAGAAATGCGGCGGCTGCCAGAGAAACAGCAGGGCGAAGAGCAGGACGGCTGCCATATCTACGCTTCCGGTCACGGCCACATAGCCGATTACCGGAGGCATGGCACCGGAGATCGCTCCGACCGACGTGCTCCATGTAGAAGAACGTTTAAGCCAGAGAGTGTACACCACAACGTAAACGAACATTCCGACGGCTCCGAATAGGCCTGCCAGCACGCCTGAGAACAAGAACAGGACGGCTAGTCCCACGACCCCCAGAATGACGGCATACCAAAGAACAACCTTGGGTGTCAAACGCCCGGTTGGAAGGGAGCGATTCCGGGTACGCTCCATCTTCATGTCGAGCTCCCGGTCGAAATAGTTATTGAAAACACAGGACGAAGCCATGACAAGCACAGTTCCGAGAAGTGTCATAATCATCAATCCAAATTGGATATCCCAACGCGATGCCAGCCAAAATCCGGCAAAAGCCGCTATCAAATTTGACCGGATGATTCCGGGTTTCGTCACCGTGATAAAATCTTTCCAAGTCCCCGCCTTATCGGGAGGTGCAGGCGCTGCCGAGGCCAGTGCTGCGGATTCTGAAGGAGCCTGGTATCTCAAGTGATTATCCACGTGTTAACGTTCCTCCTTGTATCTGTCGTTATGGAGGAAGTACTGCCTCCGCTATAAAGTTTATCATATCATTAGTAAAAAGTGTTTAGCAATCCTTCGGAATTCATTCCATCTATATGACAATTCAGTGACATTTGGAAGGGATATCACCTTGACGTTTCGCCGTTGTTTAAGGCACAATTTGTCTATGTAGCAGGATGCCTGTCGGGCCCCCGATATGAATACAAAGCCCGGAGCGCTGACATAGCGCTCCGGGCTTCCATACTCACGTTATGAGAGAGAGATTACAGCGTGCGGCCAGACCCCGAAAGAGCCTGTTCAGCTTGCTGTACCAAACGTTTAGTAATGTATCCGCCCAGGGATCCTGTTTCACGGGAAGTATAGTTACCATAGTAACCGTCCTGAGGAATCGTTACGCCTAGTTCTTGAGCAGCCTCGAGTTTCAAACGTTGTAATGCTGCAGTAGCTTGAGGTACAACCAAATTGTTGCTGCGACGTGCCATATTAAAAATCTCCCTTCACTGAATGTCTGTTATTCCAGTGCAAGCTTGCAAACTTATTATGGCTCCTTCTTGCAACGTTATACGTATTTTTAAAATTTTAATCTTTGGAGGTTTTTTTCATAATGAGTAAAGGCTTATCCCTATGGTTTGCGGTCTCTTCCATCGTCCTGTTGACCGCCTCCGCCATATCCATCAGCTACAACGGATTTCTGGCCGTCGGTCTGGCGCTGCTCTCCATCCTCAACATAGGCTGGGGATTCATTATTAAATCCAAGCGCAAGCCTTCCTAGAAGACCCTCGTTTATTTAGGAGCCAGAAATCCCATCTTGTCCTTCACGCCATCGAGTATTTGGGCAGCGGTCTTCTGCGCCTGCTCGGCTCCTTTGGCGAGAATGTCATGAATTTCACCGGTTTGGCGAATTTCGTGGTATCTGTTCTGAAGCGGCTCCAGAGCGGCTACGACAACTTCGCCAAGCTCCTTCTTGAATGCCCCGTACATCTTTCCTTCGAAACGAGACTGCACTTCCTGCAAAGACACCCCAGCACACTCCGAATAGATGCTCATCAGATTGCTCACCTCAGGCTTAGCGGAAGGATCATACACCACTTCGGCTCCGGAGTCGGTTGTAGCCCGGCTGATTTTCTTGCGAATTTGATCCGGCGTATCCAGCATCGCGATATAACTGCCCTCAACCGGATTGCTCTTGCTCATCTTTTTGGAAGCGTCGTCCAGCGACATGATTCGCGCACCGACTTCAGGGATGAACGGCTCCGGAATATTGAAATACGGACCGAACCGATGATTGAAGCGTGCAGCCAAATCACGCGTGATTTCCAGATGCTGCTTCTGGTCGTCTCCCACCGGCACAAGATTTGCATTATACAGCAAAATGTCTGCGGCCATAAGCGCAGGATAAACGAACAAGCCGGCCCCAACCGATTCCTTGCCTTCCGATTTGTCCTTGAACTGGGTCATCCGTTCCAACTCGCCCATATTCACCAAGGTGGTCATGATCCATCCCAGCTCGGCGTGTTGAGGAACATGGGACTGCAAAAAGATATTGGCGCGGTTCGGGTCGATTCCGGCGGCAACGTACAGGGCCGCGACCGATTCCGAGCGATCCCGCAGCGAGCTAGGCTCCTGCGGTACCGTTATTGCGTGCAGATCGACCACCATAAAATAACAGTCATGCTCGTTTTGCAGCTTCACAAAATTTTTAATGGCTCCGATGTAGTTGCCGAGCGTTAGATTACCGCTTGGCTGAATTCCCGATAATACGGTTTTCATGACTAGCCCTCCATTTATTTATATTGTCATTTAATCCAAGTCTGCCCCGTCCTTGCGGGAGCATATAGGAACGCAAAAAAGCCTCACATCCGCAAGGGACGTGAGACCGTGGTGCCACCCTTATTCGCTGCAAGCATCATCCTACGCAGGCTGCAGCCTTCCATTCTTGTAACGGAGAATACCCGGCCGGCATATTAAGGAATAACAGCATTATCCCGTTCAGCCCGGCACTCGAAGGGCCATTCAGCAAAGCGGATCCGCCGGTTCGCATCAACCACCGGCTTTCTGAAGGATGGGCCGCACCTGCTTACTTGTCCTTGTCATCGTGTTTCAATCATAATGGATCACTATTACATGCAATGATAAAACTCTTGCTCTGCCTTGTCAATTCCAATTTGGAATCAAGATGTACGGGCCTATTTGAAGCATTTCTTTTACCCTTTCCGCAAAAATCTGTTATGATGTGGTTAATCGTCCAGACCATGATTTCTGTTAGTAAAGGAGCATCGATATGAATCAAGTGACCAAAGGCCAGTGGAATGGTTACGACACCTATATTTTAAACAGCGGCCGTCTTGAAGTGACTCTCCTTCCTCGTCTAGGTAATAACGTCATTGGGATTAAAGACAATGAAAACTCACGCGAAATCCTCCGAAAACCAGATGAAAGCGAGCTTGCATTCTATCTACAGAAGCCTTACCACTTCGGCATTCCGATGCTCATACCGCCAGGCCGGATTTCCAAGGGCCATTTCGAATATGGCGGAACGTCGTATCAATTTGACCAAAATACCGCGAACGACAATCATATCCACGGCCTCCACCGATCACAGGCTTGGTGTGTCAGCGACATAGAGGAGGAGGATGACGGCTGCGCCGTTTCGACCGAGTTCATCTCATCGGATGATCCGAAATGGATTGCCCAATTTCCTGTGCCGCTGAAGCTGGAGATGACCTTCCGTCTTCAGGGGACACGCTTAACGCAGAGCCTTCGCGTAACGAATCTTGGCGCTAGCCCCGTTCCGTTCGGCATGGGTTACCATACGTGGTTCCTGCTGGACGGCGAACCGCATCGCTGGACGCTGGATCTGCCAGTTGAAGGCATTTATACTTTGAATAACGAACTGATCCCGACCGGCGATCTTTCACCTCTCGGCCATTTGGAACAACTGAATTCGGGACTAAACCTGAAGGATGCCGACCTGGATACGATATTAAGGATCCCTGAGGGCAAACCTGCCGAGGCCTTGCTGAAGCGGGACGATGGTTACCAAATTCATTATTCGGCAGACCGTGCCTTCTTCAAGCATTGGGTGCTCTATACCAAAGGTGTTGCCGAGCAGTTCCTCTGCATCGAACCGTACACCTGGCTTCCCAACGCACCCAATTTGAATCTCCCGAACGAAGAAACCGGGCTGATTCATTTGGAACCGGGACAGACCGTGAATCTGACGACCAAGATCAGCATTCAGAATACGTCACCGGAGGCAGAGCAAGCATAAGCCAGCGTCTCCATTGACACATAACATCCTCATATACTTAACTTTTCAGCAAGAGCAGCCCTTTGAATAACAAAGGGCTGCTTTTATTTGATCTATGAACAATGCCTACGGGTAATTTTACCAGCAGACGATCTGCCTCCTGCACGAATGAGATCCCTATCAATCAGGTCATAATATCCTCATACAACACCAAAGGAGGTGACATGACATGGCTCAAGGTCGTTCTTCTAACAATCTTGTCGTACCTCAAGCAACTGCAGCTCTTCAACAATTGAAGATGGAAGCTGCTCAAGAACTGGGCGTAACGATTCCACAAGACGGTTACTATGGAAACTATACTTCCCGTGAAACCGGTTCTTTGGGAGGTTACATCACCAAACGTCTGGTACAATTGGCTGAGCAGCAATTATCGGGTCGTTCGAACCTGTAATTAGCATCTCTTCCCTCCAGCCGTAAATAGAAAGAGGCGATCTTCTCCCCAAAGATCGCCTCTTTCGTTATATGTTCTATATAATAAATGATTTCAGGATTCCGAAGCAGCTTCGGCATATGTATTACGAGGGTACCGTATCATCAAGTTGGCCATGTTATAGTTGGATTCAAGCACAGCATCCACAACGACGATGCCTTGTCGTACCATAAATTCATAACTGATTTCGCCATGTGTCCAATGGCGTTTATGTTTCAGACTTTCAAGCGCCATCGAACGAAAAGAGAATTGTTGAGCCTCACTTAGCCCCTCCTCTTGCGGAGCTATGATCCCGTTACGCCCAGACAATGGATTATGCCGTATGCCAAATTTACCAATTACATTGTTTCGTATTTGTACAAAAACCGTCCCCGAGCTTAGACCTCCCAACTCTTCTTCCAGCTCTTTAAACACGATGTCCAGCTGCCTAGCCAGTGATAATTGATCTAGTTTTACCATCCCTTCTCCCCTCCTTTATTAGTAAATCTTCCCTATTATTAGGGCTTATGACTCATTATAGGGGATAGAAATCATTGGATCAACAATATTCAACACATTTGGGTATTTATTACTAAAATTGCACAAATATTTTAGTTTTCCGCTCCTTTATTGCGTCAACTTTCTTTCTTTTACGACAAAAAAAGAAGCCCCGAAGGAGCTTCTTTCGATATGGGAGTAAATCTGCAGTCGGAGATCAAACGCCATAACAGGAACTGCATTTTTAACTGTTTTTTCGAGGATAACCAACAATTTATGCTAAATGCTCGGTCATTTGCAAGAACTGCTTAATATCGCTTACGCAGGAGTCCGCCGCGCTTTGCCAGAAGTCGCGCTGGGTCAGATCTACGTTCAGATGTTTCTTTGCCAGGTTCTCCACGGACATTACGCCTGTGTCTCGAAGCAAAGCATCATATTTGTCCGCAAAGGTCGGACCTTCTTCCAATGCCCGAACATAGAGGCCCGTACTGAACATATAACCGAAGGTATACGGGAAGTTATAGAACGGGGTGCCCGTGATATAGAAATGAAGCTTGGATGCCCAGAAATGCGGATGGTACGATGTCAGGGCATCACAGTATGCTTCCTTCTGTGCCTCCACCATCAAATCGGAGATCTCCTCGCTGCTCAGCAGACCGTTCTTCCGCTTGTCATAGAAGCGGGTTTCGAACAAGAAACGTGCATGAATGTTCATAAAGAAGGCCACGCTGTTCTGAATTTTCTCTTCCAACAGAGCCAGCTTCTCCTCTTCGCTGCCTGCCCCCTTCACCATCGCATCAAAAACAATCATCTCGGCGAAGGTGGATGCCGTCTCGGCGACATTCATCGCATACTTTTGGTTAAGCACCGGAATTCCGCCCATCAGATGCTGATGATAGGCATGACCCAGCTCATGAGCCAGGGTCGAGACGTTCGAGGCCGTTCCGCCAAACGTCATGAAAATCCGCGTCTGGCCGCTTGCCGGGAAGGAAGTACAGAAACCGCCAGGTCGCTTCCCGGGGCGGTCCTCGACCTCAATCCAACTCTTGTCGAACGCCATCTGCGAAAAATCAGCCAATCTCGGGCTAAACTTACGGAATTGCTCCACGATGTTAACAGCGGCATCGTCATACGAGATCTTGGTTGCCGAAGTACGGAGCGGAGCATCCACATCGGTCCAGGACAACCCGTCCAGACCGAGCAGCTTCGCTTTGCGGTTCAGGTACTCCACAAGCACCGACTTCGTATCCTGGATGACGGCCCACATCGTGTCCAACGTCTCGCGGCTCATCCGGCCAATCGCCAGCGGTTCTTTCAAGACATCGTTCCAGCCGCGGTTCTCGTACAGTTTCAGGCGGTAGCCGGATAGATGGTTCAAGGTATCCGCGCAGTAATCAGCGGAATCTCCCCAAGCCTTCTCCCACTTCTCAAACATGGATTGGCGCACTTCCCGGCGCGGATCATGCATTTTATTGAACGCTTGCCCTGCCGACAGCATGACCGTCTCTCCGTCTTCCTCATACGGAATTTGGATTTTCTTCACGATGGTGTCGTAGAACTCCCCCCATCCGTGATAACCGTCTACCCCCAGCGACAGAACCAGGCTTTCCAGCTCGGGACTCATCTTATCCTTCGCGAGATTGCGGCTTTCGTTCAATACGAATTCCAGCTCGGACACCTTATCCGTACCGGTCCATGCGGTCCAGAGCTCATCGTTCATTCCGCGAAGCACGTTATCGAACTGGTTCTTCACCGACTGCAGGGCAGCGGACAGCGTAGTGACCCGCCCGGACAATTGAACCGCCTTCTTGTCATTCACGTTCTGTGCGGTCAGGCAGCCTACGAAGGCAGAAACCTCGCGGATCCTTGCATAGGCGCTCTGGAACTGCTCAAGGAAGAGCTCCAGACTGGACGCGCTCTCGATGGTCTCTGGAACAGCCAATGCCTTGACGTCTTGCTGAAGTTGATGTACATCCTGCTCCAAAGCCTCAATAAAGCTCCCGAGCTGCGGCGAGGAGGAGCCTCCTGGAAATATCGATTCCAAATCCCAAGTTTGTTGAAGTGCCATCGAACATTCATCACCTTTCGAGATAAAATATGAATTCAAACGAATACCATTTGTGTGGACTTAGGGAAAAGTGTATAACTATATATAACTAAAATACTGTTTTCCCTCTTGATCAAACAAAATACTGCTGGAGGAGCTAGAAGCCATGAGACCTTTGCAAATTTCACCGGAGACGGCGGTTACACTGTCCAAGCAGCTGGGCGTTCCGCTGGAACAGCTGATGCATATGCCTCAGCATATATTAATGCAGAAGATTGCCGAGCTTGCCAAGAATGAGGAAGCGAAAGCAACCCCGAAAGACGATGAGTCCCATTCATCGGAGAACTCATGATTCCTTTTTCGAATACGTGGCCTTATGATGTCGTTGGCAACGACGTATATGTACACAGCTGCCCCTTCTGCGGGACCGACAATGTCTTGCTTCCCATGAAGCCTAAGGAGCTTGTAAGCGTTAGGGAGGGGAAAAAGAAGCTGCTCATCTTCCCCTGCTGCCACAACAAAGTTACCGTGCTGGACAGCGACATCGACTATTTGCTCACGGATCAGCGATTGCGCTGACTCTATCTTAAAGCGAGCCATCGCTGCAAATTGCAAATCAACAGCCTGCTGGCCCACCGTTCAGCGGGCTGTTTGCATTTAAGACTCCGCCGGAATCGCCGCGTTCTTCTGCTCCCGGATCTGTTCGGCTATCAGCTTCCACTGCTCTCTGGAGGCTCGGATCATGGCAGCATCCATGATCTTCTCGTCCTGGACCACTCTGGAGAACCACTGAACCGCCTCCTGGAACTGTCCCAGCCGGCGATGAATCTCTCCGATCAGGTACAGCAGACGGGCATCATTGGCCCCTACCCCTTCCAGCTCAAACACCCGGATATAGGATTCCAGGCTATAGCTCAAAAACCGCTGTTCTTGATCCTCGTTGCCCTGATACCGGTACAGCCAAGCGATATGGTGCAGCAGGCTGGCCACGATGCGATCCCGCTCCCCGATCACCTGGGCGCAGAGGAGAGCCAGCTTGTACGACTCCAGAGCATCCTCCAGGTCGCGCGGACCGCCCATATCCCTCTTCTCCCAGCGGCATCCGACCTGGTCATAGAAGAGCGTCTTCTGCCGTTCATTCAATTTCAGGGTCGAGTTTTCCGTCGAAGCAAAACCGCATTCGGGGCAAATCCGCACCACGTAAAAATCGGGGTTCTCCGATTTGTAGTAAGCGCAGAAATCCGTATCCGTACGGTATGCCTTCTTAAAGCTCGGTCTCACCCTGGACGTTAAGTATTCATGCTCACAGTGCGCACAAACCACCTTGATGGAATACAAGGGTTCCAATTTCACGCCATTCGCCATCCCTTCATTCGCGTCTAATTCCTGTCCGTTTCTAGATCTAAGGCACTACGGAGTATTCACGAAATGGTGGGCGGGACCCGAAAGACGCTGCAGCACAAAATCACGTAAATCATCCTCCACGCCGATTTCGATTAAGGCTCCGGCCATGCAGCCAAGCCATTCTTCGGCATGACGGTCGGTAATCGGGAATTTCATGTGCCTGGCCCGCATCATCGGATGTCCGAACGCTTCCGAGAACAAGGCCGGCCCTCCGAAAAACTGGCTCAAAAACATATATTGCTTCTCCATCACCGGCATGATATCTTCCGGAAACAATGGCGAAAGCAGCTCATTTTGCTGCACTCTCGGATAAAAAGCTTCGACGAGCGATCGTACACCCTCGGCACCCCCGAGGTTATCATAGATGCTTAAGTTCGGATTCATATCCGCTAATTCTCCCATCTGTTTATGATTCGCTTTCGATTGGATGTACCTGTCCATTATAGCAAAAAACAACAAAAAAAGGCGCTAAGCGATGGTTAGCACCTTTTAGAACTTATTAATAACTGCGCCAGTCCTCTTCACTCTGGACGAGAGAAGCACGTATAACATAAACGAAGGCGCATACCAGGATACCTGCGACTATGCTCATGATCATCACTCCATCCAAACATAATACGAAAGATGTGCTTTGATGGTTTTTATTATAGCACAATATCCCCGAAAATAAAGCATAAATGTAACCGCTTTCTCATGTTTTTTATACTGTTTGTCCTATATGCTGCATAGATTTTAAATATCGGACCATATTCTATCATTCACAACGATGCCAGGGGGCGTATTCCTTATATGACTATGAAAAAAATGGGCTGGCTCATGCTCGTATCGGCTCTGATCAGCGTAATTGTCCTGATGGCTTTGTTTCCCGAAGCGGCGCTCCAATCCGCACTCCGCGGCCTAGCGATATGGTGGGACGTGCTGTTTCCATCCCTGTTCCCGTTCTTTGTCATTTCAGAGGTGCTGCTGGGGTTTGGCGTGGTGCATCTGATCGGCACGCTCCTGGACCCCATGATGCGACCGTTGTTCCGAATTCCGGGCGCAGGGGGATTCGTGGCCGCGATGGGATATGTTTCAGGTTACCCCGTCGGTGCCAAATTAACCGCCAAATTGTGGGAGCAAAAAATGGTAAATCGGGAGGAAGGTGAACGGCTTGTTGCCTTTACTACCTCCTCGGATCCCATATTTCTGATCGGAGCGGTATCCATCGGCTTCTTTCACGATCCCAAAATAGGTCTCATACTGGCCCTGGCCCACTATGGCGGAGGGTTCCTGGTAGGACTGTTAATGAGATTTCATGGCAAGCGCGAGTCCAATACATCAACCGATTCGCTCCTCCTGTCCCAAACGAAGACAAGCCGGCTCAAGTCCGCCTTTCAGGCCATGCATGCTGCGCGGGAGCAGGACGGCCGTGATCTCGGCACGCTGCTAAGACAAGCGATTAACTCATCGCTTCAGCTGATTATCGTTGTCGGCGGTCTTGTGGTTTTCTTCTCCGTGTTTCTTGAACTCTGGACCCGGGCCGGCGTCATGCCCGCGCTAACGGAGGTCATCAGCTTGCTGTTATCCCTCGTTGGCATGCCCGAATCCTTATCCACTGCCATCGTGGGGGGACTGTTTGAAGTGACGCTGGGCGCACGCTATGCCGGGGAAGCGGGTGCCGCTATTCCTCTGCCATACAAAGCGGCCGCGGCAGCCTTTATCTTGTCTTGGGGCGGCCTGTCCGTTCATGCCCAGATCATCAGCATCCTGAACTCTACCAACCTTAGGTATTTTCCGTTTGTCGTAGCCAGGCTGATCCACGGCATTATTGCGGCCACCGCCGTGTTGCTGTTGTGGAGAAGCGTCATGGGGTCGTCGATACCGACGCTGGCGGTGCCGTCTGTTTCGGATTCCGCCCTAAACGGGTATACCCATATTATGGCGGCTTTCTGCATCCTGCTCGGTTTCCTGATTGCAGTTGCGTTGTTTATTCAGATCCTTCGAGGACTGCAGCAGAAATTCCGCTAATTCCCAAGGTGAACATTGTGTTCTTCTCCAAGATTGATTATCATCTTTATATAACCTTACAAAGGAGCTTATCAACTTGAGATATTATGTTCTGGACCGCGGTGACCCATTGTCTGTCGAGCTGACCCAGCAGTTTCACAAGCTGGCGGAACAGCGGGGGTTTGTGCTGGATGCAGAATCTCCGGAGATTGTGGTCTCGATCGGTGGAGACGGTACGATGCTGCACGCCTTCCATACGTTTATAGACCGTATTCCCGACCTCGCCTTCGTCGGCGTCCATACGGGCCACTTGGGATTCTATGCTGACTGGAAGGCCGATGAATTGACGGAGCTAATTGATCATATGAGCGGAGAAGGCGAACACGGCAACGTGAAGCCGCGCCTCGTCAAGTATCCCCTGGTTCAACTGGAAATCCATAAGAAATCAGGAACGTCCTCTTACATTGCCTTAAACGAATTTACGCTTAAAGGCGTTGACGGTACCGTTGTCGCGCAAATTGACATCAACGACGTGACCTTTGAGATGTTCAGGGGAGACGGCATTTGCGTATCCACGCCGTCCGGCAGCACGGCGTATAACAAGAGTGTCGGCGGCGCGATGGTTCATCCCTCGATCGATGCGCTTCAGATTGCGGAAATCGCCTCGATTAACAACCGGATTTTCCGTACGCTGGGCTCGCCGCTGCTTCTGCCCAAGCATCATCATTGTGATATATTCTCGCGAAAAGAACAGCGTTTGCTGCTTACCATCGATCACGTTAATATCTCGATTGACGACCTCGTATCCGTGCGCTGTCAGGTGGCGGAGCAGCAGGTCAGTTTCGCACGTTATCGGCCGTTTCCGTTCTGGAACCGCGTCCGCGATGCATTCCTTGGTTAATATGAAGAGGACCTCTTTCTTACGTTTACCAGGAGGGCCAACGCTTCACGAAGTCTTTCCTTTACCAATACCCGAAAAAAAGAACGGTCTACCTGCCAAAATACAGGTGACCGTTCTTTGGTTATTGCGGCTGCTCTGAAGGGACATGAGACTCCTTGGAAGGCTTTGCTTCCTTCTCCTTGGGGGCCTTGGCTTCGCGCGGCTCGCGTCTTGAATCCTTGCCTTCGCGCCGCTCGCGCTGGTCCTTGTGCTCCTTACCCGGTTTTGAACCCTCTTGGGCTTCCTTGCTTCCCTGTGCTTCCCCCTCAGCCCGGTTATCCTTAGGGGATGTTTCTCGAACCTCTACAGGCTCTTTCGTATTGGAGGCATGCTCTTTCGTTTCCTTCTGCTCCTTCGTTTTCTGAAGCACAAAGTGAGCACAGCCAAAATTGCAATATTCGTTAATGTAATCGGACATGCTGGAAAAGGTTGAATCCTTGGCAGCCTTGGGATGATTGTCCCGATAGAAGCCTTTAAGCCGAAGCTGATTGTAACCCCAGTCTCCCACGATGTAATCATAACGGTCCAGCACCTCGCTGTACCGCTCCCGGAAAGCTTCCAGATTCCAGCCGTTTCGATGGTCCTTTAACACTTCATAGCTTTTGTTTCCGATAACGATCATTGAAAGCTTCCCCTGCCTTTCCAATAGGTTAAGACTGCACCGTCTCTTCCTTGTTGCGTTCCGCAGACTTCACTTGCTCGTGTGCATGATAGGAGCTGCGCACAAGAGGACCGGACTCCACGTGGCTGAATCCGCGCTTCATTCCTTCTTCCTTCAAGATCGCAAACTCTTCCGGCGTGTAGTATTTTTCAACATTCAGATGTTTCGGCGAAGGCTGCAGGTATTGGCCGATCGTCATGATGTCGCATCCCACCGAACGCAAGTCGTCCATCGCCTCCAGAATTTCATGCCATTGCTCCCCGACGCCCAGCATGATGCTGGATTTGGTCGGAATGTCAGGCTGCATCGCCTTGGCATTCTTCAGCAGCTGCAATGAGCGGGAATACTTGGCTTTGGCACGTACGCGATCGGACATACGCTCCACCGTCTCAATGTTGTGGTTCAGAATATCCGGCTTTACGTCCATCACGATTTTCAGCGATTCTTCGTCTCCCATGAAATCCGGGATCAGCACTTCCACCGAGCACAGCGGCAGGCGTCGGCGAATGGCTTTGACGGTTTCGGCGAATATGTAGGCACCGCCATCCTTCAGATCATCCCTTGCCACGCTTGTTACCACGCAGTGGCGCAGGTTCATTTGCTCGGCCGCCTCCGCTACCCGTTCCGGTTCCTGCAGGTCCAGCTCCGTTGGAAGCCCCGTATTCACGGCGCAGAAGCGGCAAGCGCGGGTACAAATGTCACCCAGAATCATGAAGGTTGCCGTACGGTTAGCCCAGCATTCGTAAATATTTGGACAGCGAGCCTCTTCACACACCGTATGAAGTGTTTTGGATCGCATCATGCTTTTGATTTCTTTATAATTATCGCCAGTAGTCAGCTTGATTCGAATCCAGTCAGGTTTTGGCTGTTTGGTTTTAGACAAAGAAAAAACCTTCTTTCGAATGTAATGATGTAACTCAAGACATACCCCATCGTTTGCTGTCCCATATTATATCATGAAAACCATCATATTACTTGTTTCGCATCGATATGAGATTAATCTAGTTGCGGCATGGATAAAAATCCTTGTTTCGATTCACCCTACAGGTAGGCATGACTGTCCGTCCTTAATTACGACTATCGAAAAAGGGAGGAGAAGGACAATATGAGGATTTTACAACCATTGCGCGCAAAGGGCATCATGTATCGGTCCACGGCTGCAGTCATGGCTGCCTTGATGGCTGCCTGCTGCATGTGCGGGCCTGCGTCCGCATCCGCCTCCATGGCGGTCAGCGCGGCTGACGATTCGGCTAAAGCAACGGATGCTGCAGCGAATTTTGCGGACCGGAAATCTTTATACGATCAGGTTTCCACGGTTACCCAAATTCCTTGGCACCGCCTGGCGGCCATTGACCAGTATGAACGAACGCTGACCCGGGTTCATCCCAAGGATCGAAAGCATCCGGACCGCACCCTAGGCATCTTTATCCCTTCCACCCGATGGGCTGGCCCGTTGAATCCCAATCAGGAAGACGTGAATCCCACGTCGATCAGCGTGTTCTCCGGGATCGGGCTCGATGGGGACGGGGATGGCAAGGCTGACCCTAATAATGATATCGACTTGCTCTACACCGTTGCGACAAGACTTTCCCCTTATGGGCATGCCGCTGATGATTTCAGCATCGGCCTATGGTCATACTACCAGAACACGCGGGCCGTACAGCGCATCATGCAGTATGCCAAGCTCTATGAGACCTTCGGGAAGCTGGACCTGTTCGACCATGCGTTTCCCCTTCCCGTCAAAAGCAACTATTCCTACCGAAGCACCTTTGGGATGGGACGCAACTGGGGAGGCAAAAGGGTTCACGAAGGAACGGATTTGTTTGCTTCATACGGAGTCCCCGTTCGAAGCACCTGTTACGGCGTCGTCGAAATTAAAGGCTGGAATAAATACGGCGGCTGGCGCATCGGCATCCGGGATTTGAACAATCATTACCATTATTACGCCCATCTGCAGGGGTTTGATAAAGGGATTTCGCTCGGGGATGTCGTTACGCCGGGTCAAACCCTCGGCTGGGTCGGCAGTTCCGGCTACGGCAAGCCGGGAACCCAGGGCAAATTCCCGCCGCACCTGCATTACGGCATCTACCGGGACACCGGATTGACCGAATGGGCTTTCGATCCTTACCCGCTGCTGAAGCACTGGGAACTGGAAGAAAAACGCTCGAAGAAAAAAACGCGCTCCTGAATTCAAACCAGGGGCGCGTTTTTCCTTTAAGGGCATACCCTCATGTCACATAGACGGCCAATCCATCCTGCAGGTACACAATACGGTTTGAGAATGAGCGAATGAGCGTCCTACTCGCCTGTTCCGCTTCCCTCCGTATGCCCTGATATGTCGGCGCCGCCCGGCGTAGGCACAAGAGGCGTCGTCGATCCCTGGGCAGGAGGGTCCGGCGTTGTTGAAGGCGGAATCTCCTGCTGCCCGTCATGGGTGTTCTCGTCTGTTACCGGTGGCGGTATCGCGATGCTCGGTGCGCTTGCCTTATTCTCGCCGACCGCCTTTCCTTGGCCGTCGTAATAATACATCGGCACATCGCCTACCACGAGCAGATACGAGATCGGAATATCGGTTTCCACGATTTGCGGCTCCATGTCAAAAGGAACGACAACCGCTACCTCCGTCACGATGTGGACGAACACCTCCACCAGGATCATATTGATGCCGGCCCCCTGCTGCCTCGTATCCAGCTGAACCTTTACCGCTCCTTGGGGTTCGATCTTTAAAGGTATTTGCGGACCGAATGAAGCGATGATCGGGCTTTTTAACACCTGTCCCAGCGGAATCTGCTCTTTGCGCTTATGGATTTCGTCCAGCGTGCTCTGCACGACCTGCGTCGTATGGGACGTGATTTTTAAATGCTCGGCATAATTCAGCATGAATCCGGTCACTTTGCCCGAGCTGTCCGTTTTCCAGTTGACCAGATTATCAAAATCCTTGCCCTGCGTCACCTGGGAGGTGATCGCTTTATTGATGGCTTCGGTAGCGATCTGCTTAACCCGGATTTGGGCTAAATGCATGATCGGCGGCCGCAGATTCTGCTCGATATACATAAAAAACTCAACGATCCCAAACACAAGGAGCAGAGCGCCGATCAGCCACCATTTTTTTGTGCTCCGCCGTTTGGCAGCCTGAGGACGCCCCCGGCTCTGCGGTACGGGCCGAAAGCCTCTGCGCGGTGGTTTGTAAGCTCTCCTTGGTTTAGGCCACGACAGCGACGGAAAGGCCAAACGCCTGCTTCCCCATCTCTTTCGTCTCATGCTTGGTCCCCCCTATTTACGCCCCGAGGAGCATGTTTACCATGGCAAGCTCTCCTGTATAGAAGGTATGCGGACAAACGGCAAAAAAGAAGAGCAAGGATGGCTTATCCTCGCTCTTCTATGTCGTTCGTTGAATCGTCTTCTTGATCTTCCACGTAATATTTCAGCATCGACAGTTTGTTCTCCCAGAAGCGGTCGAAATAAGACAGCCAATCCTTCAATTCCTTAAGCGGCTCTGCTTGCAGGCGATAGCGGGTCTCGCGTCCCACCTTGCGGTCCTGCACCAGACCGGCTTCCTCCAAAATACGGAGATGCTTGGACACGGCGGTTCGCGTCATGGAGAAATGTCCCGTAATTTCCTTAACCGGCATTTCCTTATCGCTTAACAAGCCGAGCAGCTTACGGCGAGTCGGATCTGCGATGGCTTGGTAGACATCATGCTTCGGAGCGGCCTGCGACATCGGTTACGCCTCGACGTATCCCGCAAGCTTCTGGACAATGCCAGCCCAGCCGTTGTCCATGCGGCCTCGAACGATGTCATGCGCTTCCCCGAACTCGGTTACTTGATCCGCTGTCCATCCGCCGTGGATGAGCGTGAATTCCGTATGGTCTCCCTGCTCCACCAGTTCGAACGTAACGCTCCAATCCTTGCCCCAGTTAAAAGACAACCGGTTAGGTTCATCAATAAGCGTCACCTTGCATGGTGAGTTTCCGAAGGGGCCGGCATTCAATTGAAACTCGAACCCTTCCACCGGTTCAAAATTGTTAGGCATAAACCACGCCGAAATCCCTTCAGCTGTGGCTACGGCTTTCCACACCTTCTCGATGGGCGCTTTCAGCACAAGAGTATGACGAATATCCGGCAGCTTGCCGTTTGTTGCGTTGTCCATATCAGATTGATCCCTCGCTTAAACTTAAATTATGAAACCATTTGGTTTCCCTTTATGCATTATAGGACACCAAATGGTTTTACGTCAAACCCCAATATTCACCTGTTCGTCATCACCCTTAGGTCAATCAGCCGACTAATCGGCTCAAAACAGAGACCTTGCCGGCACACCGCACTTAACTCCACCTCACGTTAGGGTTGATCCGGGTAAGTCTTTTTCAGGAACGCGATCGATTCGCGAATCAGCTGCTTCAGCACCTCAACTTCAATGTCCGCCACTTTATTAATGTACACGCAGCCTTTCCCTGCCGTATGCTTGCCGAAATTCGTCAGCAGCTCCTCCCGCTGATCATCGCCTGGCGCAAAATACAGGCTGATCTTCGCTTTTCGCGGCGAGAATCCTACAAACGGCGCATCTCCCTCATGGCCGGAAGCGTAACGGTAATGGTAGGAGCCGAAACCAATGATGCTGGGTCCCCACATTTTGGCCGAATACCCGCTCGTTTCTTCAAAAATCTCCAGCAAACGATAGGCATCCTCCCGTTTTTTCGGCGAATCCACTTGCTCGATAAACTCCACCACGCTGTGATCCGTTTCTTTTGTTTTTTGCTCGTACACGGGTTTAACTCCTTTCGAACACGCCTGTTATTATGACCATCTCTGTCAAGAATAAAAAAGGCCGGTTATGATCAGCAATGTTATCTAATCATTCCCCGCCTAATTGGGCCAAATCTGTCTTTATAAATCAGCATACTCCCTCTGCCTTAAAGCCTCGTACATCAATACGGAAGCGGCCATAGCCGCATTCAGCGATTCGGCACGCCCCGGCATGGGGATACGGATGGCATCGTCCACGAGTGCCGCGACCTCAGGCGAGACGCCGCGTCCTTCGCTGCCGATGACGATCCAGCTTGTCCCTTTGAAGTCGTACTCAAAGCATGAGCGCTGTCCTTCCAGCATGGTGGTCACCAATCTGGCTCCCCGTTCCCTGGCTTCCGGCAGGATGCTCAGCAGATCACCCTCCAGCACCGGCAGATGGAACAGAGATCCCATGGTGGAGCGCAGTGTCTTGGGATTGTACAAATCCGCACAGCCTCGCCCCAGGACCACGCCGGCAGCCCCTACGGCATCGGCGCTTCGTATGATGGTTCCCACATTGCCCGGATCCTGGAGACCGTCGAGAACAACGACCAAACCGTTCTCGCGCAGGATCAGGTCCTGCCATTGCCGCGCTTCCTTGCGAATGACGGCAAACACCTGCTGCGGCGACGGCGTATCGCTGACCTTCGATATGACGGCATGGGATACGCCGATCCATTCGGCACCTTGTCCTGTATCCGTAATATGACGAAGCTCTTGGGGGATGCCCTTGTCCACGTCATAAGCCACGCACTCGATGTCCGCGCCGGATGACAGGGCTTCCTGTACGAGATGGATGCCTTCCACCACGTACTTGTTCTGCTTGTCCCGATGTTTTTTCTCCTGCAGCTGTGCCCAGCCCTTCACTCTGGCGTTCTGCGGCGATAATATCTCCATTGTTAACCCATCCGTTCTTTACATATATACTCATCACAGCACCCGGTATCGGAAGCTGACGTCTTTATTTGGGATAAGCAAGCTCCAGCTTCGTTAAGTCATTCTTATGTCCGACGATGACAAGCACATCGCCTTCCTCAATCCGGTCATCCGGACTCGGCGAAATGTTCATGTCCGCATCGCTTCGAATCGCCATGACATTGCACCCGAATCGTGCGCGAATATCCAGCTCTCTCAAATTGTGGCCAATCAGCTCGCCTGTAGCCAGCATCTCCATAATGCTGTAGTCGTCCGACAAATCGATATAGTCCAGAATATTCGGCGAGACCAGATGGTGGGCAACCCGAAGCCCCATGTCCCGCTCTGGGAAAATCACCTTGTCCGCGCCGATTTTGTTAAGCACTTTTCCGTGCAGCTCATTCTTCGCTTTTACGATAATAGCCGGTACGCCAAGATCCTTCAGAATCAGCGTCGTCAAAATGCTGGATTGAATATCCTCCCCGATAGCCACGACAACCACATCAAAATTCCGAATGCCGAGCGCCCGGAGCGCCTCTTCATCGGTCGAATCCGCCGAAACGGCATGCGTGACCATGCTGGCAGTTTCCTGAATACGCTGTTCGCTCGCATCAACGGCTAATACGTCAAATCCCATGCTGCTCAATTCCTTGGCAACGCTTGTGCCAAAACGCCCCATACCGATTACTGCGTACTGCTTCTTAGCCATTTATATATCCCCCCACGAGCCTAGGTCGATCCTTAATCATCAATGATAACAGTATATCATACTGTCCAGAATACTTGAATGTAACTCCCCTAGAACGGGCACATTACACAATGACCCTTATATAACAAGGAGGAACATTTCGATGTCCATATTGTTAGATCTAAGGCAAGCCGTCATTCATAAAGTCCACAATCAGGACGAAGAAGAGCTGCGCTCCATGATCGAGGGTTCCGTTGACGGGCCTGAAGCCGCCCTGCCGGGACTCGGCGTGATGTTTGAAATGATGTGGAAAGACATGGATGCTGCCCAGCAAAATACCCTTGTCTCTTCCCTTCACGACCATTTGAAAACCGTTACGCCTGGCAATCTTCAGGGATAATCCCGCGCTCAACAAAAAGAACAATCCCCTAAGCCTTCAAGCTGAGGGGATTGTTCTTTATATTGCATATATATGCCATCGCTTACGGAGCGGTCTCAAGAAACTGGGCGGTTGGATTCTTGTCTATGGCGGTTCTCATCGCATACTCATTTTCGAACAAGACAACATAGTTATCCTTCTTGTCTTTCACCAGGGTCGAGTTAATCCGGAACTTGGACGGATCAATGTTGTCGTCCACGATCCAGCGGGCGAACTGATACGGCATCCGTTGCAGCTGGACATCGACGCCGTACTCCCCCTTCATCCGATACTCGAACACTTCGAACTGGAGCTGACCGACCACCCCGAGAATGGTCTCGTCGAAGCTAACGGTGCGGAATACCTGAATGGTCCCCTCTTCCGTCAATTGGTCAATCCCCTTCTGATATTGCTTATGCTTCAGCGCATTCTTCACGGTTACTTTGGCAAAGATCTCCGGGGAAAACGTCGGAAGCTCGTCGAATACAACCTCGCGTCCTTGGCTGAGGGAATCCCCGATCCGGAAAATCCCCGGGTCAAACAGACCGATAATATCGCCAGGGTATGCCTCCTGCACAATATCTCGATCCTGCGCCAAAAATTGCTGCGGCTGCGCCAGCTTGATTTCCTTGCCTACCCGCACATGCTTCACGCTCATACCGCGTTCGAACTTGCCCGATACGATTCGAAGGAAAGCGATGCGGTCCCGGTGAGCCGGATTCATGTTGGCTTGGATCTTAAATACGTAACCGGAGAATTTCTCATCGGTCGGTTCCACCACGCCTTCCGTGCTGCGGCGCGGCTCCGGCTTCGGCGCAAGCTGGAGGAAGTTTTCAAGAAAGGTCTGGACGCCGAAATTGTTGATCGCACTGCCGAAAAATACGGGCGTTAACTGACCCTGCATCACTTTCTCCAGATCAAACGGGTCGCCGGCAACATCCAGCAGCTCCAGATCCTGACATAACTGGTCATGCAGATAGTCGCCAGCCATCTCGCGGATGAGCGGATCTTCATACCCTTCGACCTTCTGCACTTTAATCGTGGAGTGGTCGTCCCCTTGGAACAATTCCACCTGATTCTTCACCCGGTCGTACACGCCGCACAGGTCGCGGCCGGAACCGATCGGCCAATTCATCGGTACGGAGCGGATGCCCAGCACCTGCTCAAGCTCCTCCATCAGGTCAAACGGACTGCGTCCTTCGCGGTCGAGTTTGTTGATGAAGGTGAAGATCGGAATGCCCCGCTTCGCGCAGACCTGAAACAGCTTGATGGTCTGGGCCTCGACCCCTTTGGCTACGTCAATCAACATGACGGCGCTGTCGGCAGCCGTCAACGTACGATAGGTATCCTCACTGAAGTCTTGGTGACCCGGCGTATCCAATATATTAATCCGATGTCCTAAATAATCAAATTGCATCACGGACGACGTGACGGAGATTCCCCGCTGCTTCTCGATCTCCATCCAGTCACTCGTTGCATGCTTGCTCGCTTTACGAGCTTTTACCGATCCGGCCAGACGAATGGCGCCCCCGAACAAGAGCAGCTTCTCGGTCAGCGTCGTCTTACCGGCGTCAGGGTGGGAAATAATCGCGAACGTGCGACGCTTATCCACTTCCTGCTGCAGTTCATCTATTAGCTTTGCCATTTCACTTATCCCTTCGTAACTAAAGTCATGTATATCATTGTACCACAATTCATACGCAAATCATCCCCATGCGCCGTGCGCATGAGGATGATTTTTATCGCATAAATTTTAGCTAATCTTCTATTTTTTCAACCACACGACGTTATCCTCAAGCTGACCGTTAACCGGCCACCAGTGGAAGCCGTCTTCCTTCAGCAGCTCATCCGCTTTGTCAGGTCCCCAGGAGCCGGCAGGATACGATTCCAACTCGCCCTGGTTCTCTCTCCAAGCGCTAGCGATGCGATCCACGAAGGACCAAGCGGAAGCCACTTCGTCCCAACGCGTAAAGTAGGTGGAATCCCCGCGGGCGGCATCATGCAGCAGACGCTCATACGCTTCAGGAGAGTTAATGCCCACGATGCAGCTTTGGCAGAAGTCCATCGCAACCGGAGCGATCTCGGACTCGGAGCCCGGCTTCTTCGCGTTGATCTTTACGTAGATGCCTTCCATCGGGTTAACCCGGATAACGAGCAGGTTAGGCTCCAGGGAATGCTTTTGGCCCAAGTATACGTTGGTTGGCATCCGTTTGAACTCTACGACCACCTCGGTCGTCTTAACCGGAAGGCGTTTGCCCGTGCGGATATAGAACGGTACGCCCGCCCAGCGGAAATTATCCACGAAGACTCTGGCCGCAAAATAGGTTTCCGTATTGGATTCCGGATTTACCTTGTCCTCTTCACGGTAAGCCGGCAGATCTTTGCCGCCTGCGGAACCGCTCGTATACTGACCGCGAACCACGTTGTTCTTGACTTCTTCGTTTGAGGCATATGGACGCAGGGAGCGAAGCACCTTCACCTTCTCGTCGCGAATATCTTCTGCGAGCAGGCGGCTAGGCGGCTCCATGGCAATCATGGTCAGCAGCTGCAGCATATGGTTTTGACCCATATCCCTGAGTGCGCCCGCATGGTCGTAATAACCCCCGCGCTCCTCGACGCCAACCGTTTCACCAAGCGTAATTTGGATGTTGGCAATATGCTTGTTGTTCCACAGCGGCTCGAAGAAAGCATTCGCAAAACGGATAACCTCGATGTTCTGCACCATTTCCTTCCCGAGGTAATGGTCGATCCGATAGATCTCCTCTTCCTTGAACACTTTACGGATCTCTTCGTTCAGCTTGGCAGCGGACTCCAGATCGTAGCCGAACGGCTTCTCGATCACAAGACGGTTCCAGCCCTCTCCGTCCAGCATGCCGCCCTTCATCAGGTTGAACGATACGCTGCCGAACAATTCCGGTGCAAGCGCAAGATAGAACAAGCGGTTGCCCGGTATATTAAATTTCGTTTCCAATTGCTCCGTTTGTTCGCGGAGCTCACGGAAACCGTCAATATTGTTGATATCTAAAGATTTATATTCAAAATGCTGTGCAAATGCATTCCATTCACTATCCTGTTCCGAACTATATCGGCAGAATTCCTGAATCGAACGATACACGTCCTCCCGAAACTCCTCTTGGGTGCGCGGACGCCGCGCCACGCCGATTACAGCAAAATCCTCATCCAGTTTTCCTTCACGATAAAGACTGTAGATCGCCGGAAACAACTTACGTCTTGCCAAATCACCAGTCGCTCCAAAGATGAAAAATACAGCTCCCGGTGTCTTCATTGTATCTAGATTTTGATTTTCAGCCATGGCTCCTCATTCTTTCTATGAATTATAGTGTATTTTTATGCATCGGCACTTAACTCGATGTGATGACATTTTAGCATATTCATTTCAAGTATGCTATCTCATTCCGTATTTTTTCATCGGAGTTTCAGATATTATTTTCAATATTCTATTGTAATGACGGGAAATCCGATCGTTATTCTACTGCTTTTCTTCACCGAATCTTCATGCACCGCGATCTGCATATGAATCGGCGTGTCGCCGCTCTTCACAAAAGTCCCCAGCGAAGGCGCCTCATAGGATCGGCTGATCGTTGTAACATCCGCATAATCCTCAACGGAACGAAGCGGAAGCTTTCGGGCTACGGCCTCTTCTACTTGGGCCATCGTTGCATCCACGCTGCCTGACTTCGTTGCATATCCTTGAATGGACGCATTCCACGTATTCGGTATGCCTGCTTGCTCCATCCGTTCTTGAACATGCTGCTGAAGGCTCATCATTTCCCGGGCCTGGGCTGCCGCCTCTCCGACAAGCATGACTCTGACATAACTATGGCCTTGCTTCGTGAGGGCCCAATCCAAATGCACGGAGACGCCCGATCGATCGCCTTCCGCTTGGAAAACGTCATTTCCTTGAAGCTCGTTCGAGGTAATGCCGGAAAGCCCTATTGCGCGAGCCAATTCTTCGGCTGCTGTCTTAGCTTGATCCATAGAAATCGAATTTATCATTTCGCCTTGAATTTTTACCGTGAGGAGCGCGGAAGGGTCCATATGTTCCTTTCCAAGGGCTGCAAGAAGCTCCAAATTGCTTTCGGCTGTAGTCCCTGCTTCTGATGCTCCATTCGCCGTTCCCTTCCAAGCTGACGCTTCTGCCGTTTGCGGAACCGCTTCCTCCCCATTGCGTTCCGTTGTTCCCGCAAAACCCGCCATCATCCCTGCTGCCCCGCACAGCAACAACATCATCACAATCAGCTGTAAACGCATCTTACGCATCGTCAGTCACGCCTCCTCGTACGAATCTATCAATCTAGTAAAAGGATGGCCGGCTCACTGCAGATTTATACCTCGCCATATAAAATGATCCTGCTATTACCGTTTTAAAAATCTCCCTTCCCCTTACCTAAATAAAAAAAGCCTCCCGATTGGGGAGTCTTTAAGCCTGCCTATCATTGTTTACATGGATATGTTGATACCCGAACGCATCGCATCACGGATCTGTTTAGAACCGCGCTCGGCATCTCAAAACTGTTTATTTCACGTTCATAAACATAAAAAAAGAGCCGGCACTCCTTACTCAGCCAGCCCATTTTTATAAGCGTAGATGGCAGCTTGGGTCCGATCCTCTACCCCCAGCTTGCCCAAAATATTAGTCACGTGAAACTTCACGGTTTTGATGCCTATAATCAAATCATCGGCAATGTCCTGATTGGATTTGCCCTGTGCCAGCAATCGCAGCACTTCCATCTCCCGGTCCGTCAGGTCATTATGCGCGGGTGCTTCATTTTGCGGATGGCGGAAACGATTCATCATCTTCGAAGCGACCTGGGACTCCAGAACCGACTGGCCCCGTGCGGCCGCACGTATAGCATCGGCGACCTCGGAAGCCCGGGAGGTCTTCAGCAGATAACTGAACGCGCCTGCTTCAATGACCGGATACATCTTCTCATCGTCCAGATAGCTGGTCAGTACGATCACCTTAAGATTCGGAAATTGCTTCATCAGCTCCCGCGTGGTCTCAATGCCGTCCATCCCATCCATGACCAGATCCATCAGCACCACGTCAGGATGATATTCCTGCGCCAGACGTATGCCTTCCTCGCCGCTGCCCGCTTCGCCTACCACCTCAATGCCGTCTTCTGTGCCAAGCACGGCAGCCAAGCCGATCCGCACCATCTCATGATCATCCACCAGCAGTACCTTAATCGGTGCTTCCATCTCCATCCCCCCGTTTGCGTTCTTCGTTTATGAGCGGCACGATAATCTCAATCCGCGTCCCTTTACCCGGGGCCGTGATGAATTGTAACGAGCCGCCGATTTCCGTCACCCGTTCCTGCATGGTCGAAAGACCGTAGGAAGTCTGTTTCTTGTCGTCCAGTTCGAACCCGACCCCGTCATCTCGCAGCATTACCCGAACGGTTTTTTGCCTGCGATGAATCCGGATGTCCATTTTTTCCGCCTTCGAGTGCCGAAGCGTATTCGACATGGCCTCCTGAATAATGCGGAACAGATGATTTTCGATCCCTTTAAGCAAATGTATGTCATCGTCCATCTCAAACGTAATTTCCATAGGCACTTTGATCCGCAATTCCGTGATCAAATCCCGCAGCCCCTGTTCCAGTGCTTTTCCTTCGAGATATACCGGCCGCAGATGAAGGAGTAGCGCCCTCATCTCGGACTGTGCCACAGCCGACATTTCCTCAATCAGAGCCACCTGGCGCTGCGCTTTGTCAAAATCCTTATCCAGCGTCCTGCCCACAGCTGTTGCCGTCATTGAGATGGCAAACAGCTGCTGAGAAACCGCATCATGGAGCTCGCGCGCCAGACGCTGTCTCTCTTCCACGATCGCCGTAACCCTGGCCTGCTCGGCTAGCTGGGCATTGTTCGTGGATAACCGCTGCAGGGAAGACACCTGATCCTCCCAGCGCTTGCTGATCTTCACCAGCTGTTCTCCAAGCCGGCCCACTTCGTCTTCGCCGATGTCCGGCATGACGTCCGTCAGACTCCCTTTTTCCCAGTTCACGAGTGTTTCCCTAACGAGATCGACCCGCCGTTTTACCCGGTATCCCTGGAAGAAGCCATAAATCGCTCCCAGCCCGATCGGCAGCAATACCAGGGTTATGCCTGCCTCGATCCGGTTCTTCCACGTCTCAAACGGTTGAAGATAACCATATGTATATAATAAATAAAGGACAACGAGCATGACAACCAATCCCAGAAGGGTCCCCTCACGCATACTTCGGGTAATGATATTTGCTTTCTTTTCCGTTTCCACGGGGCAACCCTCCTGAATGGTTTACACAAAACAATACGTTTATTATGTCATTCTTATATTCAAATCTCCGCCTAAATAAGAAACGATAAATTTCACTTTATATTCGCTGGTGTCATAATTGGGCGATTGATATTTCACTCGGTTCAATATGCCGGTTTCCTTCCGGTCGTCCATATGAATCGATCCGAACAAGATGAATGCTTCGATCTCCACCCCGTAATAGTCCGGGATCATCAGATCGATATCACCGAGCATTCCGTGGAACATGAGCACCGTTTGGCGTTCTTCGGGAAGCGCCAGGGACAGATCCACATCCGCTTCCCCGAGCACATGCCACACGCTCAAGCTGCGCATCACCCAGGGTGCACGGTCCCAGTCAAAGTTGGACATAAAATTCTGCTTCTGAATATATCTGGTCGTGGTATGGGCCCGTTTGGACTTGCCGTAGAAAATCCCCAGCGATATCAAACTGACGCCAATAATCAACATAAGATGCTCGAGCAGCAGCAGCACGGCTCCGACGCCGAGCAGAATGTACCCCTTCTTCACATGGCCTTGCCTGATCTGAAGGACGCCCGCGAAGATGAGCAACAGGGCGACAATGGTGAAGAAACCAAACCATCGGCCGAAAAGCATAATAAAACCCAAGCTGATTAAACCTACTGCTATCCAGCGGTTTCTGTCCATGTCGCACCTCCTTGATGACCAAGATATAAGCTCGGAAAAGCCATATCAGTGAGATGCTCCCCACTGTATGGCTTTGCCTGTACTATACGACAATCTCATTCGTATAGCATATCATATGAACACGGTATTCGAATACGCTTTGTTCTTATTTTGCTGACTTGCTAAGGAATTACTCGGATTTCGAGGATTTCCCCATTTTGTTTTTCAACGCTTGCAGCTGCTCATCCACCTTCAGTTGCTTCTCAGCATCCACTGGGCTTGTGTATGCTGCGTTGTTAGGGCGGTATGGTGCGCGAAGCACATCAGCTTCAGCTTCCATTTGCATGATTTTTTCTTCCATGCGGTGGAAGCCCATCGAAGCACTGCCGCTTTCAATGGTATGCAGGCTGCTCACTTGAGACATTTGCTTCTTCGCTTTCGCCATTTGAGCGCGAGCTACAAGCTCATTGCGCTTGTTGCGCATTTTGTAGAACTCGTCTTTCATTTCATGCAGCTGAGCAACAAGCTCTTTCGCTTGAGCCTCGGATTGCAGGTGCAGTTCCACGTACTCGGTTTCTTTTTGATCGAAATAGATCTTTTCTTCAAGCAGCTTGCGAGCCACTTCTTCTTGACCGTTTTTCAGAGCCAATTCCGCTTGAGCTTCACGTTGTGCCGCCATCTTCACAGCCTCATCGACGCGCTGCTTCATGCGACGCTCATTTGCCATTTGCTTCGCAACCGTTACCTCTGCTTCATGAATTTCTGCCTCCATGTCGCGCAGGTACTGGTTCAGCATTACGATCGGATCCTCCACTTTATCCAGCAGCTCGTTCACCGATGCTTTCGTCATATCCTTGATTCTTTTAAATACTCCCATGTTATTTATCTCCCTTCTCATAGTTCGAAAGTTTTTTCTTCAATTCTTCGATTTCTTTTTGCATGGCTTTTCTTTCAATATCCTTCATCATCGCATCCAGATCGGAATCGGTGGACGCGTTCGTTCTTGTGCCGTTGGGACGGTCATATTTGGGACCAAAGCTTCCATGCTCATTAGGGTTCGGATAGCCTTGATGACGTCCATAAGCATCATTGTAGCTGTTGTAGCCTGGCCCCGGGCCCGGATGGTCGTTGTAACGGTATCCGCCGCCATGTCTTCCTTGAGGCCCGTACGGATCGTGATAATACGGCTCTTTAGGAACGACGAGGGTTGCAATCAGATAGATCAACAGCGTTGTACCGCCTGTGAAAAAGATACTGACTACAAATATGATTCTAAGTAGGGTAGATTCGACTCCGAAATGATCGGATATACCGCCGATCAACCCTGTGAACATCTTGTCTCGGGTGGAACGGTACAATCTTGTCATGGTTACTCCTTTCCGCTGTTATTCAGCTTTTGCTTCAAGCGGGCAAGTTCCTTTTCCAATACCGTGGAGACGGATTCTCCAGCCTGATCCATGTATTCCTGCCCCATGCGGCGTAAATCGCGAAGGCTTCTGGCTTCCAGTTCCCAGTCGCTGATACGGTCCTCGAGGCGATTGAACATCTTCGGTACATCATGACCCCCGCCATAGGACCCCGTACGTTCATTCATTTTTTGCTGAAGACGAAGGGTTTCCACTCGGGCAACATAATACTGGCGTTTGCTGTAGACCGTCTGATATTCCATCCGCAGCTCACCGAGCTGCTCCTCGATTTCTTTCAACGACTCCAGGCTTGAGGATAACAGGCCTTGATACTGTTCAATCTTTTCCTCATAAATCAGCTTCTCCTGCAATGCCAGCTTGGCAAGATGCTCTTCGCCGGCCTTCAAGGCAAGCAGTGCCTGCTCTTCGCGTTTAAATCGCATGGTTTCCGCTTGATCCACCTGCTGTTTCAGCTGTCTGGAATGTACTTGGCATTGCTGCTGCAGCTTCTCGGCCTCAGCAATGTCCTGTCTGGTTGAATGTAGGAACTGGTCGATCAATCGAACCGGATCCTGGCTCTGCTCGAGCTTTTCATTCAATGTTGCTACAGTTATGTCTCTTATCCGCCGGAAAACACTCATATCGGCTTAGCCCTCCTCATCTATCATGATCTGATCTGTTGTTTATGCAGGTTATATAATGTAGTGGTTCCTTATCAATAACGGGGTCTTCCATTCTTCAATCGGGACACTCCGTAGATGATTAAGATGACACCAAGGATCGGACCGATCAGCCAAGACAGTTTACCCATCAACCAGATGATGCCGATACCGAGAATGATCCATCCCATCAAGGTATTGCCTCTTCGAATTCCGTAATATCCCAAAGCAACCATCAGTATCGGAATTAGAAGACTGAACAACCATCCAAGCAGAGGACCGAATACTCCCAGAAGAACCAAGATCCCTAAACCAATCAACAGGATACTCATTCCATTGCCTTTTGAATTCCTCATTTATACACCGCCTTTCTGTTGTTTGATCGTTGTTTCATTTGTTCAACCTTATGACTCTATTCTAGGTAATTTCGAGTTTGACTAAAACGGCCTGTGGACGGTTTTTGGACCTAGACCTAAGGCGGGGCTTCCTATAGACCTACGTCCAACCTCTGGACTGGTCTGCAGTTTTTGCGTTATATCCGTGAACGAACACCCTGCTGTTACCGTATCACTTATTGAAGGAACATCGATCTACAGGAGAACGATCCTCAGCAGCTGCGATTGGGAGTGGACTTATCGTGTGGATGCTTCGATGGAGAGACAACAAAAAAAGGAATGCAGACGTTGATCGTCTACATTCCTTTTGATTGATGCCGGTGAAGGGACTCGAACCCCCACGGTTTCCCTCACGATTTTGAGTCGCGCGCGTCTGCCAATTCCGCCACACCGGCTTACACAATGGCGTGCCCTAAGAGATTCGAACTCCTGACCTTTTGATTCGTAGTCAAACGCTCTATCCAGCTGAGCTAAGGGCACATATGGTTGTTATGGAGGCGCCACCCAGATTCGAACTGGGGATAAAGCTTTTGCAGAGCTGTGCCTTACCACTTGGCTATGGCGCCAGAAATAAAAATGGAGCGGACGACGGGAATCGAACCCGCGACCCTCGCCTTGGCAAGGCGATGCTCTACCGCTGAGCCACGTCCGCAAACATAAAATCAATGGCTGGGGATATAGGATTCGAACCTATGCATGACGGAGTCAAAGTCCGTTGCCTTACCGCTTGGCTAATCCCCAATATGATTTTGTAATATGGGGCGATCGAGGGGAATTGAACCCCCGAGTGCCGGAGCCACAATCCGGTGCGTTAACCACTTCGCCACGACCGCCATATTGTACTATAAATTGATTCGATTGGCAGGGGCAGCAGGAATTGAACCCACACTAACGGTTTTGGAGACCGCTGTTCTACCTTTAAACTATGCCCCTAAAAACTGGTGGAGGATGATGGATTCGAACCACCGAACTCGAAGAGAGCAGATTTACAGTCTGCCGTGTTTAGCCACTTCACTAATCCTCCAGAATGGTGCCGGCGAGAGGACTTGAACCCCCAACCTACTGATTACAAGTCAGTTGCTCTACCAATTGAGCTACACCGGCGTATAAAATTATAAAAGGTACATGGTGGCTCGGGACGGAATCGAACCGCCGACACGAGGATTTTCAGTCCTCTGCTCTACCGACTGAGCTACCGAGCCATAGAGCTCATTTTGGACTTTGACGAATCCCATATCGGATACGCATCTCATCCCAAAGTCATCTATGAAACTTGTAAAAATGGCGGAACTGACGGGATTCGAACCCGCGATCTCCTGCGTGACAGGCAGGCATGTTAGGCCTCTACACCACAGTTCCACGAGGCACTATCGCTATTGCGATATAAATTGGTTGCGGGGGCAGGATTTGAACCTACGACCTTCGGGTTATGAGCCCGACGAGCTACCGAACTGCTCCACCCCGCGTCATTAAAAGGGTTGCTGCAATGGTGAAAAATCATGGTGGAGGCTGAGGGGATCGAACCCCCGACCCTCTGCTTGTAAGGCAGATGCTCTCCCAGCTGAGCTAAGCCTCCGTAACAAAGCGACTTTTATCATACCAAAATCTGATATAAGAAGCAAGTGTTTTTTAAAGAAAGTGGTGACCCGTAGGGGATTCGAACCCCTGTTACCTCCGTGAAAGGGAGGTGTCTTAACCCCTTGACCAACGGGCCTTGCTTAAAATAATAGTGGCGGAGAGAGAGGGATTCGAACCCTCGAGACGCTTTTGGCGCCTACACGATTTCCAATCGTGCTCCTTCGGCCAACTCGGACACCTCTCCATAAATGGCTCCCCGAACAGGACTCGAACCTGTGACAACTCGATTAACAGTCGAGTGCTCTACCAACTGAGCTATCAGGGAACAATATTCAATTCAAGTGATTGATCACCTGAAAACTAGATACGAAACGAATTTGCAGCACATTAGAATCAGTAGCATTCACCCGATGTGGTATCGGGGTCCCCGAAAAGTATTCGGCATCTGCTTCAAAGCTTTGCTTCACTTTTTGGGGTAATTTTGGATAAGCCCTCGACCGATTAGTATTGGTCAGCTCCATGCATTGCTGCACTTCCACCTCCAACCTATCTACCTCGTCGTCTTCAAGGGGTCTTACATACTGGGAAATCTCATCTTGAGGGGGGCTTCACGCTTAGATGCTTTCAGCGCTTATCCCGTCCGTACGTAGCTACCCAGCCATGCTCCTGGCGGAACAACTGGTGCACCAGCGGTACGTCCATCCCGGTCCTCTCGTACTAAGGACAGCTCCTCTCAAATTTCCTACGCCCACGACAGATAGGGACCGAACTGTCTCACGACGTTCTGAACCCAGCTCGCGTACCGCTTTAATGGGCGAACAGCCCAACCCTTGGGACCTACTTCAGCCCCAGGATGCGATGAGCCGACATCGAGGTGCCAAACCTCCCCGTCGATGTGGACTCTTGGGGGAGATAAGC